>JBILUI010000219.1:0-2696 GCA_044371145.1 Chthoniobacterales bacterium | reverse complement strand
AATCGCCGACGCGATCGAAGGCGGCAATGCCACGGCCGGTATCTATGTTGTCGCGGCAGCCATCGATTTCCGCGACGGCAAGCCCGACGCCGCGCGCGGGAAACTCGAGGAAGCCAACAAGCGCGCCACCGCGCAGGACATGCGTACCATGCTCGAGGACGAATTCTTCCGCGACCACATCCAGTTCAACCAGCCCGGCGCGCAGGCTCCGGCTGCGGCTGCCGCTCCCGCCGCTTCTCCCGCGGCGGCAAAAGACGCGGATTGATTCAACGCAACTCGAGCACGACCGGGCAATGATCGGAGCCCGGGACGTGCGCGAGGATGCGCGCGGATTTGACCCGCGGCACGAGCGCTTCCGAAACAAGGAAGTAATCGATGCGCCACCCGATATTCCGCGGGCGCGCATTGTTCATGTAGCTCCACCATGTGTAGTGGCCGTTGCCTTGCGTGAATAAGCGGAAGGTGTCGACGAAACCCTCGTCGATCAGCGCTTGGAATTCGCCGCGTTCCTCGTCGGTGAATCCGGCGTTGCGGTGATTCGTTTTCGGATTGGCCAGGTCGTCCTCGGTGTGCGCGACATTCAAGTCGCCACAGAGAATGACCGGCTTTTTCTTTTCCAGCTTCTTGAGGTAAGCGCGGAAGGCCGGCTCCCACTCGCGCGTCCGGTAATCCAGGCGCGTCAGTTCGCGCTGCGAATTCGGCGTGTAGACGTTGACCAGAAAGAATTCCTCGTATTCCAGCGTGACCACGCGTCCTTCGCGGTCGTGCTCCTCCGCGCCGATGCCCATGGTGTGCCGCACCGGCTTCTTTTTGGCAAAGGTCGCTGTGCCGGAGTAGCCGGGTTTCTCCGCACTGTTCCAATGCGGTGCGAATCCGCGCGGCCAAGTCGCGTCGGCGACTTGCTCGGGCTTCGCTTTGATTTCCTGCAGGCAGAGAATATCCGGCTTCTCGCCCGACCAAAATTCCAAGAGGCCTTTGCCGAGGATCGAGCGCAGTCCGTTGACGTTCCAGGAGATGAGTTTCATACGATGCGCGTGCGGAACATTGTTTCGTCAACCACCGTCACGCCGAGCGATTTCGCCTTGTCGAGTTTGCTCCCAGCTTCCTCGCCGGCGAGGACGTAGCTGGTTTTTTTGCTCACGCTGCCGCTCACGCTGCCGCCATGGCGGCGGATCAGTTCGGCGATCTCGTCGCGCGGACGGCTCAGTGTTCCAGTGATGACCCACGTTTCGCCGGCCAATTCCTGCGATGCGGGCGCGGTGCGTTCGTCGCGTTCGCCGAAGTTGAGGCCGCGTTTGCGCAACACTTCGACCAGCTTCTTGTTGTGCGCCAGGCGGAAAAAGTCGTGTATTTCCTTGGCCACGATTTCGCCGACATCTTCGGTGCTTTCCAATTCCTCGACCGAAGCGGAGGCGATTTTGTCGAGTGTGTGGAATTTATCGGCCAGTTTGCGCGCGACCGAGGCGCCCACGTGCATGATGCCCAGACCGAACAGCAGGCGCCACAGGGGTTGCTCTTTGCTTCCTTCGATTCCCGCGAGCAGATTTGCCGTGCTTTTCTCGCCCATGCGCTCGAGGGCCGAGACCTCCTCAGACTTGAGAGCGTACACGTCGGGCAGTGTCTCGACCAATCCGGCAGTGACCAACTGGTCGACCATCGCTTCGCCCAGTCCTTCGATATCCATCGCTCCGCGCGCGGCGAAATGCTCGATGCGGCGGCGGATCTGCGCCGGGCAATCGGGATTGATGCAGCGGATTGCGGTCAGTTCCGGATCGCGAAAGACTTTGCTTTCGCATGACGGACATTCTTCCGGCATCTTGAATTTCTTTTCTTTGCCCGTGCGCGCTTTGCTGTCGACGCCGATCACAGCCGGAATCACTTCACCTGCCTTTTCGACGAAGACCCAGTCTCCGATCCGGATGTCCTTGCGCGCGATCTCTTCCTCGTTGTGCAACGTGGCGCGGGCCACGCGGCTTCCCGCGATCGGCACAGGCTCGAGTTCCGCCACCGGGGTGAGTGTGCCCATGCGACCGACCTGCACGGTGATGCTATTGAGTTTCGTCCGTGCGCGCTCCGCTTCGTATTTGTAGGCCATGGCCCAGCGCGGCGCCTTCGACGTGCTGCCTGCCTGCTCGCGGCGCCTGAATTCGTCGAGCTTGATCACCGCGCCGTCCGTTTCGAAGGCGAAGTCGTGGCGGATTTTTTCCAATTCGGCAATGGCTTTGCGTACCCCGGCTTCGTCATCTGCTTCCCAGAATTTCGGAACAACGGGCAGGCCGATCTTTTTCAGCCAGTGCAAAAGTTCTTCCTGCGACTGAGGGGCTTTGCCGCCTTCCACCGCCCCGAGTCCGTAGAAGACCGCGTTGAGTCCGCGTTTGGCCACGATCGAGGAATCGAGGAGCTTGAGTGAACCAGCCGCCGCATTGCGCGGATTGGCAAAGAGGGCGTCCCCCTCTTTCTCGCGTTCTTCGTTCAGCCCGGTGAATTTCTTCTTCGGTAAATAAACTTCGCCGCGGATTTCGAGCAAATCGGGAACATCGCCTTCAAGCTTGAGGGGGATCGAACGGATGGTGCGGATGTTTTGCGTCACATCATCACCGGTTGTGCCGTCGCCGCGTGTGGCCGCCAGCTCGAGCAGTCCTTCGCGGTAAGTCAGCGAGAGCGCAACGCCATCGACTTTCGGTTCGATCGTCCAG
>JBILUI010000246.1:0-2698 GCA_044371145.1 Chthoniobacterales bacterium | reverse complement strand
GGCGCCGAAGCGAATGCTGCCGTTTCGGTCGCGAACTTCGGTTTGCCCGCCTTTGTTGTCTCCGCCGTTCCCGACACGGAGATCGGCCAAGCGTGCATCAACAAGATCCGCGAATTCGGCGTGAACACGGATCACGTCCTCAAGCGGGGCAGCCGTCTCGGAACGTTCTACTTGGAGACCGGAGTCTCGCAGCGCCCATCCAAAGTCATCTACGACCGGGCAGGCAGCGCGATCACCGAGTTGAAACTAGGTGACATTCCCTGGGACGAAATCCTCGCAGGCAAAAGTTGGTTCCATTGGTCCGGCACCGCCCCGGCTTTGAGCGACTCCATGGCAGAGGTGACGGAAGAAGCCTGCGCAGCGGCGAAAAAGCACGGACTCACCGTGAGCTGCGATCTCAATTACCGCCGCAAGCTCTGGAGCCCGGAGAAAGCGCGGACGGTCATGACGCGGCTGATGCGTCATGTCGACGTTCTCATCGGCAACGAGGAGGACACCGCCCTGGTCCTTGGTGTGGAGGCCGAGGGAGTCGATGTTGATTCTGGGTCGCTCGACGCCGAACGTTACAAGGCCGTAGCTCGTCTTCTGCACGAGAAGTTCGGATTCCGCTATGTGGCAACAACGCTCCGCGAGAGCACCAGCGCCTCCGAGAACGGTTGGTCGTGTTTGCTCTCCGACGGGAAGGACTGCTACCAAAGCCGCTCTTACACCATCCGCATCGTGGATCGCGTCGGCGGAGGCGATTCGTTCTCCGGTGGCCTCATCTACGCGTTGCTCGCGGGGATGGGAACGCAGAAAGCCGTTGAATTCGCTGCCGCTGCTTCATGCCTCAAGCACAGCATCCACGGTGATCTGAACCACGTTTCTGTTGCCGAGGTCATGTCACTCGCGGGAGGCTCCGGATCGGGCCGTATTCAACGCTGATTGTAGACCTAACCAAGCCAGTTGATGCTGAGATCGCGCAGCGCTGATCAGTAGACGTCCTTGCGGTAGCGCTTGCTCTTCTTCATTTCCTCGACGTATTCGGCGGCTTGCTCCTCGGATTTGCCCCCAGCCTGCACAACGATACGACGCAAAGCGTCATCGACATCCTTGGCCATGCGCGAGGCGTCGCCGCAGACGTAAAAATACGCGCCTTCCTCGAGCCATTTCCACATTTCGGCCGCGTTCTCCATCATGCGATGCTGGACGTAAATCTTTTCGGCCTGATCGCGCGAGAAAGCAGTGCTCAGCCGGTGCAGGACGCCTATGCCGAGCCACGACTTGATTTCTTCCTCGTAAAGGAAATCGGTCGCGCTGTTGCGGTCGCCGAAGAAAAGCCACGACCTGCCCGCCGCCCCCGTCGCCTCGCGTTCTTGGAGAAACGCGCGGAAAGGCGCGATCCCCGTGCCGGGACCGACCATGATGACCGGAGCGCTGTTGTCCGCAGGTTGACGGAAGTGTTTGGCCGAATGAATGAAGACCGGAACAGAGCAGTCGGTGGCGCGGTCGGCAAGGAATGTCGAGCAGACGCCCTGACGTTTGCGCCCGTGGGACTCGTAGCGCACGACGGCGACGGTGAGATGCACGGACTCCGGATGAAGTTTGGGCGACGAAGCGATGGAGTAAAGGCGCGGCTGGAGTTTGCGCAACACTTCAATCAACTCACCGGCGGTGAACTTCGCTCGCGGAAACATCTCAAGGATGTCCACAACCTCGCGACTGTCAATCCACTCTTCCATGACCGACTTTGCCTCGGGGTCGATCAATTCGGACAGCTCACCGGCCGCCGAAGGATCCTTGGCGAAGATGGCGCCTAGCAACTGCCGTGAGGGCTCGCGCAAGGTCACCTGACGCATGAGGACGTCGCTCAGAGTGCTCCCCGCCCCTTCGATTCGCGTCTCCCCGTCGAGACGTGCGGCAGCGAGCACGGCCTCGACGTCGCCCGGATGGTTTTCCGGAAATACTCCAAGGGAATCGCCGACCTCATAGGAGAGCCCCGAGTGGGCCAATGAAATTTCGAAGTGCACAGTTTCCTTGCCTGAGCCACCGCGCGTAAGGAGTTCGGACTTGGTCAGTCGCGCGGGAAACGGATTTTTTCTCGAGTAGACGGGAACAGGGTTGGTCATGGGAATTAAGGGAGCTTATGCAAAACAAAAAGCGCAGACTGGGGTTGCTGCGGCAAAGCAACATTCAACCCCCCCTCCATCAGCTCGGCGCCCGTCATTTGCTTGGATTCATCAGGGTTGTCGAGGTCCTCGATTTTGTAAGCTGCTTTCGGGTCGAGCCCTCTCAGAGGAAAAGTGTAACCGTCAGCGGGCATGCTGGCCTTGCTGCGGCGGAACACCTGCACAAGCGCTTTGCCCAAGTCGGGCCGGTGGTATTGCCATGCCGCAACATCCTCTTCGGCGAGACTCCAGCCCGTCAGAGCGTAAAAGTCGCCGCAATAAGTTTCCCTGAGGCCATTCACCTGCATCAAAAGTGTTTTCCAACGCTGCCAGTCCGCCTCGTTCTTGCTCAGGTAATTGAAGTTGGCACAAAACACCGCTCCCAGTCCGCTGCGAAAATCATACGCTGCATCGGATACAGCCCCGATTCCCGTGTGAGGCGACCAAGGTGCGTGACCGATAGTCTTTGCCTGATCGGGCACCGGTTTCCACCACGCGCTGTCGGTTCGCGTGAGATTCATGGACCTACGCATTACCTCGAAATCAATTCG
>JBILUI010000226.1:0-2707 GCA_044371145.1 Chthoniobacterales bacterium | reverse complement strand
CAACCTGCCGAGCAGCGTATCGCCCGCCGCCGTGCCACCGAGCCCCTTGCCGGGATCGTCCGCCACGAGCCGCACCGGCACCCAGTCGAACGCCAGACGGCCGGCGGCGTAGTCCGAGAGCAGACGCGAATCCCTGACAGCGGCGGTGTACTGCGTCGCTTCCGCCCGTGCGCGCACCGTATCGCCCAGAGCGGCGAGACGCGCACGGTCCTCGACCGAGGGCTTCTTCAGCACCCGCTCGGCCGGATGACTGGACCCGCTGTCCCAGAACGCCTGGAACGAGGCTGCGACCTCGTCCACCGCCGGTCCGATCACCGCCACATCGAGGTCGATGAAGCCGGTGTCGGTGCCTGCATCGAAGTACTCATCGCCGATGTTGCGGCCGCCCACGACGCAGACGACCCCGTCGACGATCAGCGCCTTGTTGTGCATGCGCCGGTTGAGCCGCGCGAAGTCGCCGAGATAGCCCGCCATGCGCAGCTTGCGCTGCATGAACGGGTTGAAGAGCCGCAGTTCCATCGTCGGATGGTCTTCGACCGCCGTGAGCAGCCCATCCATGCCGGAGGTGTTGTTGTCGTCGAGCAATAGCCGCACGCGGACTCCGCGGTCGGCCGCGCGGCGCAGGGCGTCGAGAAGCAAGCCGCCTGTGAGGTCGTCGTGCCAGATGTAGTACTGAAGGTCGATGCCGCCGACCGCGGCATCGATGAGCGCGACGCGCGCCGCGAACGCATCGACACCGTCGCCCAAGGCGTGGACGCCGCTGAGGTGCGACGCGCGCCCGGCACGCAGCTTCTTGGCCGCCTCAGCGAGCGGTGATGTGGACTCGACGACGGGAGCGGACACCGTGCGATCCTCCAGCGGCGGCAAGGCCATGCAGCCGGAAAGGCTGATGGCCGCCGCCAACGGAAGCAACCGGTGGGCGAGCGTGGCAGCAGCCGTCTTCAAGCGGTGACAGGACACCGCTTGAAGATACTACGCCACACCCGCGCAGGTCGTGCGCGTCTGACGGTCAGCGTCCCTCGCGCTGACGCGCCGGCGCCGTGCGTTCCCCACGCGGCGCCGTACGGTCAGCCCCACCCGGACGCTGCTGCGGTACAGGCCGCTGCTGCGGCATCGGACGCTCAGCGGCGGGCCGCTGCTGCGGCATGGGACGTTGCTGCGGCATGGGCCGCTGCTCGGGCCGCTCGATCGCCGGCCGCTGCTGCGGCATCGGACGCGACTCCGGCCGGTCGATCGCTGGACGCTGCTGCGGCATCGGACGCTGCTGCGGTGTGGGACGCTGCTGCACGCCCGGACGATCTGCCACAGCCGGACGTTGCTGCGGCGTCGGACGCTGCTGTGCACCCGGGCGATCCGCCACCGCAGGCCGCTGCTGCGGCGTCGGCCGCTGCTGCGCACCCGGACGGTCGGCGACGGCCGGCCGCTGCTGCGCACCCGCCGGACGCTGCTGCCCCGACGCCGGCAGCTTGTCACGCACATCACGATCGCTGATCTTCGGGACGTTCTGCGGCACCTTGCCGCCGACGGCGGCGGCTCCCGCACCGGCGGCGGCCGGTCGCGCGCCCTGGTAGCCCGACTGGCCCTTCCAATCGGCGCGATCGTCGCGGCGCTCGCCGGGCTGCATGCCGCCCGGACGGCCCTGCGAATTGATCGCGCCGGCCGGCATCGGCCGTGACGGCGGCCGATAGCTGCGGTCGACATCGGTGCGCACCTTCGGCGACACCAGCTGCGGCCGCTGCGTATCGGCCACGCGCAGGTTCTTCTTGTCGTCGAAACGGTTGTAGTAGTTGTTCTGGTTGTTGACGTTGATGAAGACGTTGTTGTTGTTCACGCCGGGTCGCGTCCACACCGGCGGACGCGTCCAGCTGCCCGGACGGTTCCAGGCGTTCGGGTAGTTCACCGGCGGACGATAGCCGTAGCCCGGGCGATAACCACCGTAACCGCCGTAGCCGTAGTTCGGCCGGTAGACATAGCCGCCGCCGTACCAAGCGGAGCCGCCGTAATACATGCCGCCGTAGCCCCAGTTCGGATAGGGGTACGGATAACGGTCGTCGTCGTCGAAGGCGTTGGCGACGATCAGTCCCGCCGCGAAGCCGAAGATCCCGGCCGCGGCGACATCACCGCTGGTCGGTCCGGACTTCGCCGCCGTCGTCGTGGTGGTGGTCGTCGTGATCGCCGGCGCCGCCGTCGCGGCAGGCTGGTAGACGGCCTGCGGATCGTACTGCGGCACATAGACGACCGTGGGCTCCGCAGGTTCGACGACCACGACCTTCTGCTTCTCGACGGTCTTCGTCGACACCTTCTGCTGCGGCGTCGACTTCAGCGAACCGGCGTCGACCGCCTGCGTGCGCAGACGCTGCACGGCGGCGAGCACCGCCGTCTGGTCGGTGTTCATCGCCGAACCGAGCTGCTGCGTCCAGTCGAAGTTCTGGCACATCATGTCGACCACGGTCGGGAACTGCAGCAGCGCGCGCGTGCTCGGGCCGAAGCCCGCCTTCTCCGCATCGGCGTCGAGCTCCTTGCCCGTGAGCTTGGTCTGCAGCAGGTAATTGCCGCCGTCCATGACCTCCTGCGGATGGGTCGCAGCGGTGAGCAACGGACCGAGCAGCGCGTCGGGATACAACGCGATCGGTGCGAGCAGCTCTTCGAGCGCGGCCGGCGTCATCGCCTCGGGCGGTGCGGGCGGCGCGGCGACGCTCGCAACGGC
>JBILUI010000218.1:0-2708 GCA_044371145.1 Chthoniobacterales bacterium | reverse complement strand
GAAATGCAGCGCGACCGCATGGCCCGCTTGGGGATCCGGCAGGAAGAGGTTTTCGAAGCATTGCGCGAACAGAATCTGGTGGTGCCGACGGGCCACATCGACGCGGGTCCCGTGGCCCTGGCCGTCGATCCGACAGGCGAATGGACGGGAACGGAAGACTTTGCCAATTTGCTCATTCGCGGCGGAACGGGCGCGACGCTGGTCTTTCTCAAGGACATCGCCACGGTGCGGCGTGACTTCATTGATCCGCCAACGGCGAGCCTGCGCTACGACGGGGAGAAAGCGGTGGGCCTTGGAATCTCCACGGTGAGCGGCGGCAATGTGGTCGTGATGGGCGCGGCTGTCGAGCGGCGCATCCGCGAGTTGCTGCCGGGGATTTCCCTCGGCATGGAGTTGCACAAAGTCTCCTTCCAAGCCGACACGGTGACCGAGGCGATCAGCCAGTTTCTCGGCAATCTCGCCGCCGCAGTGGCCATTGTTTTCGTTGTCCTGCTTCTGGCCATGGGTGTCCGCAGCGGGCTGATCATCGGCGCGATCCTTTTCATCACGATGGCGGGAACGATGCTCGCCATGGATCTCGGAGGCATCATGCTCGAGCGCATTTCCCTCGGGGCGCTGGTCATCGCGTTGGTCATGCTGGTGGACAACGCCATCGTCATCACGGAGGGCATGCTGGTGGCCATTCAGCGTGGTCACGACAGGATGCGCGCGGCCAAAGAAATGGTGTCGCAGACGGCGATCCCGTTGCTCGGTTCGACGGCCATCGCCATCCTGGCCTTCGGCGCGATCGGGTTGTCCGACGACAGCACCGGCGAATACACGCGCTCGCTTTTCGTCGTCCTGCTTTTCTCGCTCGGTCTGAGTTGGGTTACGGCGGTGACGATCGCGCCGCTTTTCGGTTACCTTGCGCTCAAACCGGGGCCGAAGACCGGCGGCGTGGAAAGCGATCCTTTCTCTGGCGGTGTCTACGCCGTCTATCGCCGGTGGTTGGTGGCTTGCATGCGGCGGCGCTGGATTTTCCTCGCAGCAACGGCGGCGTTGCTCGCTCTCGCCCTGGTGTGCTTCCGGTTCGTCGAGCACAGTTTCTTTCCCAGTTCTACGCGGCCGCAGTTCATGGTCGATGTGTGGATGCCGGTCGGGACAAGGTTGGACGAGACCGACCGTGTGACGCAGGAAATGCGCGGCAAGATCGCCGCGTTGGACGGCGTGACTCATGTGACGACCACCGTCGGTCAGGGCGCGCTTCGTTTCCTGCTGACCTACGCTCCGGAGCGGTCCGATCCGGCCTACGCGCAATTTCTCGTCGATGTGGACGACCAGCGGAAGATCGCGCAGTTGGTGCCCTTGATCCAAGAAGAGTTGGGCGCGAATTATCCCGACGCGCAGATTGTGGCGCGCCCGTTCCTCCTCGGACCGGGTGAGGGCGGGCGCATCCAGATCCGTTTTTCCGGCCAAGATTACGGCCAGCTCCGGAGCTTGGCCTCGCAAGCCACGGAGATTTTGCAGGCCGACGGAGGGGCCAAAGGGATCCGCTTGGACTGCCGCGAGCAGGTGCCGGTGCTGCGGCCGCAATTCTCCGAGGCGCCCGCGCGTCTGGCGGGAATCACGCGCACGGATGTGGGTCAGGTTTTGGAGACGACGTTCAGAGGGCGCACCGTGGGCGTCTACCGCGAGGGCGACGAATTGCTGCCGGTCATCGTGCGCGCGCCGGAGGCGGAGCGGGCGGATCCGGAATACATCAAAGACGTGCAGATTTTCAGTCCGGCGGCGGGGCGTTCCATACCGCTGGGGCAGGTGACGGGCGGTTTCGCCTTGGAGTTGGAGGATCCTATCATCATGCGTCGCGACCGCGTGCCGACCATCACGGTGCATGCCGACCAGAAGTCCGGTTTGGCCAGCACGCTGCGCGACCGCATCGCCGGGCAGATCGAGTCGATCGAGCTGCCGCCCGGCTACCGCATGGAGTGGGGCGGGGAGCACGGGAACTCGGGCGACGCGCAAAAGGCACTGGCGCGGGCGGTGCCGCCGTTTGTTTTACTCATGGTGCTCGCTGTCATTCTGCTTTTCAACTCGCTCCGACTCACGCTCATCATCTGGATGACCGTGCCTCTCGCGATCATCGGCATCGTGGCGGGCCTCCTGATTTTCCAGCAGCCATTCGGCTTCATGGCACTGCTGGGTGCCCTGAGCTTGGCCGGCATGCTGGTGAAAAACGCGATCGTCCTGATCGACGAAATTCGCGCGCAATTGAAGACCGGAAAACCGGCGTGGGATGCGGTCGTCGACGCGTCGGTCAGCCGCGTGCGGCCGGTTTCGTTGGCCGCACTGACCACAGTGCTGGGATTGCTCCCGCTGGTGCCCGATGTTTTTTTCGGGGCGATGGCCGTAACGATCGCGGTGGGTTTGCTTTTCGCCACGGTGCTCACGTTGTTCGTTGTGCCGGTGCTTTACGTGGCATTCTTCCGGTTGCGGTCCTGATCATCGGGTTGCCCCGCGACTTCCAAGGATGTAATATTTCTCCTCCTTGGCGACGATACCCCCACCTTGCCGGTTTCATGATCGCGCTCCGTCGGCCCGTGCCGCGACGGTCTCGGGCTTGAGCCCCGCGCCACACCAGTCATGAAGAACTCCCGCCGCCTTTTTTTGTTCGCCGCTCTGCTGCTTGCCGCGGCGTCAGGATTTTTTGTCTCCGAACTCATGCATCGTCC
>JBILUI010000083.1:0-10128 GCA_044371145.1 Chthoniobacterales bacterium | reverse complement strand
GAGACCGCGCGCGGCGGCCGGCTGACGGTCGAGGGACTTCGAGAGCTCCACCCAAAGCACATAGAGGATGTAGAGGAACGGAATCATGCTCAGCGTCCACCAGAGCCAGCGGGTTCCGGCATCGGCGGAAATTTCGCCGGGGTAGCCGAGGCCGATCATCAAGAGTGCCGCAATGACCAAGCGGGTGAGCAGCGAACGGGTCGTGCTTTTCGGCAAGGCGAGGACGGCCACAAGCTCCACGAGAAGAAGCGGAACGGTGAGCAGCCAGTCGACGTAGCGGTAGGCGTCATTGAACGGCTCGCCCGAAGCAACGTAGCCCATGTCGCCCAGCTCGAAAGCACCGGTCCAGCTCATGAAGATGCGGAAGTAGTGGTAGCAGGCGATGAGGGTGACGAGGCCCGAAACGACGAGGGCCGGACGGTATTTGGGGAGCACTGAACCGCGCGACAAAAAGAAGAACACGGTTGATGCACCCATGGCGGCGACGGTCAAACTCAGCATGTTGTAAACCAAGCTGTATTGACCCGGACTGAGGATCTGGAGGGATTCCATAACGGGTCGTAGTTTGGTGAGCCGCTAGTGACAGGGCAATAGTTTTTCTTTGCGAAAATGCGGCCCCGATGGCGTCATGGCCGTGTGGACGAATTCGACACCGGCGGGCATGCGCGTTTGGTCGGCAATGTGCTGATCGCCCTTGGATTCTTCGCTTTCGCGATCGCGCTGGCCGGAGCGCTGCCCGACGAGATTCTCGCGCTCCCACCGCATTTCTTCGGAGATGCGGGTGCGGTCGTGGTCGGCTTGCTGTTGCTGGTCGGCGGGTTCTGGTTGCGACGGAAGAGTCTCTAGCAGAGGACCGACGCGTCCTCAGGAACAGGCGCAACGCTGATGGTGCGGCGGCCACGTCTCGACCGCGCGGCCGGATTCATCGATGGCTGTGTCGCCGGCACGCGTGGCCACCACGACGTAGGGTGGCTTGTCGCGCAGCGAGGCGGCGACGAACGAAGCGGTCAATCCGTTGACGTCGACCACAGCGCCGATTTGGAAGAGTGAGCGGGTTTCGTCGATCGCTTCGTCGCTGCCGGCGCGCAGGACGATGCGCAGCTCGGGATTGGCGGCGAGGGCGGACACCGCCACCGCGATGTTGTCGCGTTCTTCGCTGCCTGCCGCGACCAGTGCAATCGCCTTTTCGACACCGGCTGTGCGAAGCGCGGCTTTGGAAGCGCCGTCGCCGATCAAAACCGGGATGCCGCTGCTTCGTGCGAGCTGCAGCGCGCGGGCATTGGTGTTTTGCTCGATGCCGATGACGGCGATGCCGAGATCTTTCAATTCCTGCGCAAGGCGCAGTCCGACTTGGCCCATGCCGACGATGATGACGTGGCCGAAACGCGGCGCGACCCGACGTCCGAAGATAGCGACATGGCGACCGGAGAGCAGATAATTGACGATGCCCGCGGCGAAGAGCGCCGTGAATCCCATGACGAGCAGCGCGGCCAAGGTTGCCCAGATCAGGGCGAGCGGCTCATCGGGAAGCGCCGGAGCGGAAATCGTCGCCGTGGTGCGCGTCGCGTCATAAAGCGCGCGCAGAAAGTCGGCATGACCCAGGCCCACCGCCGTGTCGGCGAGAATCATGGCGATGAGCCCCGCAGCGCCGCCGAGGAGGACGCCGGATCCGGAATCGAACGGCCTGAGTTGCCCGGCCACGCGGCCCCACCATCCCCGCCTTTTCAGGTCCTCCGCGGTGCGATAAGGCTCGATGCGCGCCCCTTTCTCGCCGTTGCCGGTGACCGAGACCCACGAGGCGATCTCCGGCGCGGATTCGCGCCGGATGGCGTCGGCTTCCGGGGCGATGGCACCGGCCACCATGGAAGGAACGGAGATGGCCGCGGGCGACAGCACCACGCAGCCCGGAACAACGGCGCGAAGTTGGGCGCGCGCCGTGCGATCGAACATGGCGACGAAGAGCCGCGCGCCCGGACGAATGTGGTGGACCATCAGACAGTAGCGCAGCGCTTTGATGTCGTCGTGCAACATGACGGCTACGCCGTCGATGACTTCGGTCAACTCCGCGCGCACATCCGCATCGGACGGCTCGTGCAAGTGCACGACCGAGATGCCTGAGTTGGAGAGCAGGGAGCAGACGCGGCGTCCCACGTCGGTTCGTCCGATCACGATGACGCGGCGCGTCTTCATCCGCAGGGCGTTGGCGCTGCCTTCGGGAATCGCCCGTCGAACAATCCAGCGCAATGGCCCCCGCGGGTGGACCCGGGGAGAGAGGTCATGGACAAGCTCTATCCCAGCGGCCGAGCAGCTAACAAGGTTTCTCGGGCGTTTGTTTGCTCCCGGGCTTGATCGCGGGGATACCGGCGAGATCGGGCGGGAGGGCGTCGGGCGGAAAAGTTTCAGGATTCAGCTCAACGAGGCCGTGGAAAGGGAAGTCCATGGCGGGGAGTTCTCCGCCGGAGCGATTGACCAGACTCGCGGCGGCGACAACCGTGCCGCCGTTTTTTTTCACGATGTCGACCGTCTCCAGGAGCCGGCCGCCGCGGGTGACGACATCTTCGATGACGATGAATTTTTCCCCGGGTTTGATTTGGAATCCGCGGCGCATGACGAGAGCGCCGTTGTCGTCTTTTTCGGCAAAGATGTGCGGCTTGCCCAATTGGCGGGCGACTTCCTGGCCGACCAAGATTCCTCCGAGCGCCGGGGATATAACGGTGTCGCAATCGACGCCGCGAACTTGCTCGGCGAGGGCGCCGCAGACTTGCTCGGCGACTTTGGTGTCACGCAAGAGCAGGGCGCATTGGAAAAATTCGCGGCTGTGCAGGCCGGAGCGGAGGACGAAGTGTCCGTGCAGCAGGGCGCCGGTTTGGCGGAAGAGGGCGAGGATTTCGTTTTGAGTCATGACGCCGGTGCGTTGACGAAGGAGAGATTGGCTTCGTGCCGTGTGAGGAATTCTTTGGCTAGTTTGCCGTAGGCTTCGGCGCCGGGGCCGCGGGGATCGTGTTCGAATATGGTGCGGCCGAAGCTGGGAGCTTCGCTCAGGCGGATGGTTCGGGGGATGACGGTGTCATAAAGCACCTCCTGGAAATGCGCGCGCACGTCCTTGACCACCGCGTCGGCCAGATTGGTGCGACGGTCGAACATGGTCATGAGAAGACCGGACAGCGTGAGGTCCGGGTTGGCGCCGGAATCGCGGATCTGTCCCATGACGAGCATGAGTTTGCCCAGTCCCTCGAGCGCGTAGTATTCGCACTGCACGGGCACGAGAAGCTGGTCGGCCGCGACGAGGGCATTGGTCATGAGGATGCCGAGAGATGGCGGGCAATCGAGGATGGCGAAGTCGAAGGCGTCCGCCTCGCGCAGGGGTTGGAGTGCGCGCCGAATTTGCAGAAGGTGGTCGTCCATGCGTGCCACTTCGATCTCGATTCCGGCCAGGTCGATGTTGGCCGCGATCAGCGTGAGGTGCGGTATGCGCGTGGGACTGAGGCACGCGCCGACTTCGGAGGTGCCGGTGAGCGGACCGTAGAGGGTCGGCGGGTTTTCCAATTCCGCTCCGACCGCACTGGTGGCGTTGCCCTGCGGGTCGAGGTCGACGAGGAGGACGCGTTTGCCTTTGGCGGCGAGGCCGGCGGCGAGGTTGACCGACGTCGTTGTTTTGCCGACGCCGCCTTTCTGGTTTGCCACCGCGAGGACTTTCATGGGAGCAATCTCTTAACCGCAGAGGACCCGGAGGACACGGAGAAAGAGATCAGCGGTTGTAATACGCCTCGAGGCCCTCGACCACGCCACGGACGTATTCGCGGTAGATGCTTTCGCGCGGAATGCCGTTGATGTTGCGGCGGCCGGAGTAGTCGCCAAGTTGGACGCGGTCGTGGACCTCTTTGTTGTTCATGACGTAGGGCTCGAGGTAGACCACGGGGCACTCGAAGAGCCGGTTGGCCAGAAGGTTGCGGGCCCAAACGTAGGGCGAGCCACCAACGTTGATGGCCGAGTCGCCCGTGTAGGTGTAGGGCGGCAGTCGTGTGGCGCGGGCCATCGATTGGGCCACGGCGCGGGAGACGGCGACTTCCTTGTCGTAGGAACGATTGAGCAATTTGGCCATGAGGTCGTAGCGCTGGTCCTCGTAGGACAACTCGCGCGCGGAGTAGCATCCGCTGACGAGAAGATGCAGATGGTTGAGTCCGGTGAGGGTGGGGCGCGCGGGATTGCCCCAGCTTTCGGCGTTGAAGTGCAGCGCAAGGACAAGGTCGGGCTTGAGTTGTCCGTTCACTTTTCTGGCCCGCGCGCGGATTTCGGCGGTGCGATAAAAGAGACGCTCGGTTTCGGATTTGAGGCTGGCCGGATTGACCGCGCGCCCTTGATCGCGCAGGGATCTGACGGCGGGTCCCTTGAGCTTTTCCGGTCGAAGATTGGTCGCGGGTTTAGAACTGCTGCGGGTGAGCGAGACGGAAGCTCCCCGGCGCTCGAGTTCGCTTTTGAGCAACTTCGCCACAGAGAGCACCATGTCGCCTTCGGTCACGGGCTTGTTCTTGCCGATTTGGAACCAACGTTCTTCTATCTTGGCCCATTCGCCGCCGAGGTGGCCGGGATCGAGCGCGATGCGCAGTCCGCGAAGGCTCTGCCGCGGCTGCCAGTAACGCGGCGCCGGCTTGGCGTTGGCCGCGTCCGGCGCGAACTCGAGGCGGAAAGGCGGTTCGCCTTCGCCGGTCGCGACCGTCGCGTGATCCTCGGCGATGGTGAAATATTCCTGCCAAGCGCCGCCCGGCGCGTAGACCTGCGTGAGCAGGCGGTTGAATTCCTCTTTGCTGATGGTGCCTTGGAATTTTTCGAGCGAAGCCCAGTCCGGTCTGGTGGCCAGTGGGGTGAGTTTCTGCGCGTGGACGCAAACGTAAAGCGCGAGAAGGGCGAGAGCGGTGCGGACAAGTGTCATGGCGGCGGAAGCGGAGAATGTTGGTGGATACGCGGCGGAAATCAATGACCGGCCTGCGGAATTTTCGCTCCGGGTTTTACGGATGGCGCCGGCGGCGCGGACCGGGGGCTGCTTTTGTTTCCATCAGTGACATCGGTGCAATCCGTGGTTGAATCTCCCGCTTGCAATGATCCGGATACTTTTTTTGGGCGATGTGGTCGGGGAGCCGGGGCGCCATGCGCTGAACAAGCGGCTCAAGGGGCTGCAGGAGGAGTTGGCCGCCGACTTTACCATCGTCAACGGCGAGAACGCGGCGGGCGGCCGCGGGATCAGCGGGAAGCAATGCATCGAACTGCTCCGCGCCGGCTCAACGGTCATCACGACGGGCGACCATGTGTGGGATCAAAAAGATTTGCCGGCCTACATCGAAACCGAGCCGCGCTTGCTGCGTCCTTGCAATTATCCCGCGGGAACGCCGGGGTCCGGATCGGTCGTGCTGGAGACGGCCAAGGGTCCGGTAGGAGTGATCAATGTGCGAGGACTCACCTTCATGAACCCGCCATTGGACAATCCGTTCCACAGTGTGGCCTGTGAGGTGGAAAAGATGCGCACTGCGACGAAAGTCATTTTCGTCGACGCCCACGCCGAGACGACGAGCGAGAAGATCGCCCTCGGGCGCTATCTCGACGGCAAAGTCTCCGCGGTGGTCGGCACGCACACGCATGTCCAGACCGCGGACGAGCAAATCTTTACCGGCGGGACGGCGTTTCTCTGCGATGCCGGGATGTGCGGGGCGGCCGATTCGATCCTTGGTCGGACGAAAGAATCCATCCTGCGCCGTTTCCTCACCGGCATGCCGACGGCGTTGCCCGTGGCGACCGGTGTCGTCCAGATTTGCGGGGTTTACGTGGACGTGGACGAAGCAAACGGTCGCGCAGCCGCGATCAAACGCGTGCAGGAGACGGTTGTAGTTTAGCGGCGCGGAGGCAGCGGGCTAGAAGTCGCTGGTCAGCACGCGGAAGACGCCGTTTTTGTCGCGGTAGAATCCGCGCAATTCGGGCTCTTCACCGGTCAGTGTTTTCATCGTATTCTGCAGCCAGTTGCTGTTTTCCTCCGACTTGTCGGTCCGCAAGCTGCCGTCGGGGTTGTTCACCTCGTCGAAGGGTCGGGTCAGGGCGGCGTATTTCTTCTCGGGAAGGCGCGCGCGTCCGATGGCGTCCGGGCGGTAGACGACGATCCATGTCGCGCCGTAGCCGTCTGGATCGTCGGGGCGGATAAGACGGAACGCGAGTTTGCCGGCGCGCGCGTCGCGTTTTTTTGGCCCGAGGCTGTAAAGCGCGCGGATTTGGTTTTTATCACCGAGGTGCCCGGCAATGAACTCGCGGAAAACTTGGCGCGTTCTGCTGCCAGGTCTGGCCTCGCCGTAGATGCCGAATTCGAGAGCCACCGGATTATCGGGGTCGCCGTAGACGTTGAATTCCGCCCGCTCGTTTGCGCGAAAGCTGAGGTAGGGAATATTCCGCAGCAAGCCTTTGTCGATCGCCGTCGGTGGGATCTGCTCGAAGACGCGGACGCTGTCTTGCGTGCGCAGATCATGGACCAACGAGCGCCAAGAGGGCAGCCCGCCGCTGTCCACAATGTCCGCGAAAATTGCCTCGCCGTTCGGGGCGTCATCGATGCGCTGGATATGTTCCTTGGGCAGGCGCGCCTCGCCCTGGGCGGTTTCGAGCACGACCATGTCAGGCGTGTTTTGTAGGATGAGTCCGCGCAATTCCGTGCCATCGTTCAGGCGGACTTGGTCCGGGTTTTGTTCGCCACGCAGCGCGGACTGCGCAGTCGTTGACAGGCACGCAAGTGCGAGAACGAGGCGTGTTGCCAACATGCAGCGAGGATAATAACCTGCGCCTCTTGATGCAAGGACCCCGCCTCTTTCTCGCCGTGGCGCTTGTTACGTTGACCGGTTGCGTCACTCCTCCTGGGCAATACCGCCCGCCCGCGAATGCCGCCGTGCTCAAACCGTTGCCCAAGGAAAAATTCTGGTGGGGCACCTCGACTGCGAGTTTTCAGAACGAGGATCGCGGTCTGGCCCCGAATGATCCGATGAATTTCCGCACCGATTGGGACGTGTTCGCCGAAGAGGGGAAAGCGCCCGCCCGCGGCGACAAAGCGGTGTCGTCATGGACGCGCTTCGATCTCGACCTCAAGGCGCTCCGGCAACTCGGCGTCTCGCATTTCCGTTTCGGCGTGGAGTGGGCCCGCATCGAGCCGAGGCCCGGCGTCATTAACGAGCAGGCACTTGCCCGCTATGTCGACATGGCTCGTCAACTGCGCGCCGCGGGCATCGAACCGGTCGTCACGCTCTGGCATTTCACGTTTCCCGACTGGCTCTATGACAAAAATGACAAGCGCCATGTCAATTTTGTCCACCCCGACGCGCAGGAAGCTTGGCGCGCGCACGTGACGCGGGTGGTCCGCGCCATGAAACCCTACGTGCGCACCTACGTGCCGCAGAACGAGCCGAACGGCGCGCTCAACCTCGGCTGGATCGCCGGCCACTGGCCGCCCGGACTGCTGCTCAATCCGTTCGGCTACAAACGGGCCATGCGGGCCGCTGCCGACATGTTCCGCGACGCGGCGGAAATCATCCGGACCGAACGCCCGGGTGCCATCGTTATGGGTATCTACTCGATTCCCGATTGGCGGCGCAGCCGGTTTGGGGACCCGACCGCTTTGGTCTACAATGTCGTGCAGCGCCAGAATTTCGATCACCTCGACATGGTGGCCGACTCGATGGACATCATCGGTGTGAATTACTACTACGCGCAGGAGGCCAGCATTATGCGCTTCCTCAACCGCGGGCACGGCGAGATGTCCTCCGATTACACCCAACTCGGATGGGAGATCGTGCCCGAGGGGCTCTACAATGTGCTTACCGCGGTCAACAAGCGCTACGGCAAGCCGATCGTCATCACGGAGAACGGCCTCGGCACGCAGAGCGAGCAGAAGCGCATCCGCTACCTGCGCGAACACATTGCCCAGATGCGCCGGGCCATGGCCGACGGCGTCGACGTGCGCGGGTATTTCCCCTGGACCCTTGTCGACAACTACGAGTGGAAAGAGGGCTGGCACGGGCAATTCGGCCTTTTCTCTTTCGATCGCGAGACCAAAGCCCGCAACCTCGAGCCCACGGGCCGCTGGTTCTCCGCCTACATCAAGGCCAATCCGCAGCCCTGATTGGTCTCAGTTCGGGCCTCATGGCCGAAAAACTCCTTTGACACAGGGCGGCTTCAGGGGCATAAAAGACGGACGCTGCGAAAAAGTCGCGCAGTCCGCAGGCCGTAAATCCGTGAAAAACCGCGGGAGACGGCCCCGGGCTGTTTCGCCTTTTTTGATGCCGCGAAAACACACCGAAACATCAACCCAAAAACACTTTGCGGAGTTTGCCCATGTAGCTCAGTTGGTAGAGCACGTCCTTGGTAAGGACGAGGTCACCGGTTCAATCCCGGTCATGGGCTCCAGCCGCGCGCGGCGCAAAATTCGCAACACTCAAACCAACCAAACACACCAAGCACTATGGCTAAGGATACGTTCAAACGCGACAAACCCCACGTGAACATCGGCACGATCGGTCACGTGGACCACGGCAAAACCACCCTCACCGCGGCGATCACCACCGTGCTCGCCAAGGGCGGCAAGGCGCAGGCCCGCGGCTACGCGGACATCGACGCGGCCCCCGAGGAAAAAGAGCGCGGCATCACGATCAACACCGCGCACGTGGAATACGAGAGCGACAAGCGCCACTACGCCCACGTCGATTGCCCCGGCCACGCCGACTACATCAAGAACATGATCACCGGCGCGGCCCAGATGGACGGCGCCATTCTCGTGGTTAGCGCCGCGGACGGCCCGATGCCGCAGACCCGCGAGCACATCCTGCTCGCCCGCCAGGTCGGCGTGCCTTCGATCGTCGTGTTCATGAACAAGTGCGACATGGTTGACGATCCGGAACTTCTCGACCTCGTCGAGATGGAAATCCGCGACCTGCTCAGCAAATACGAGTTCCCCGGCGACGACATTCCGATCGTCCGCGGTTCCGCCCTCAAGGCCCTGAACGGCGACGCCGAAGGCGAGAAAGCGATCAACGCGCTCATCGAAGCCGTCGACAATTACATTCCCGAGCCGCAGCGTCCGCTCGACCTGCCCTTCCTCATGCCCATCGAGGACGTGTTCAACATCGAAGGTCGCGGCACTGTCTGCACCGGTCGTGTCGAGCGCGGCAAGCTCAAGAAGATGGAAGAAGTCGAGATCGTCGGCATCAAGCCCACGGTCAAAACGACGGTCACCGACATCGAAATGTTCCGCAAACTGCTGGACGACGCGATGGCCGGCGACAACATCGGCGCGCTGCTCCGCGGCATCAAAAAGGAAGACGTCGAGCGCGGTCAGGTTTTGGCCAAGCCCGGTTCGATCTCGCCGCACAAGAAGTTCAAGGCCGAGGTCTACATCCTCAGCAAGGACGAGGGTGGACGCCACACGCCGTTCTTCTCGAACTACCGTCCGCAATTCTACTTCCGCACGACCGACGTGACCGGAACGGTGAAGCTGCCGGACGGCGTGGAAATGGTCATGCCGGGGGACAACATCTCGATGGAAGTCGAGCTGATCACCCCGATCGCCATGGAGAAAACCATCCGTTTCGCCATTCGCGAAGGCGGCCGCACGGTCGGCGCCGGTCGCGTTGCCGAAATTCTGGACTAATATTTGGAGGATACGCACAGGCCAGTAGCTCAATTGGTAGAGTAGCGGTCTCCAAAACCGTCGGTTGGGGGTTCGAGTCCCTCCTGGCCTGCTCTCCGATTGTCTCTGGTCGCCGCGTCCCCGCGCATGTTCCGCAAACTCAAAAATTTCATCGCCGAAGTCCGCGTCGAGCTGTCCAAAGCCACGTGGCCGTGGGATCCGAAGGAAAAAGGATTCCGCCGCTACAAGGAGTTGGCCGATTCGACCGTTGTGGTCATCGTGGCGATGCTGATTTTGGGCGGCTACATCGCCTTCTTCGACCTCATGCTGGTCAACGTCGTCGGTTGGCTGACGCGTCCGCTCTGATCCCACTGCTAAAATGTCCACCACCGCCCTACGCATCCCGGCCCCGCGCGACCAATGGTTTGTCGTGCAGGTCCTCTCCGGCCAGGAGAAGAAAGTCTATGACAGCATCGTCAAAC
>JBILUI010000082.1:0-10161 GCA_044371145.1 Chthoniobacterales bacterium | reverse complement strand
CGCATGACCCACTCACCGCCGCCGAACATCTTGTGCCATGCGTAGAGATAGATGTTGTAGAGCGGCATCTGGATGGTGGAGCCGCCGACCGCGTTGGCGTATTTCCAGGCCTCGGCCGGGTTGGGGGCCATGGCCACGATCAAGGACGTGGCCTCATCGATCCAATAGCTCTGGTTGCTGATGGCGAATCCCGCCACCGCGGCCGAGGCGGCGAGCATGGCGAGGAGCACCGCGCGGGAGATCGGATGGAAATTGCTCTCTTGGTCGAATGGATTCATGCGGGCGGGCAGAAGAAAAGAGAAGTAGTTATCAGTCCGAGCCCGAAGGCTTCGGCAGACCGATCACCTTGTCGCCGGCCAGAATACCGTTTTTGGCGAACCAACCCTGCGGGACCTCCAAGGCATAAACCAGGTCCCGAAAGACACTCGGAACCGGATTTTCCGTAAGCGGTTGCATATCATGAATTTCCCTAATAATTCCCTCCGCGTTGAGATAGGCGATGGAGAGGGGAATCAAGGTGTCCTTCATCCAGAAACCCATGGGTTGGGGGCGGGAGAAGACGAAGAGCATGCCTTGGCCCTCGGCCAGCTCCCTACGCCCCATCAGGCCGATGGTTTTCTCGTCGGGGTCATCAGCCACCTCGGCCTCGATGCGGAGATCGCGGATGGTCAGGGCGATTTTCGGCAGTTCCGGCTGGGGCGGGGTGAGCGCGGCGAGCGGCCCGGCCAATACGGCAAGAAATGCGACACCAAGCAAGATCCGGCGTGCGATCGGAACCGACGGCGGCTGGCAGGGATTCATGCGTTGGCGAAATTAGCGTGACGACGGCTTTTGCGACACTTTTTTCATCAGAGAAAAATCAGTGTTGCCATTAGAAGGGTTAATAATACGCTCATTCTCGCTCCGCGGTAGTCGCGGAGCTTTGCGTTAATTGGATGGCAAATTTTTTCCCACGTTGGGCCAATTGGATACCGCTGAAGCTTTTGCTCATCGTGATGGTGCTCGGTGCCGTCGTCACGGGGGGGATCTGGTATTACTTCACGCCCAAATACACCAATGTGGGCTATATGCCGGACCAGCCGGCGCCCTTTTCCCACGCCATACACGTGGAGCAGCTTGGTATGGATTGCCGTTATTGTCACAGCTACGTCGAGGTCGCGGGCCATTCGAATGTGCCGAGCACGCAGACCTGTATGTCCTGCCACTCACAGATCAAGGCGCAGAGCCCGAAGCTCGCCGCGGTGCGCGCCAGTTGGGAAACCGGCACGCCGGTGCAATGGGTCCGCATCCACAAAGCGCCCGACTATGTCTATTTCAACCACGCGGTGCACGTGAACCGCGGCATCAGTTGCTACAGCTGCCACGGCCAGATCAACGAAATGCCCGTCGTTTACCAAGCCGAGCCGCTCAGCATGGCGTGGTGTCTCGAGTGCCATCGCGAGCCGGAAAAATTCCTGCGCCCGCCCTCCGAGATCTACAACCTCAACTGGCGTCCCGCCTCCGCGCAGGAGCAGCTCGCCATGGGCGCGCAATACAAGAAGGAGTGGAACGTGAACCCGCCCGTCACCTGCGGAGGATGCCATCGCTAAAATGAAACGCGTCCTTCCCCATCCCGCGCGCGAAGAGCGTCCGACCCTCTGGCGCAGCCTCGATGAATTCGCCGGCACACCGGAATTCGAGGCGGCTCTCGAGCGTGAATTCCCGCAGGGCGCAGCCGAGTGGCACGGCGGCGAACTGTCGCGCCGCAATTTCCTCCAACTCATGGGCGGATCGATGGCGCTGGCCGGCATCGGACTCACCGGTTGCCGCCGTCCCGAAGCGTATCTTGTTCCCTTCACGCAGGGCGCCGAGTGGACCATCCCCGGCAAATTCCTCTACTACGCGACATCGCAACCGCGCCGCAACGGCGCCATGCCGCTCATCGCCACAACGAGCGACGGACGTCCGACCAAACTCGAGGGCAACCCGCTTCACCCGATCAGCAACGGTGCTACCGATGCCTTCGCGCAGGCTTCAGTGCTCGATCTTTATGATCCGAACCGGTCGCGCGCGATCAAAGCCGAAGGCAAACAAAGCGATGCCGCCGCGCTTGCCGCGAAGCTCGACGAAATCCGCGCGGCATCCGAAGCGAACGGCGGTGAAGGACTCGCCTTTCTCGTTGAGCGCGTCGATTCGCCCACGCGCGACCGTCTGCTCGCGCAACTGCGTCAGAAATATCCGAATCTTCTTTGGGTCGAATACGAGCCGCTCGGCAGTGCCGAATATGACACCGCAGTGGCCGCGTGCTTCGGCGCGGGCACAGAAGTGGTTCCGGATTTCAGCGCGGCGGACAAAGTGCTCGCGGTCGACGATGATTTTCTCAACGCGTCCTTCAGCGGACTCGAACAAGTGCGCGGCTTCACCGCGCGCCGCCGCATCAGCGAGCCCGGCCAGCCGATGAACCGGCTTTATGTCGCTGAGACGCGCTACACGTCGACTGGCGGCATGGCTGATCACCGCCTGCGCATCAAACCCTCCGAAGCGGGCCCGCTCCTCCGCGCGCTGGGCAAAGAAATCGCCGCGCTGAGCGGAGACGGCGCCTTGTCCGCCGCGGCCGAAGCGTTTCCCGAGGGACAACTTTCCGCCGATCCGCAATGGATCGTCGAATGCGCGAAGGATCTCGCCGCCGCGAAAGGAAAAAGCATTGTCGTGGTCGGCAAGCAGCAACCCGCTGCAGTGCAGGCGCTCGGCTTTGCCATCAACAATGCGCTCGGCGCGCCGGGCCAGACCCTGCGCGGCATGCGCGTCGAGCGGCCGCAGGCTTTGTCCGTGGCCGAACTCTCCGCGGCGATGGAAGCGGGACGCGTCAAAAATCTTTTCATCCTCGGCGGCAATCCCGTCTACAACGCGCCGGCTGATCTGCGCTTCGGCGATTTGCTCGCCGGCGTCCCGGTGTCTGTGCGCCTCGGAATCTACGAAGACGAAACTTCGGCTGCCTCGAAATGGCATGTGCCTCAGGCTCATTATCTCGAAAGCTGGAGCGATGCGCGCAGTGCGGACGGAACCATCTGCGCCGTGCAACCGATGATCCTCCCGTTGTGGGGTGGCGTGAACGAACTCGAGATTCTCAATCGTCTCGCTGGCAGTCCCGAACCGATCGGACCGCAACTCGTGCGTGACACTTTCGCCCAAGTCGCCAATGGCGGCGATCTCGAGGCGAAGTGGACCGAATTCCTGCGCAACGGTTTCCTCACCGGCACCGCATGGCCCGAGGCCGCACTCGCTTTCAATGCCGGCGGCGCGACAACACTGGCTTCCGCTTACCGTCCCGCACCCTCAGGCGAACTCGAAATCGCCTTCACCCCGAGCGGCACGATCGACGACGGGCGTTATGCCAACAACGGATGGCTGCAGGAGACGCCGGACTTTGCGACGAAAGTCACGTGGGACAACGCCGCATTGGTCAGTCCCGCCACGGCGAAGGCGCTCGGACTTGCCACCGGCGATGTCGTGGAGTTGTCGGCCGACGGCCGCAATATCGAGGCCGCCGCACTGATCGCCCCCGGCCACGCCGACAACGCATTGAGTATCGCGCTCGGCTACGGGCGCGTGAACATTTCGCACGTCACCGACCATGTCGGCTTCGACGCCTACCCGCTGCGCACCACGCAGTGCATGGCCTTCGCGCGCAACGCGTCCCTTAAACGCACCGCTAAGAAGCACAAGTTCGCCGAGACGCAGACCCACCAAAGCATGGAAGGCCGCGATCTGGTGCGCGAAGCGACGATGGAGCGCTACGCGAAAGATCCGACCTTCGCGCAGACCATGGGGATGGACGGACACATCCCGCCGAACATTTCGCTCTTCACTCATCCCAAACTCGATTCGCCCGAGCAGTGGGGCATGACGGTCGATCTCAGCACCTGCACCGGTTGCAACGCGTGCGTTGTCGCCTGTCAGGCGGAGAACAACGTGCCCATCGTCGGCAAGGACCAGGTTTCGCGCGGCCGCAACATGGCGTGGATTCGCATGGACCGCTATTTTGCGGGCGACGAGAACGATCCCGAGATGCTCTCGCAGGCCATCATGTGCCAGCACTGCGAAAACGCGCCGTGCGAGACGGTCTGCCCGGTCAACGCCACGGTGCACAGCGAGGACGGCCTCAACCTCATGGCCTACAACCGCTGCATCGGCACACGCTACTGCGCGAACAACTGCCCGTGGAAAGTGCGCCGCTTCAATTTCTTCGATTACAACCAGCGCCCGCTCGACAAACTCTACTTCGGTCCGCTGGCCAAGAAAGGCATGGCCGAGAGCGTGCAGATGTCGAAGAACCCGAACGTCACCGTGCGCATGCGCGGCGTGATGGAAAAATGCACCTACTGCATCCAGCGCATCGAGGAAGCGAAGATCACGCGCACTGTTCAGGCCGGACCGACGGACAAATCGAAAGTGCCGTTCCCGACGGTGAAGAGCGCGTGCCAACAGGCCTGCCCGAGCGAATCGATCGTTTTCGGCAACATCAACGATCCAAGGAGCCGCGTGGCACAACTCAAGAAAGAGCCGCGCAATTACGAAATGCTGAAATATTTGAATGTTTCCCCGCGCACGACCTATCTCGCGCGCATCAAGAACCCGAACATGGCCATGCCCGGGGCGGACAAAGTCGGCTGGGCCAACGGTCATCCGCACCACGGCGGACACGATGCGGGCCACAAGGCCGCTGACCCGCACGGCGCGCCGGGCGGACACGCGAAGGAGGCGCAAGCGCACTGATTATGGGCGACGCGATCATGCAGAGCCGTGAAGCGGCGGCGGAGCGCATCACCCGCGCGCCGCTTGTCACGAACAACCGGTCGATGGCGTGGATCACCGACCACGTCGCGTCGGTTACGGAAAGGAAAGCGCCGGTGTGGTGGTGGGTGCTCTTCACCATCAGCTCCGCGCTCGCCGTGTGCAGTGTGCTTTGCATCGGCTACCTCATCTCGACCGGCGTCGGCGTGTGGGGTCTGAACCATCCGGTCGGTTGGGCGTGGGACATCACCAACTTCGTTTTCTGGATCGGCATTGGTCACGCCGGCACGCTCATTTCGGCCATCTTGTTCCTCACGCGGCAAAAGTGGCGCACGTCGATCAACCGCGCGGCCGAGGCCATGACGCTTTTCGCCGTGGTTTGCGCCGGCATCTTCCCGCTCATCCACGTGGGACGCATCTGGATGGTGTGGTTCCTCGCGCCCGTGCCGAACTCGAATGCCATCTGGCAGAACTTCCGCAGTCCGTTGCTCTGGGACGTCTTCGCCGTCTCGACCTATTTCACCGTTTCCATCCTCTTCTGGTACACGGGCCTCGTTCCCGATCTGGCCACGCTCCGCGACCGCGCCAAGACGAAGCTGCGCAAATTCATCTACGGCATCGCGGCGCTCGGATGGCGCGGCGGCAACCGCCAGTGGAAACACTACGAGATGGCTTATCTCATTCTCGCCGGATTGAGCACGCCGCTGGTGCTTTCGGTGCACTCCGTCGTGTCCTTCGACTTCGCCACCTCGGTCATTCCCGGATGGCACACCACAATTTTCCCGCCTTACTTCGTGGCTGGCGCCATCTTCGGCGGATTCGCCATGGTGCTGACCATCATGTTGCCGGCCCGCGCCATCTTCGGCCTGCACGATCTCATCACCGACGACCACGTCGACAAGATGTGCAAGATCATCGTCCTGACCGGATCGATCGTCGGCTACGCCTACGCCATGGAGTTCTTCATCGCGTGGTATAGCGGCAATCCTTACGAGCGCTATGTTTTCGTCCACAACCGCCTCGCCGCACCGTTCTTCTCTTGGTTCTCGTGGCTGCCCGGCATCGGACCGCAAATGGCCGAGCTCGGCGCCAATCCCGCGCCGTATTGGTGGGCTTACTGGTCGATGATTTTCTGCAACGTGGTCGCGCCGCAGCTTTTCTGGAGCCGCTACTTCCGCCGCCATGCCATCTGGGTCTTCATCATCTGCAACTTCGTCAACGCCGGCATGTGGTTCGAGCGCTTCGTCATCATCGTGACCTCGCTGCACCGCGACTTCCTGCCCTCGAGCTGGAACATGTACCATCCCACATGGGTCGACATCTGGACCTTCACCGGGACGTTCGGCATTTTCCTCGCGCTTTTCCTGCTCTTCATCCGCTGGCTGCCGATGATCTGTATTTTCGAAGTCAAAGCTGTCCTGCCCGAGGCCGACCCGCACCACGGACACGACGAGCACCACCAAGAACCCGCGGCGCTGAAAGGAGCTGCGCACTAAAATGGACCGCGCCGGCAATCCCGATTCGCCGCTCTTCGGCATGGCCGCCGAAGTGCCGTCCGCTTCCGCGCTCTATCACGCGGCGGAAAAAGTGCGCGATGCCGGCTACACGCGCTGGGATGTTTATTCGCCTTTCCCCATCCACGGCATGGACCACGCCATGGGACTGAAAAAATCCTGGCTCAGCGCGCTGGTCTTCTGCGGAGGTCTCACCGGGCTCACTGTCGCCGCACTACTCACCTTTTATCCTTCTTCCATCGAATATCCGCTCATCGTCGCGGGCAAGCCGACCAACTTTTTCACCGTGCCGGCGTTCTTCCCGATCATGTTCGAGCTGACCGTGCTGCTCTCCGCTTTCACCGCGACGTTCGGCATGCTCGCGCTGAACGGCTTGCCGCGCTGGAACCATCCGATCTTCAACTGGAACCGCTTCGAGCGCGTGAGCAACGACGGATTCTTCCTCGCCATCGAGGCGACCGACCCGAAATTCGACGAGGAGGCCACGCGCGCGATGCTCGAGGGTCTCGGCGCGAAGCACATCACGTTGGTTTACGAGGACTGATATGCTGCGCTACTTCTTCATCGGTCTCGGCCTTTTCCTTGTCGGTCTCCTCGCCGTCGCGGGTTTCCGCGGGCAGAAGAGCGCGAAGCCGCCGATCGAGATTTTTCCCGACATGGACCACCAGCCGAAAGTGAAGGCGCAGGTGCCGAGCAAGTTTTTCTCCGACAACCGCGGCAACCGTCTGCCGGTCGCCGGCACCGTGCCGATCGGTTACGAAGCGCCGCAATCGAAGGAAAATCCTTTCCCCGACGAGGGCAAATACAACGCGGTTCGTTTCAGTGCGGGCACCGACTATCTCAACACCGGCCGTTTCGGCAACCAGTGGGGCACCGGCATTCCGCTGCCGGTCACGGCCGAACTGATGCAGCGCGGCAAGGAGCGCTATCAGATTTTCTGTGCCGTCTGCCACGGCGCCTCGGGCGGCGGCAATGGCGTGGCCGGACAATACGGGCTCGTGGCCATCGCCAGTTACCACCAAGACCGCCTGCGCGAGATGTCCGACGGCGAACTCTACAACACCATCGTGCACGGCAAGAACACCATGCTCGGCTACGGTGCCAACATCGAACTCAACGACCGCTGGGCCATCGTGGCCTACATCCGCGCGCTGCAACTCGCGCAGACCGCGACGATCAACGACGTGCCGGCCGACGAGCGGGCCAAACTGGAGGCGCTGCCGCAACCATGAGCGACCATCCCGTGAAAAAGAGCGTGAAGGAATACTTCGACTACCAGGGATTCGGAGGAAAGTTGCTTTTCACCGTCGCCCTGGCGCTCGTCGCGCTCGGCCTCGCCGCGTGGGGCGGCTTCCAATCGCCGAAGCAATTCGCGTTCTCGTGGCTCTTCGCTTTCGCCTTTTTCTTCACCATCTGTGCCGGCTCGCTCTTTTGGATCCTTGTCCACCACGCGGTCGATGCCGATTGGAGCGTGGTCGTGCGACGTCAACTCGAGAACGTCGCCTGGCTCTTCCCGGTTATTGCCATTCTCTTCATTCCAATCGTGCTCAACGCGCCCACGCTCTTCAAATGGATGAAGATCGCGCCGGGTGTTGATCCGCTCCTTGACGGCAAAGCCGCCTATCTCAACCAGCCGTTCTTCTGGATCCGCGCCGCGTTTTATCTCGGCTTTTTCAGTCTGGCCGCCTTCCTTCTGCGTCGCAATTCGGTGCGGCAGGACAAGGACGGCGACGCGCGCTACACCTGGTCTTCGCGCAAGATGGTTTTCGGGATGATCCCGCTCTTCGCGCTCTCGCTCACCTTCGGCGCCTTCGATTGGCTCATGGGCCTCGACTTCCACTGGTTCTCCACCATGTGGGGCGTCTACATCTTCGCCGGATCGGCGCTCAGCTCGATGTGCGTGCTCGTTCTCCTCGTCACCGCGCTGCGCAGCGCGGGATATCTCGAGGGAATCGTCTCGATCGAGCACTACCACATCATGGGCAAGCTCATGCTGGCCTTCACCGTGTTCTGGGCCTACATCGGCTTCAGCCAATACATGCTCATCTGGTATGCCAACATTCCGGAGGAAACGATCTACTTCCTGCGCCGCAACACGGGCAGTTGGAACACGCTAAACATCATCATGGTGATCGGCCACTTCTTCCTGCCGTTCGTCATCCTTCTTTTCCAGGGCACGAAGAAGCGTCCGCTGCTCCTCTGCGCCGTGGCCACGTGGATCCTGCTCATGCACATGCTCGACATGTACATCATCGTGCTGCCGACCTATCACAAAGCGGGCGCCTCCCTGCACTGGCTCGATCTCGTCTGCCTGCTCGCCATCGGCGCGACCCTGGCCGCCGTCTTCATGAAGCGTCTCGGCGACACGCCGCTCTGGCCGCTGCGCGATCCGCGCCTCGCCCGCTCGATCAATCTTCGCAACTAGCAATGGACCACGGAACACACAACACCGCGCGACGCAAAAGCATCTGGCCGATGTTCGTTGGTGCGTTTGTCATTTTCGCCGTCTTCGCCGCGTTCGTGCAGTGGATGATTTCCTCCGGCGACCGCGAGTCGTTCGACGAGGAAGCGATCCGCTCGAAGGAGCGCTACGAAATCCTCAAGAAGATCAACGAGGAGAACGCGGGCCTGACCACCGGTTATGCGTGGGCCGACCGCGCCAAGGGAACGGTTCGTATCCCGCTCGATCGCGCCATGGAAATGGCCGTGGCCAAGCTTTCCGCGCAGGGCGAACCGCGTCCGGCCGGTGCCATCGATCCGAATGTTCCGCTCGGCTCCGCGGTGAAACCCGGCGGCCTCGCCGCGGCGCAACCGACTCCTCCGCCTTTCAACGCACCGGCTGCCCCCGCGGCAACCCCGGCACCCGCTCCCTCTCCCGCCGCTGCGCCCGCCCAACCATGAATTCCATCATCTACATCCTGCTGGCGGCCGGACTCGTTTTCTTCGGCGGGTCGACCTTGGCCGCATTTTACTGGGCGGCCAAGACAGGGCAGTTCCGCAACCTCGAGGACGGCTCGCGCTCCATCTTCGGCGAAGACGAACCGGTGGGTGCGGCGACCGACAGCTTCGCCGACAAGCAGCCCGATCGTCCGCTGCGCCGCGCAGTTTCCGGGGGGAACCTGACATGAGTATGACCTCGGATCATCCGGTGCCCACACCCGAACTCGACCGCGCCGAGCGCGCGCGCATCGACGAATCGACGCGCATTCCCGTTCTGCTTTTCTTCGGCTCGGCCATTTTCTGGCTGCTCGTCGGAACACTCTTCGCGCTGCTCGCCTCGTTCAAGATGAACGCGCCGCATTTCCTCGACCAATGGGGATGGCTGACCTTCGGCCGCGTGCGTCCCGCGCACCTCAATGCCGTGGCCTACGGATGGGCGGCTCCGGCCGGCATCGGTGTCTCGCTTTGGCTCATGGCGCGCCTCTGCCGCGTGCCGCTCATGCACTCGAAACTGCTCATCAGCGCCGCGATCTTTTGGAACATCGGCATCCTGCTCGGCATCTTCGGGATTCTTTCCGGTGACGGACGTTCCATCGAGTGGCTCGAATTTCCGAACTACGCGAGTCTCATGCTCTTCGTCGCTTTCGGGCTCATCGCGGTCTGGGCCATCATCATGTTCCGGTTCCGGCAACCCGGACACGTCTACGTCAGCCAGTGGTATCTGCTGGCCGCGTTCATCTGGTTCCCGTGGCTCTATTCGACGGCGAACATTCTGCTCAACTTCGAGCCGATCCAAGGCGGTGCGCAGGGTGCGGTCAACTGGTGGTATGGACACAACGCCCTCGGTCTCTGGTTCACCCCGATCGGCCTCGCCGCCGCGTATTACTTCATCCCGAAAGTCCTCGGCCGTCCGATCCACAGCTACTACCTCAGT
>JBILUI010000217.1:0-2739 GCA_044371145.1 Chthoniobacterales bacterium | reverse complement strand
GATCCAGGCAAGCGGCTCCTCCGGGCGCCGCTTCTTTTTTGTCTTAACACGGTCGGTATTGCGTAAAGAAAACGGCCCGCAGTGTAGAACACCACGGGCCGGTTTGATTTGCGCTTTTGACTGGTTTACCAGCCGCGATTTTCCATACGGCTCTCGGTCCGCTCCTGCACTCGTGTGCTCTGGCGTGTTTGCATGCGTTGGGCCGGGGTCATGCATGCGGCGAGAAACGAGGTTAGGAGGGCGAGGGCGGTGAAGCGGATAGCTGTTTTCATGGTTTTAGGTTGGGTGTTTGTCTCCGCGGCGGCCGCGAAGGCCTCAAATATGGGGGAAGGTGCTCCGATCCGACTATGCAAAAATCGCAATTTCGGCCGGCCGCTCCTCGGCGAATTTGCGGATTCTGCATAGGAGGAATCCTTCCGCGGTGATTGTCTGGAAACATGAAAGATGTTGCGTCCAATGGGGACTGTTCCGCGGTCCAGTCACAGAGGGATCCGGGTGCTGACGAGGTTCTCGAGGGTCTGCACCGCATGCTGGCAAGCCCCGACTTTCCCGCCTCGGAACGAAATCGCCGCTTTCTCGCCCACATTGTGGAGCAGTCTCTGCGTGGTGAAGCGACCAAGGGATATGACATCGCAACCAAAGTGTTCGGACGGCCGTCAAGCTTCGATGCAGCGAACGATCCGATCGTGCGCATCGAGGCGTCGAAGCTGCGACGCGACATTGAGATTTATTACCTCAAAAGCGGCTCCCGCGACCGTGTGCGGATCACGCTCCCCAAGGGTCGCTACTGCGCGCTTTTTTCCTATCAGCATCAACCGGCCGAGCGCGCCGATAGTCGGCGCCCCTCGCAAACATTTCTGCGCGCGGCAATGTTGGGCTGGTCGGGGCGCTCACGTGAAGCGGCCGAAGCTTGGCGTGAACTGCAGGGCGAGCACCCGGATTTTTCACCCGAGGCCGGCAACCACGTAGCCCTCGATGCGCTGGGCAGCGAAGATGCGGACGTCCGCGCCTTGCTCCTCGAGGGGATCCGGCGTGCCGCGCGCGCAACAGGCGTGGCGGCTCGGGCTCAGTGGGATGACGTCACGCAGACTGCGCGAGGATAAGTGCGCCGGGCTGAGGCAGGATCAGCGGGCCGCGTCTATCGCGCAGCGGAATCCCACATGGCTGCTGCCGGTGTCCGGCGGCGTTCCGCGGCGGGCGGAGGGCCGATAGCTCTCGCAATACGACGGATTGCAGAGGAATGAGCCTCCCTTTGTCACGCGGCGCTCGGCGCCGGGAACGCTCGGGGGCGAAGGATCGCCGGGGATCGTTTTTTCGCCGTCCGTGGTGAGAGGGCCACGCGGATCGCAGCAGACTTTGTCATCACTGGCGCGCGCCGCGAAGGTGTCCGCACGATAGAGGTCGCTGCACCAATTCCAAACATTCCCGCCCATGTCGAAGAGACCGTAGCCGTTGGCGGGGAAGGAGGCGACCGGTGCGGTGCGGGCAAAACCATCTTCGTTGTCGTTCTGGTATGGGAAATCACCGGTCCAGCGGTTGGCCATCATCCGACCATCGGGACGCTCCTCATCTCCCCAGGCGTAGCGCTTGCCCTCGAGACCGCCGCGCGCGGCGAATTCCCACTCGGCCTCGGTGGGGAGTCGTTTGCCCGCCCACTTGGCGTAAGCGTGCGCGTCCTCGAAAGCCACTTGCACCACGGGGTGTTTTTCACGTCCCTCGATCGTGCTTCCCGGACCTTCCGGATGACGCCACGAAGCGCCGGGCGTCCACACCCACCACTGGGACATGTCGCGCAGGTCGACGGGCCCGGCGGTCGGTCTGAACACCAGAGATCCCGGCGCGAGCGTTTCCTCCGGTGGTTTCGGGGTGCCGGGCGGCACCTGCTTTTTCAATTCCTCCCAGTCGACGGGCCGCTCGGCCACGGTTTTGTAGCCGGTGGCCTCGACGAACTTGGAGAAGTCGGCATTACTCACCGGTTTGGCATCGATCCAGAAGGGGGCCACTTTCACGCGGTGCGCCGGCTTCTCGTTGGCGTAGGCGTAATCCGCATCCGACCCCATGGTGAACTCACCGCCAGGGATGAGGACCATGTCCTCGGGCGCTGGCCGGCTGCATGATGCGAGGCCGAGCAGGACAGGAAGAGCCAGTGCCAAGGTTGATTGGCGCACAGGCTTTGGCAATGTGTGTTGGTCGCCTGATCCGGCGTCTGACTGCTCGCTCAATAGTAGCCCATACCGTAGACGCTGCGCGCAGGCGCGTAATACGGCGTGCCCGTGTAGTATGAGCGACGGGCGCGTCCGGCCATGCCGCCGGCGGCTCCGCCGATCATGGCTCCAGCCGCGGCGCCTTCCCAGCCACCCACCGCTCCGCCTATTACGGCTCCCGTGGCAGCACCGTGGCGTCGTCCGCGCACGACCGGGCTCGGGCTCGGCACGACGCAGGCGGTGAATTCGGTGACGACCAGCAAGGCGCCCGTCACGAGGAGGAATTTCTTGGCTCTTTTCATGGTTGGGAGGCGGCTCAGTTTTCGAGGGTAGCGACGTAAGCGTCCGCTTCGGGTTTCGTGATGAAGCCGTCACCGTCGGTGTCGACCTTTCCGAAGAGGTTGTTGAGCACGCCGTTTTTCTCGGCGTAGCGGCGGTATTCACGGAAAGTCACTTTGCCGTCACCATCAAGGTCGCGCGCGGTGAAAAGTGTTTCGTCGAATTTCGGATCGATGGCGCGGACATCATCCAACGT
>JBILUI010000081.1:0-10186 GCA_044371145.1 Chthoniobacterales bacterium | reverse complement strand
TGCAGGAGATTGCGGTCCATCGAGTAGGGTTTTTTCGCCGTGACCGGCACGGGAATCCCGTGCTTTTCCGCGTAGTCGATCATCTCCGCGCGACCGGGGAATTTTTCGCGGAAACGCTCCTGCCGCCACGGGGCGATGATCTCAAGTTGGGGCGCAAGGGCCGCCGCGGTCAGCTCGAAGCGCACTTGGTCGTTGCCTTTGCCCGTGGCGCCATGCGCCACGGCCTTTGCACCCTCCGCCTTGGCGATCTCCACCATGCGCTTGGCGATGAGCGGACGCGCGATGCTCGTGCCGAGAAAATACTGACCTTCGTAAAGCGCCCCGGCGCGGAACATGGGGAAAATGAAATCGCGCGCAAATTCCTCCTGCAAATCGTCGACGAAGCACTTGGACGCGCCGGTGTTGAGCGCTTTCTGCTCCAAGCCGTCGAGCTCCTCTTCCTGGCCGATGTTGGCGCAAAAGGCGATGACCTCGGCGCCATAGGTTTCCTTGAGCCACTGCAGCAAGACCGAGGTGTCGAGGCCGCCCGAATACGCGCAAACAATCTTCATCCGTGGGTTTCTAAATCGGGCCGAAGCCCGTGGCAATGCCGCGCAGCGATCCACGAGGCTTGCGGGCAAGGCTCAACGCCCTAACATTGCCTCAGGATGAAGGTCTCGAAACGCGGGGAATACGCGCTGCGCGCGCTCATCGACCTCGGCATCGCCGCCGAGTCGGGACAACCCCTGCTCCGCGCCCAGGAAATCGTGTCACGCGAGAACCTGCCCAAAGGCTTCCTCGACCAGATCCTCATGCAGCTTCGCCAAGCAGGCTACATCGCGACGAAGCGGGGCAAGAAGGGCGGCTACTACCTGGCCAAGCCGATGGACAGCATTTCGCTCGGACAAGTCGTCCGTCTCATCGACGGGCCCCTCGCCCCGATCCGCTGCGTCAGCCAGAGCAAATACGAAAAATGCTCCTGCCCCGACGAGGCAACCTGCGGGCTGCGCATGGTCATGCTGGAGGTGCGTAATTCCATAGCCGACATTCTCGACCGTCACACCTTGGCCGACACGGTGCGTACCTCACTCGCCAAAATGCGGGCCAGCGGAAAGCCTTTGCGACCGGGTCAGGCTTGAGGCGCACTCAGACGCCGGCGCACCACTTCCAAAGGTGCTGCACACCGGCGGCGCCGAGGACACAAATCAGGCCGACGTAGCAAAGCCCGAGAAGCGCGAAAGCGTAGCCGACAAGCGTGCAAATACCATCGCGCTCCATGATGCCGAGCGCCATGAAAACGATGGCCATCCCCGGGATCGTGTTGGTCAGCGGGAAGGGCGGCGGAATGGGGAGACTAAGCAAGATACCTCCGATCATGATCATGAATCCCATCAGGTTAATCATCCCGGGCCAACGCTGGAGGAAGTGCATGCGCGGCCGCACCAACTTTTCCACTTTGCGGTAAAAGGCCGCCGCGGAGGTAACGAGCTTCTTGAGCAGATCGTAGGGGATCTCGCGCCGCAGGAGAAAATCCGGCATCCAGAAATTTTGGCCCAGCCCGAGCCGCAGCCCGCAGAGCGCAATGGCGATACCGAACGGAATCGACAACCCCGGAATGGCCACGGGGAAAAGGAAAGGAACGCAAAGCAGCACGATCAGAGCGGGCAGTCCGCGGAAACGCAGATGATCTACGATGGTGCGCAGCTTCATCGGGCGACCGGGCGCGATGGCGAGAAGACTTTCAAGTTCCTCGCTCAACCGCAGCGCCTGAGCCTCGTCGTCGCCAGCACGGGGATTCCCGCTCTTTCCATCCGGGGTCATGAGGCCCAGCACCATAGCGGACACGGGTTACCCGGCAAATTTTCAATCGCCGCGACCGCATTGAGTCGTTAATTTCCATCCCGCCACATGCATTCCGAGCTCCAAACCGCCCTCGACGAAGGAAAAATCAACCCGCAACAAGCCAAAACCCTCGAACAACTCCCCGCCGGAGCGTTCGCCCTGCACAAAAGCTGGGGCTGCGCCCGCGTGGCCAATGTCGATTTTCTCCTGGGGCAACTCGAACTCGAGTTTCTCGGCGGACGCAAACAGGCCATGCAGATGGCTTTCGCCGCCGCCGCCCTGACGCCGATCACCGAATCGCACGTCGAGGCCCGCCGCATGGCCGATAGCGAAACTGTGCGCAAAGAGGCGCTGGATCGGCCCGTTGAGTTCGTCCATGCCGTGGTCGATGACTTCGGCTCCCGCCTCACCCTCGAGGCGCTCGGCGATTATCTCGGGTCGGTGCTGCCCGACAGCGCTTTTTCCTCCGGCGGCAAAGATGCCTTCAAACGCTGGTGGACCTCGGTGCGAAACAAGCTCAAAGCGGATGGACGATTCGTTCTGCCCGCGAAGAAAAACGATTTTGTCACCCTGCGCGAGCGCCCCGCCTCGCCGCACCTCGACATCGTCGATGCCTTCGAAAAAGCGCGGCAACCGAAGGACCAAGCCGCGGCCGCCGAATTGTTGCTCAAAGGTCTCTCCAAGTTCGACGGTTCGCCCGACGAGTTGGACCGCGTGCTCGGGTTGCTCGAGAATGCGGCGGCCGACCACCAAAGGCGGAACCCGGCCCATTCCATCCATCTTCTCTGCGTACGCGACGAAATCCTGGATCGCCGCAAAGCCGCCTTGCCCGAAAGCGCGCTGACCCTCGCCAGCTTCTTGTCACATCCGCCCGCGCATCTCGCAGGCCTGCTCGCTCCGCTCCCCGCAGCGCGCATCCGCCACGCTCTGGAAGCGGGCGTGTCCACAGGCGGCGCGGCGGCCGATGTTCTGCTCATCGACGTGCTGCAGGAGGGTGACTCCAAGGTCGTCGCCGAAGCGACGCGTCTACTCCTCGAAAAAGGACACCTCGAACCGCTGCGCGCCCACCTTCGCAAAGGCATCGCTGAGCGCGGCGCGAATCCCGAGTTGCTTGCCTGGCTCCTCGGCAAACGCCCGGACAAACTCGCAGACTTGATCAATCTCGAAACGCTCGAAGCCGCCATATCCGTTGTCGAGCGCGAGAACATCAAGGACTCGAAACGCGCAGGCAAGCTCCACAAGGTGCTCGCCGACGACAAACAACTCATCGGCGAAGCGGTCGGCCGCTCCGATGCCGAGGCCGCACGCGAGTTTGTCCGCAAGATCAAGCGCACCGCTGTCTTCGAGGAAATGGACAAGCGAGCACTTCTCGCCCGCGCAATCAAGGCGCGCCCCGAGTTGCAGGAACTTCTCGAGGCCGCCGAGGAAAAATCCGCCGCCACCGCCGCACCCGCCGCGAAAATCCTCACCGTCTCCTGGGCCAGCCTCGAGCGGCGCAAAAAGGATTACGACGATTTGGTCAATGTCCGCATCCCGGCGAACAGCCGAGACATCCAAGTCGCGCGCGAGCAGGGCGACCTGCGCGAGAACGCGGGATTCAAATTCGCCAAGGAACAGCAGGGCGTTCTCATGCGCCAGAAGGCGGAAATCGAGCACCAGCTGGCCAATTGCCGCGGCACCAACTTCGAAAATCCCGATGCTTCGCGCGTCAGCCTCGGCACAACCGTGCGCCTGCGCGAAAAAGCCTCCGGCCACGAGGAAAAACTCCACATTCTCGGTGCATGGGACGGCGATTCGGAGAAGAACATCGTCTCCTACCTCGCCGCGGCAGCCACCGCGCTGATCGGCAAAACGACCGGCGATTCGGTGCAGATGCCGTCCGAAAAGGGCGAGCGCGAAGTCGAGATTCTCTCGGTCGAGCCGTTCAAAAACCTTGAAATTTTGTAGAAAGCGCGGCAAATACGCGCGTTAGGGCGGTTCCCGCCCTTCAATTTCTTCATGTCATCCACCGTCATCACCTCCGTCCGCGGCCGCGAAGTCATCGATTCGCGCGGCAATCCCACTGTCGAAGTCGAAATCACCCTGCAAGGCGGCGCCACCGGCCGGGCCATTGTCCCGAGCGGCGCCAGCACCGGCGAGCACGAGGCCTGGGAACTGCGCGACGGCGAAGCCGCGCGCTACCTCGGCAAAGGCGTGCAGAAAGCCGTCGGCAACGTGAACAAAGCCATCGCCGGGGCCATCACCGGACTCGATGCACTCGACCAAGTCGGGAACGACCGCACCATGCGCAAGCTCGACGGCACCGCGAACAAAAAGAAACTCGGCGCCAACGCCATCCTCGGCGCCTCCATGGCCACGGCCCACGCCGCCGCCGCGCAACTCGGCCAACCCCTTTTCAAATACCTCGGCGGACCCAACGCCAAGGTTTTGCCCGTGCCGATGATGAACATCGTCAACGGTGGCGCGCATTCCGACGCACCGATCGATTTCCAGGAGTTCATGATCATGCCGCGCGGACTTCCGAGCTTCCACGAAGCCCTGCGCTGCGGCGCGGAAATTTTCCACGCGCTCAAATCCGTGCTCAAAGGCCGCGGACTTTCCACCAGCGTGGGTGACGAAGGCGGATTCGCCCCGAACTTCGCCTCGGCCGAAGACGCGCTCGACACCATCGCCAACGCGGTGAAAAAAGCCGGCTACAAATTCGGCAAAGAGGTCTTCATCGCCCTCGACTGCGCCTCGAGCGAGTTCTACGACAAGACCAAGAAAGCCTACGTTTTCAAAAAGTCGGACAAGTCCGTCCGCTCGGCCGACGAAATGGTCGGCTACTACAAAAAACTCTGCGCCAAATACCCGATCATTTCGATTGAGGACGGTTGCGCGGAGAATGACTGGGCCGGATGGAAGAAACTCACCGACGCCCTCGGCGACAAAGTGCAACTGGTCGGGGACGACCTTTTCGTCACCAACGTCGACTTCCTGCGCAAAGGCATCGATCAAGGCGTGGGCAACTCGATTCTCGTCAAGGTCAACCAAATCGGATCGCTCACCGAAACTTTCGACGCCATCGAGCTGGCCCGCGAGAACCGCTACACCGCGGTGATCAGCCACCGCTCGGGCGAATCCGAGGACGTGACCATCGCCGACATCGCCGTGGCGACCAATGCCGGACAGATCAAGACCGGCTCCCTCTCCCGCACCGACCGCGTGGCCAAATACAACCAACTACTCCGTATCGAGGAGATGCTCGGCAAAGAAGCCGTCTACGGCGGAAAAATGCACGCATGAACTTCTTCGACGAGGAGGATTACACCGTCCGCCGCCGGCGCCGCAACGAGCCGGACTTCTGGCACCGTATCAACAAGGTGCTCACCGCTCTTGTTGTCCTCGGCGTCTTCCTCGGCATCGGCGTGATGTTCTATCCGGTCTGGCACAAGCAGCAGGACATGCGTGCGCGCGTCGCCGCACTGACGCAGGAAAAGACGGAGAAAACAGCCCAGTTGGCCTCCGCCCGCCGCGAACTTGATCTGCTCAAGAACGACCCCGATTACGTCGAAACCATCGCCCGCGACCGCCTCAACATGATGAAGCCGGGCGAAACCATTTTTCGCGTGGAAACTCCCCGCTCGTAAGGCGGATCGCGGCGTTCCCGTCGCGATTGGCGCAGTCCAGAGCGAACCACTCCTAAAACTTTTCACCAATGTCCAATCCCGAATTCGACACCATCGATACCTCCGGGCTCGCCTCACGACTGGCGCAGCTGCGGAGGTTTCTTTGACTACGACAAACTCGCGGGAGAGTTGACGGCCGTCGAGGGACGCATGGCCGAGCCGGGCTTCTGGGACAACAAAGACAAGGCCCAGGCCGATGTGGAAAAAGTGTCCCGCCTGCGCGGACTCATCGAACCCTTCCGCGGACTCGACACCCGCATCAGCGACCTCGCCGTTTTGCACGAGATGGCGACCGAGGAGGCTCTCGGCGATGCACGCACGCAGGCCGAACAGGAAGTAGTCAAAGAATTTCACGACATAGAGAAATCCCTCGATGACTTTGAAATCCAATGCCTGCTCGGCGGCGAATTCGACCGCAAAGACGCCTATGTCACCATCCACAGCGGTGCCGGCGGGACCGAGGCCTGCGACTGGGCCGACATGCTCATGCGCATGTATCAGCGCTGGATCGAGCGCCACGGGCTAAAATCCGAAATCCTCGACATCCAACCTGGCGATGAAACAGGCGTCAAATGGGCCACTCTCAAAGTCACCGGCGACTACGCCTACGGCTATCTTCAGACCGAACGCGGCGTGCACCGCCTCGTACGCATCAGCCCGTTCGACAGCAACAAACGCCGTCACACCTCATTCGCCAGCATCGACATCACGCCGGAAATCCCGGAGGACGCTCCCATCGAGGTCGAAGAGCGCGACCTCCGCATCGACACCTACCGCAGCGGCGGTAAAGGCGGGCAAAACGTCAACAAAGTCGAAACCGCCGTCCGCCTCACCCACCTCCCTTCCGGCATCGTCGTGGCCTGCCAGGCCGAGCGCAGCCAGTTGAAAAACCGCAACCTCGCCATGAAGTTGCTCAAAGCAAAATTGTATCAAGTCGAGCAGGACAAGAAACGCGCCGAGGTCGAACGCCAATACGGCGAGAAAGGCGACATCGCCTGGGGCAACCAGATTCGCAGCTACGTTTTCCAACCCTACCAAATGGTCAAAGATCTCCGCACCGGCGTGCAGACCAGCGACGTGCAGGGGGTGATGGATGGCGACTTGGACGCTTTTATCCACGGCAAACTCCGCGGTCTCACCTACAAAAAAGGTGCCTCGGACGAAGACGACCTTTAGTCGCCCGCGGGAGATCACTCCTGTTGACAGGGAGCCCGCAACATCCAGTATCCGGGAACAACCATGTTTCGCATCGCCCTGCTCATGCTTTTCCGGGACAAGGCGAAGTATGCGATGCTGATCAGCGGACTCACCTTTTGTTCGCTGCTCATGAGCCAGCAGGCCGGCGTCTTTTGCGGGATAATGATGTGGACCACCGCGACATTGCGGAACATCAGCTCCCCTATCTGGGTCGTCGACGCCAAGGTGCAGCAGATCAACGAGGTCATTTCCCTGCGCGACATCGATGTGCAGAGGGTGCGCAGCCTTCCGGGCGTGGCTTGGGCCGTGCCGCTTTTCTGGGGCATCGTGCAAGCGCGTCTCCCTGACGGCTCTTTCCAGGCGATTCAACTCACCGGTCTCGACTCCTCCTCCTTCACCGGACGTCCCGCGGTGATGCTGCAGGGGCGCATCGAGGATCTGCGCCTGCCCAACTCGGTCATCGTCGACCAAGTCGCGGTGGAAAAGCTGCAGCACAAGGGCATCGATGTGCGCATCGGCACAACGTTCGAAATCAACGATGAGGAAGCGCGCATCGTCGGCATTTGCCACACGGAACGGAGCTTCCTCGGACAGCCTTACGTCTACACGACCTACGAGCGCGCGCTGCAATACATGCCCGCCCAGCGCAAGTTGCTCGCCTACGTGCTGGCCGAGCCGAAACCGGGCGTCACGCCGCAGGAAGTGGTCAAGCAAGTGAACGCCCTGCCGGGGCTGCGCGCCTTCGACCACAAGACGTTTTTCCGCGAGACGATGATTTGGTACATCAAAAATACCGGCATCCCCGTTTCGTTCGGAACCGTCGTGCTCATGGGCATCGTGGTCGGCATCGCCATCGCCGGACAAACCTTCTACCTCTTCGTCCACGACAACCTCCGCTACCTCGCCGCGCTCAAGGCAATGGGCGCCGGCACGACCAAATTGGTCGGCATGGTCATGTTGCAGGCTTTTTCCACCGGTTTCATCGGCTACGGGCTCGGGCTGGGCCTCGCCTCGATCTTCGGCAACGCCGTTCTGCGCAACGGCACTCCGCCTTTTTACATGCCTTGGCAGGTGCCGGTCTTCGTCGGTGTGGTCATCGCGCTGATCTGCTGTTTCTCCGCCGCGATCGGCGTGGCCAAAGTGGCGCGCCTTGAAGCGGCCATGGTTTTCAAATGAGCACTCCGGAACCGGCCGTGGTCTGCCGCGATGTGGTCAAAACCTACGGCAAGGGCGAAATGGCCGTGCGCGCGCTCAAGGGCGTGAGCCTCGAGGCAACCTTCGGCGAGTTGCTCATGATCGTCGGACCGTCGGGCTGCGGCAAAACCACGCTGCTCAGCGTCATGTGCGGCACCTTGCGCGTTGATTCGGGCACGATCGGTCTCTTCGGCAAAACCATTTCCTCGATGCCCGACCGCGAACTCACCGCGTTCCGCGCCCGCAACGTCGGATTCATTTTTCAGCAGTTCAATCTCGTGCCGACCCTCACCGCGCGGGAAAATGTTTCCATCCCACGCCTCCTCACCGGAACGCCTTACAAGCGCGCGCAGGAAGATGCCGGCGCCATGCTTGCGCAGGTCGGATTGGGCGGACGCGAAGAAAGCTTCCCCTCGCAGATGTCGGGCGGCCAACAGCAACGCGTGGCCATCTCCCGAGCTATGGTCCACCAACCGCGCCTCGTCATCTGCGACGAACCCACCGCCTCGCTTGACGCGGCCGCCGGTCAGCGCGCCATGGAACTTCTGCGCGAATCCGCCCGCCATCCGGACCGCTGCGTCATCGTCGTCACGCACGACTCGCGCATCTTCCACTACGCCGACCGCATCGTCGAAATGGACGACGGGCTTGTCACCACGTCCCAAAACGCGTCGGATTACCTCCGCGACCATCCCCATCCGCAACCCAAAAGCCATGCTTAGAAACATCACTATCGTCGCCGCAATCCTCGGAATGGCCGCCATGTTCTTCCTCGTCGCGCGCTTGAAGAAACCGGACCCTGTCGCACCTCCCCTCGTCGAGCCAGCCGCTGCGCCGTACGAATCCGCGATCGGCGCGCGGGGCATCGTCGAATCTCTCGGGGAAAACGTGCGCATTTCCCCGTTGGTCTCCGGCGTGGTCGAGGAAGTTTGCGTCAAAGTCGGCGACCACGTGAAGAAGGGCGACCCGCTCTTCCGCGTCGACTCGCGCGAGGCGCGCGCGGCGGTCACCTCACGCGAGGCGGAGATTCCTGTGCTCACCGCGCGTTTGGAAGAAGCCGAGGCCAACCTCGCGGAAAAAAGGGATCTGCTCGACCGGGTGAACAAACTCGGCTCGAAGAACGTGGCCAGCCAGGAAGAAGTGCGCCGCGCCAGTTTCCAACATCGCGCGGCCGAGGCCCTGCAGGCGCGGGCCGCGGCCGAACTCCAGCAAGGCAAAGCCCTTCTCGCCGAAGCCCAGACCGATTTGGACCTCACCCTCGTTGCCGCCCCGCGAGAGGGCGAAATCCTGCAGGTCAACATCCGCGCCGGCGAATACGCAGCCCCGACGACCGCCACCGAAGCCATCCTGCTCGGCGACACCAGCACATTGCAGTTGCGGGCCGATGTGGACGAAGACAGCGCTTGGCGCGTCCGGCCGGGCGCCTCGGCCGTGGCTTACATCAAAGGAACGCGCGACAAGCCGATCCCCCTCACATTCGTGCGCGTCGAACCCTACATCCTGCCGAAGAAATCCCTCACCGGCGAAAGCACCGAACGCGTCGACACCCGCGTCCTGCAGGTCATCTACACCTTCGCCATGCCGGCGACCCCGGTCTACGTGGGCCAGCAAATGGACGTCTTCATCGACGGGGTGGCGAAATGAATTTCGCTCCGGGCACCTGGATGTCGGCCTGGAAGGCCGTGGCATTCCTTCTCTTGCTGCTCTCCCTCGCCTCCTGCGCCGCCCTGCCCGAGCGGCAATCCCGCGGCATCGACCACATCGTGATCGTCTGGCTCAAGCGCCCGGGCAATGCGGACGACAAAGCCAAGCTTGTCGCCACATCGAAAGAACTGCAGCGTGCCTTGCCCGTGATGCGGGGAATGAGCTACGGCCGTCCTCTCCCCAGTAAGAGGCCCGTGGTCGACGACACCTTCGATCTCGCCTTCGTCATGCGTTTCGCAAATCGCAATGACTTGGCCGCCTACGAGAACAGCGCCATCCATCAGCACGCCGCGAATGAAATTCTCCGCCCCCTCTCCCGAAAAATCATCATCTACGACGTCGAGGGCGAATGACTCTCAGCGCATACTTTCTTTGAGGCGCGACACTTCGGCATGCAGGCGGACAGCTTCGCTTTTGCGATCGCTCGCGATGCGCTGAGACGCGCCGAAAGCGACCGTAGCTTTGAACGAACGCAGCGCGAGGAAGCGCCAGAGGTGGGGAAGGAAGCCAACGCCGCCCCACCAGCAAATGTCTCTGATCGTGTCCCCGGGAGGATCGGCCCGGTAGCCCAGGGCGACGGGAGTCACGTCACAACCGGTTTC
>JBILUI010000216.1:0-2755 GCA_044371145.1 Chthoniobacterales bacterium | reverse complement strand
TCTTGTCGCCGTGACATTAGGTGCGCCCGAAGGACTTCGCAAACAGCATCCTTCAGCCTTTTGCCTCATGCTATCTGCGCTTTAAGCCTCTTAACAACGCCCTCACCCCGCAAACGGTATCAAACTTCGCCGCCACCCCCCGAATCGCCTCCCGCTTGCTCCGCCATTCGCTATCCGCCATCCGCTTCATCACCCGCACACAATCATCCCAATCATCCGTCCGAAAAATCATCCCGTTCTCGCCCTCGCGAATAATATCCTGCGCACACCCCACGCAATCACTCACCAACGAAGGCCGCCCGCAAGCCTGCGCCTCATTCACCGCCAATCCCCAAGTTTCTCCGTAACCTGAGGGCAAAACGAGCGCATCCCCCAACCGGTAAACCACCGGCATCGCGCTTTGGTTTTGAAACGGCACAAAAACCACGCGATGCGCGGAGTTGGCGGTATCGGTTGGTCGCTGCGGCGACCTGTCTCCTCCCGCTGCACGGGACTCGGCTGTCAGCTGGCCGTCGTCAGTTCTTTCCGATCTAGCGTTGCGAGGGCCGGGGGTCCCCCGGCGTGAGCATTCCCCTCCAAGTCCGGTCGGCGCAGCCGCCCGGACTCCATCCGCGTCAATCCGTGTTAATCGGTGGCTAAAGTCTGCTGCCTTTTCTTTCAGCGCCTCCTCCAACTCCCCACTTCCCACAAAAAGCAGCGTCGTCTTCGGAATGTTCGCCGCGAGAAACGCCTCGAGCAGCTCCATCGGCCGCTTCCGCGGCTCCAGCTTGGCCGCATAGAGAAAAACAAAATGGTCATCCGGGATACCCAACTCCCGCCGCCACGCCAGCGCTTTCGCCTCCAGCTGCTCATTCGGCTCGGCAAACCGCCCAACCTCGATCGTGTGCGGCACGTGGAACATCTTCCGCTCCGGCACACCGAACGCCCGGTAGTAATCCCGGTTGTTCTGCCCCACATAAGCGAATGCAGTCGGCCAACTGTAAACTTTCGACAGCCAACATTTCTTGATCCACCACTTCCACCAAGGCCCGCGACCATCGAGCAAATGCGAGTCGCCGCGGAAGACCACCGGAATCCCCGCCTTGCTCAGTTCCTTGATCGCCTGCCCATGTGACACGTAGTTGTAACCCGTGATATGCACCACGTCCGGCTTCCAAGCTTTCACCCGCTCCACCAAATCCGGATTAACCAACCCCCTTCGATGATGCGTTCCCGGATCGGGCGAAGTGTTCGGGACAACCTCGAAGTCATACCCCTCCATGAGCGGAATATCCCAAGCAAACTCTTTCCCGAACTTCTCATCCCGCGCCGGCCCCGCATCCCGCCAAGTGTAGAAGACCTTCAGCGCGCTCAGCGGTTCTACTTTTCCACTTTCCCACTTTGGTGAAGCCACATTCCCACCATCTGCCTCTTCGTCTTTTGGTCTCTCGTCTGCTTGGCGAATGCGTTTCGCCAAGTCTCGATAAATCGGGACGTAATACTGGATGGGATGCGAAACAATGAATGCCAAGCGCATGACGTCAGAGTTTTTTAGCCACCGATTGAAGATGATGAACGACGATGATTAGTTGCCGCGCAAACACACCAGATCAGCAATTTCGGGAAATCTTGGTTTGCCCGGAGACGGCCGAGTTTACTATTTGGATAAAGGCCTGCGAATTCGCAACCTGTCGTTCTTCAGCGTGATGGTGGCGCCGTCGACGAGCAGGTCGCCGTGTTTGGCTACGATAAGATTGATCGCCTCTGCTTGCGCAAGAGAAGGAACTTCAACCAGTCGCATGATGCCGGAGTGGTTTTGTCCCCGCAGAAAAACCAGCTCACCGAAGTCTTTGTCCAAGGTGACCAAAACACGTTTCTCCTGGACGGCCTGGCGCAGAATGACTTCGTCGCCGGGGTCCGGAGATAGTTCGCCACACCAAAAAACATTGTGGCCACTCTCGCGGAGAGGCTCAACTGCCCCGCCCCAAACGCAGGTATCTAGGAGCAGCTACAAGCAGCGGCGGGAACAGGAAGCGGTAAAACGGTTTCGGAACCGACCATGGCGCGGGCATATTCCAAACACGCCAAAATATCATCCCGCTGAAGCCATGGATAGCCGCGCAACAAAACCTCAAAGCTGTCACCGGCCGCGAGCTGCCCGAGCACATGCTCAACTGCCAAGCGACGGCCGCGAATGATCGGCTTTCCTCCGAAAATCTCCGGATTAAACGTGATCCTGCTGAAGAGGTCGTGCGTCATCTAACGTATAAATATTAGTGGCGAATGCTTATGTCAATGGGATGCCTGCCAGTTTACGGAAACCGAAGCGAAGCGTAGACGGCCCTTAGGCAGATAAACAAAGAGGATTAGCTGCCGCGCGCGCCAAATCATAGCCTTTCAAACTGTATTCTCTTGTTCGGCGGACCAACCGCGAGCACCAAAGGTCATCTTGGTGCGAGCATTCCGGCTCCTCAGTCCGGTCGGCTTAGCCGGACGGACTTATCAAAGCTGTTTATCCGTGTCTATCGGTGGCTTGTTCCCGCAGGAGTTCGGCAACCTGTTGTGCACCACACTGCTCCGCCGGCGTTTTCGTGGGTCGCGCCGCCAATTCCAGAATCGCCGCCGCCACCTTCTCCCCACTAGAGCCCGGCGACAGAACCATGCCCCACTCGTTTCGCAAAATCTCCCGTGCGGTATCGGCGTTCTCTGGGCCAATAAAAAGCACCGGCCGGCCGGTGCGGATGCATCCATAAAGTTTGCTTGGAACACCAATACC
>JBILUI010000215.1:0-2766 GCA_044371145.1 Chthoniobacterales bacterium | reverse complement strand
ATGAAAGGTGAAACGCGGCGTCCACTCCTCTACTCCACCACCCCGGCAAACGTAGGTGTCGGTCGCGCGGGCCAGGCGCAAATTCTCGCGGTAAACGGTCCCATCGGCATTGAGCATCTCGGCGAACTTGAGCGTGACCTTTTGTCCGCGCCGCCCGCGGATTTTCATCTGGCAGACGCCCGCAATGTTCTGTCCGAAATCGAAAACATATTTGCCCGCTTCGGGCTCGGTGATTTTGCGCGGCCGCAGAGTTTGCGTGACACGCACGGCTTCGTTGACCTTCGGGGAGAGCTTGCCTCGGTAGGCGGGAAAAATATCGGCCGGACGCCAACCCTTCGAGGATGCCCCCGGCTCGCACCAGTCGCCGAGTTCCTTCCGCGCGTCGTAACTTTCGCCGTGGTAAATGTCGGAAAACAGCACCGGCCCGTAACGCATCTGCCATCCGCGTCCCGTCGCGACGCTCACCTCGCGACCGTCCCGCAATTCGATGTGGAGGCGCGCGAGAAACTGTGGATGCGTCCCGTAGTGATTGCGCTCGTTTTTCCAGAGGAGCGTGCCCGCATACCAACCGTCACCGAGGATCGCACCAAACATGTTGTCGCCGGCCTGCAACATCTTGGTCACGTCCGCGGTCATCACCTGAACCCGCTGGCGGAAGTCCGACCACCCGGGCATGAGAAATTCGCTGCCGATTTTCTCCCCGTTGAGAAACAGGTCGGCCACGCCGAGCGCGGTCCAATGCAAGGTGGCGCGCCGGACCGGTCCGGGCAGCGCAAAAGAGCGTCTCAAATAAGGACACGGCGGCTCGCCTTTGATCGGACGCCGCCGGTCGCCGATCCACTTGGTTTCGCCACTAACCATAAGTTCGGGTGTATTCCGCATAAAATTGATCGATGAGCCTCCTAGGTGACGATGACGCGGCAGTTCAAGCCATCCAGCAGAATGCGGAACCTGGCTCGCTAGACCAGCAGGCAGCCTTGCACGCCGGGTCCGTGGACTCCCTGGATGAGAATGCCTTCGACGTCGGCGGTTTTGGAAGGGCCGGTTGCCCAGATGATGTTCGGGTCGTCGGGCATGGCGGCGAGGGCGTCGGCGATGGACCGATAGATTGTTTCTTTGCGCACCACGGCAATGTGGGTCCAAGGAGCCAGCGCGGCGAGGCGATCGGGCGTGGATTCGTCGGTCAGAATGATGGTGCCGGACTCGGCGATCGCGCCGGCGGCCGGCGTGATGGCGGCGTCAATTTCATCGACTTGCGCGCGAGAGTAATGGTGCACGGCTTCGACGATGCCATCGAATTTGGCGGTCAACTGCTGCAGCGATTCAGGCACGAATACTTTTTTTGTCTGCTGCTCGAACAGCCAGGAGAGGCAGTCCGAGACGGAAGCGAAGACTTTGGTGCCGACCGCCGTGGCCCGTTTGGTGAAAAGCGCAACGTTGTCCGTCTCGCCAGCCAACCACTGCGCATCGGCCACGCCGTGCGGAACGTGAGGACGCGGTTCGCGGTGCGGCAGCGGTGCCAGGGCGGACTTGATCCCGCCGAAAATTGTCTCGCGCGCCGTCACTTGCCGTTGCCTCCGTGGTGACCGTTGCGCGATTTCATCCACGCGCGGAATTTGCCGCCGCGCCATTTCGGTAGCGTGCGCTTTTTCAACCAGGAACCGAGATACGGCACAGGCAGACGATCGAGCGGCAGATAATCTTTGGCTGCGCCGAAAGTCATCGCCGTGCGCCAAATGAGCGGATGACTGCCGAGCAGGGCAAATCCTTCCATCGGCGGTGTGCCGGGCGAAGGCACATGCTCTTCGTGCGCGCGGTGACGAAGACGCAGCAGGAGATCGGGGATCGGGATGTCGACCGGACAAACTTCGTTGCACGCGCCGCAAAGACTCGAGGCCTTGGGCAGGTCGGCCAACTCCTTGAACTTGTCACCCGCGAGCAACGGCGAGAGCACAGCGCCGACCGGTCCGGGATAGACACTGCGGTAGGCGTGGCCGGAGGCCTGGCGGTAAACGGGACAGACGTTGAGACACGCGCCGCAGCGGATGCAGCGGAGAATTTCTTTGCAGTCGGAAGCCAGCACTTCGGTGCGGCGGTTGTCGACGAAGATGACGTGCATCTCCTCCGGTCCGGACGGGCGGTCGGCGCGGCGGGGGCCATTGATGAACTCGGTGTAGACGGTGAGTTGCTGCCCCGTGGCGGAGCGTCCGAGGAGGTTGAGCAGGACGGCGAGATCGGCGTCGGACGGCACCACTTTCTCAATGCCGATCAGCGCGATGTGGACTTTCGCCGGGGCGAGACAGAAGCGCGAGTTGCCTTCGTTGGTGACAAGAACGATGCGCCCCGTGTCGGCGGTGACAAAGTTGGCTCCGGTGATCCCAGCCCCCGCCTCGAGGTATTTTCCGCGCATGAATTTGCGCGCGCGGCGGGTGATCGTCTCCGGATCGTCGTTGTAATCCCCCAACCCCTCGCGCTCGAAACTCCGCGCGATGTCGCCGCGGGTTTTGTGGATGATCGGACGCACGATGTGGCTCGGATGGTCCCCGTCGATTTGCACGATGTATTCGCCGAGGTCGCTTTCGACCGATTCGATGCCGTGCTTGGCGAGGTAGTCGTTGAGGTGGATTTCCTCGGTGACCATGCTTTTCGACTTCACCACCTTGGTGATGCCGGCGGACTGGAGAATTTCCGTCACCGTGCGGTTGGCGTCTTCCGCCGTCACCGCATAGTGAACTTTGGCCCCGCGCGCAGTCAGGCTTTGCTCGG
>JBILUI010000079.1:0-10311 GCA_044371145.1 Chthoniobacterales bacterium | reverse complement strand
CTGGCAGACATCGGGACGATAGCGCCCATGCTCGGGCTTTTCGGGACGGTGCTCGGCATGATCAAGTCGTTTAGCGTGGTGGCCAGCGATATCGTTGCCTCGCGCCCCATGATGCTGGCCGAAGGCGTTTCCGAAGCACTCGTCACGACCGCGGCGGGATTGGTCATCGGAATTCCATGCATGGCGGCCTACGCATTTTTCCGCGGACGCGTCCAAGCGCTTATCGCCGAACTCGAGGCGGCTTCGACCCAGCTCGTTGCCCTGCTCTCCGTTGGCTTTGCCAAAAAATGATTCGGATTTTTGTTTTTCTCTCCTGCGCTCTGCTTTGCGGTTGCACGATCGACGGACAACCCATGATCCAGCCGGTCACTGCGCAAAATCCGCCGGCCGAGGTGCACATGTCGGCCCCTGCCATTGCCGCGGAACAGGGACCGATGTCATTTTGAGTGCCAAGGTTAAAGGCAGAGTTTATACAAAGCTTGTGAACTTCCCCCGCCTCGCTCTGCTGGCCTGCCTCGGCCTCGCCGCTTGTGCCACCCCGGAAAACCGCCGCGAGCTGACCGGGCCGTATTATCCCTACAAACCGATTCCCTACACCAAGCCTGAGCCCGACAAGCCACCGACTTCCCCGAGCGAAACGACGGTGTGGTATGGCCCCGACACACGCGAGAAGATCACCGGCCGCTGGGGCATGGGCGGACACTATCCCGACCTGAATTATCCGCAGACACCTCCCGGCATCGAACAGCGCGTGATCAGCCGTAACAATTGGAAAGGTCTGCGCGCGCAAGAGATTGCCGACCGCGAGTTGGGCATCAACTGACCGACTGTAGGTATTCCACCGCCGCGCGCATGGCGCGACCGCGATGACTCAGCGCGTGCTTCTCGTCAGAGCCCATCTCAGCGAACGTGCGCGTTCCTCCTTCGGGGACAAAAAGCGGATCGTAGCCGAACCCGTCCTCTCCGCTCTCCACGCCAACAACCGAGCCCTCGACCGTGCCCGAAAAGGTCCGGACGATCGCACCATCTTTGGCCAAAGCCAAAACGCAGCGGAACCGGCCCGACCGATTTTCTTGGCCGCGAAGTTTTTCGATCAATAGTGCGCGGTTCGCCACCATGTCGGCATCATCACCGGCAAATCGTGCCGATCTGACTCCAGGAGCGCCGCCCAGCGCATCGACCTCCAGACCCGAATCATCGGCCAGCACCCACCCGTCGTAGTGCGGCGCGGCGGCGAGGGCCTTGAGTTTGGCGTTCGCTTCGAACGTTTCACCGGTCTCCTCCACCTCCGGTAAATCGGGCAGCACAGAAAGGTCCTCGACGATCCAATCCGCCCCGAGAATTTCCCGCACCTCGCGTGTTTTGTGCGCGTTGCGCGTGGCCAGGAGCAGGCGTTGCTTTGACACCTCAGTCATTCCCGGCAAAATGCGCGGTTCCGCACCCGCATGTCCAGCCAACGCAAACAATATCCTTTCCCCGACTTCGAGCCGAAGTGGCAGCAGCACTGGGCCGAGACGCAGGCCTACCGCACGCCGAATCCGGGGGAAGCCGGCTTCGACGCGGCCAAGCCGAAATACTACGTCCTCGATATGTTCCCCTATCCGAGCGGCGAAGGACTGCACGTCGGACACCCCGAGGGATACACCGCGACAGACATCCTCGCCCGCTGGCACCGCATGCGCGGATACAATGTCCTGCATCCCATGGGCTGGGATGCCTTCGGTCTGCCCGCGGAACAATACGCGGTCAAAACCGGACAGCACCCCGCGGTGACCACCGCGAAAAACGTCGAGCGCTTCAAACAGCAACTCGACCGCATCGGCTTCAGCTACGACTGGTCGCGCGAAGTCAACACGACCGACCCGGACTACGTCCGGTGGACGCAGTGGATTTTCCTGCAGATCTACAATTCGTGGTTCAATCCGGAGACCAACCGTGCCGAACCCATTTCCACTTACAAAGGCAACGACCCGGATAGTGTCCGCCTCGCCTACGTGGCCGAGATGCCAGTCAACTGGTGCCCCGAACTCGGCACCGTGCTGGCCAACGAGGAAGTGGTCGACGGCAAAAGTGAAGTGGGCGGATTTCCCGTCGAACGCCGCCCGATGCGCCAATGGATGTTGCGCATCACCGCGTTCGCCGAGCGCTTGCTCGATGGACTCGAGACGCTCGACTGGCCGGAGTCGATCAAACTTCTCCAGAAAAATTGGATCGGCCGTTCAGAGGGCGCATTCGTCGACTTCGCGCTCGAAGGCAGCGGGGAAAAATTCACCGTCTACACCACACGACCCGACACCCTCTTCGGCGCGACCTACATGGTGCTCGCCCCGGAGCACGCGCTCGTCGCGCAAATCACCACGCCGGAGCAAAAGAGCGCGGTCGAAGCATACGTCAAATCCGTCGCCTCGAAATCCGAGCGCGACCGTCAGGATGCCTCGAAGGAAAAGACCGGCGTCTTCACCGGCGCTTACGCCATCAATCCGGTCAACAACGCGCGCATTCCGGTCTGGATCGCTGATTACGTCCTCACCGGCTACGGCACGGGCGCGATCATGGCCGTGCCCGCCCACGACGAGCGCGACCATGCCTTCGCCCAGAAATTCGATCTTCCCATCATCGAAGTGGTTAAACCACCGCAGCCGGCCGAAGGCTGCTTTGCCGGCGAGGGCACCGCGGTCAACTCGGGCATTCTCGACGGACTTTCCACCGCGGAAGCAAAACGCAAAATCACCGCGTGGCTTGCGGAAGGCGGACTCGGCCGCGCCGCGGTGCAATACAAGCTGCGCGATTGGCTTTTCTCCCGTCAGCGCTATTGGGGCGAACCCTTCCCCATCGTTTGGGAGAACGGACGCCACCGCGCACTCGACGAATCCGAACTGCCCGTGCGCTTGCCCGAGTTGGAAGATTTCAAACCCACCGGCACCGCGGAACCCCCGCTCTCCAAGGCCAAGGACTGGGTGAAATATTCCGCCACTGCCACGCGCGAGTTGAACACCATGCCGCAATGGGCCGGCTCGTGCTGGTATTACCTGCGCTATTGCGATCCGAAGAACGCACAACGCTTCATCGGCGAGGAGGCCGCACGCTATTGGCTCGGCGACGGAAAACAAACACCGGGCGGCGTCGATCTCTACGTGGGCGGAACAGAACACGCCGTGCTGCACCTGCTTTACTCGCGTTTTTGGCACATGGTGCTGCACGACCTCGGACACCTCCCCACGCCCGAACCATTCCAGCGCCTCGTTAATCAGGGGATTATTCTCGGGACCGATGGACAAAAAATGTCCAAGAGCCGCGGCAATGTGGTCAATCCGGACGAAGTGATCGACGAATACGGGGCCGACGCCTTCCGTCTCTACGAAATGTTCATGGGGCCGCTCGAGCAAATGAAACCGTGGAGCATGAAAGGCGTGGAGGGCGTCTACCGGTTCCTCGCCCGCGTCTGGCGCCTCGTCATGACCGAAAACCAGGAAGGCGAATGGCAACTCTCGGACGCCGTGGCCGAGATCGACCCGAGTCCGTCGCAACTCCGCGTTCTTCACGCCACGATCAAGAAAGTGACCTCCGACCTCGGCACGCTGTCCTACAACACGGCCATTTCGCAAATGATGGTCTGCACCAACGAGCTAACCTCGGCGGAAAAACGCCCCGTCTCCGCCCTGCGCACCCTGCTCGTTTTGCTCAGTCCTTTCGCGCCGCATATGGCGGAGGAACTCTGGTCGAAGCTAAGCGCGAAATTCGCGGGCTTCGAGGGTTCGGCCCACGGGCAAACTTGGCCGACCCACGATGAATCGCTGCTCGTCGAGAGCGAGGTCGAAGTCGTCCTGCAAATCAACGGCAAGGTTCGCGACAAAATGGTCGTGGTTAAAGATGCCTCGCGCGAACAGCTCGAAGCCGCCGCGCGCGCCCATGAAAAATTCGCCTCGCAAATCGGCGGCAAAGAAGTGGTCAAAGTCATCGCCGTCCCGGGCAAGTTGGTGAACTTCGTAGTCAAAGGCTGAAGCACGTCGCTCCAGCACATCGGGACAAACCACCGCGCAAGCGGCAGGAGTAGCGAATTTCAGGCTTCAGCCAGCTCCGCCCCCGCTTCCGGACGGATGACGGCCGACGGATCATTGTCTGCTGAGGATTCGCTCCGCGACACTCAAGCTGAGGACGCCAGAAGAGGCCAACGTGCCCATGGGTATTTGAACACCATCGAATCGGCCTCACTTCAACGGCCATTCGCCTAACGCCCGCCATGAGTGACGCGCGGTGGCGTGTTCACTCCATGGCATGGTTGAGCAATTTCACCATACCTTGCCAGATGAGCAAATGCCCCGCCGCGGTTTTCATTTCCTATTGGCCGCAGCGGAGGGCGTCTGCTTCGTCCGCGCCGAGCAGGAACTGCTTGGACACTCCGACGTCAGCACCACCATGATTTAGAGCGTTTTAAGTTTGTCTGTAGCCGCGGCACGGTGTGCCGCGCGCCCAGGGCTTCGGCGGCGGGGACGCCGCCGCTACAGTTAAATGTAGCGGCGCCGCCCCCGGCGCCGGAACGATGAGCGACTACAGCTCTTCTTAAACCGCTCTATTGACTCGGGCCGCACCGCGGCCTCTTGCCCTGCGGGTCCCGCATGCGCGGGATCTGGCCCGAGCCCTCCCCGGGCTCCGGTGCTCGCATGTGCTAAACCGCCCCGGCTTGGCGGTGCGCAGTCCGTTGGATCGGTGAGGCAACTGAAGTTCAGGCGCCGGAGCGTCCGGTCTCGCGCATCATCGCGCCGAGCTTGGCCACTTTGTCCGGCCAGTGCTTGTCCCAATCCGCAAGGAGCACGGGGAAACGGTCGGTCCAATTCTGGTCGTCGATCGCGCCGGACACGTTGCGGTGTTCACATGTTCTGCATTGCAAGCGCACCCGGTCTTAGTAGCCCTTCCCGGTAAGCCACCGCACGAGACCATCGGGATCCGCCATCACTGCCTTGGGATCGTACATGGGCCATACGTAGGCAATGCCGTGCCCGTCCAGACGGAAAAAGTTGTTCAAGGTGTACAGTGTCCCTTTGGTCGTCCTCATCTGCCACACGCCGCTCGCGGTTGGGTAGTCCACCGTGGTTGACAGAACGTTAACCTCCGTAACCCGGCTCGATACGCCGAGGAGGAAGGCCACGACAGCCTCGGGGCCGTTCACCGTGTCGCCGCTAAGGGGGCTAAGAAACTGAAGCCTGGGAGAAAATTTTACCCTGGAGAAGTCACCGGATCGGAAGGCCTGAAAGTAAGTTTCAATGATTTTCCTATATTGCTCGTTTTCCATGTGCAAAAGATCCGCTGAATCAATCAGGTAAAAAAGAGGCGCGGCGCGACCAATATGTGCCCTCACCAGTCTGCGCCAATGTTGCTGTTAACCGGTCCGCCGAAAGGCAAGACCGGTTGAATAACGGGTGAGGCGCCGCACTTGCGTGAATCATGGATGTGGTCCCCATGGTGCGGCGAGCATCAGTTGTACGTTTTGGGTGTTGATGAGCGGCCGAAGCTTCCTAGCGAAGTCCATAAAACGCTCATTTTCATAGACTCGACTCCAAAAGCCCCTTCTGTCTTCGTCGCTCTCGAAGCGCCAAAGGTGAATGAGCTGATGCAGATCGCCGGTATCGCTTGTAAAGTAGCTTAGCAATTTCTTTTCACATCCAGCTGCGCTTAGAGCCGGCCATCCCTCCGTCGAGTAAAGACGTTTGACCTCTTGCATTTCACCCACTTTGACCGAGTAGGTTCGCTTTTCATACACGACTGGCATGTTGGAGAATCCTCTAAGTTGAAGATTAGTCGAGGTACAGTCGGCCTCAGGCGCCGTAGCGTCCGGTCTCGTGCATCATCGCGCCGAGCTTGGCCACTTTTTGCGGCCAAGTTTTGTCCCAGTCCGCAATCGGCACGGGGAAACGGTCGGTCCAATTCTGGTCGCCGATCGCACCGGGAACGTTGAAGCGTTCCGACGTGCCAAAGATGTCGGTGATCATGTTGACCGCGAGCCAGGAGTTGCTGGCGAAGAGTCCGCGCACCAAACCCTCATGGATCTCGTCGCTCCACGGCGCGGGCAGTTGGACGTTCATTTCGGCGAAGCGGCAGATCTCCTGCATTTGGCGCACAGCCCTTCCCGCCCGGTCGTGATCGCCGGACTGCGAATTGGCATACCACTCGTCCCAGTAGGCGCGCAAAGCCGGATGGTCGTGTGTCGCGTAGGTGGCAAGGGAAAGCCGTTCGTAGTCGCGGCCCGGAGTCGGCCATCCGTCCGGCGCGATTTCCCAGAGCGGAATTTTGAATCCCGGAATTTCCTGCGCTTGCAGGACAGGGCGCACGTAGGGCGACATCTCGCCGAGGTCTTCAGCAATGAGCCGATGCTGGCCCGTCTCCTCGACGATCATGCGAAAGAGGCGGTCTCCCTGCTCGCGGTTCGTCTCGCGGCTTTGCTCGCTCGAGTCGTCACCGGGAATGAATCCCGGCAACACCCCACCGGTCCGTGCCTTCGCTTCATCTTCCGTGAGCGGGAGAAACTCGGCATTGCGCTCCGGGCGCCAGGGGAAGCTGTAGATGCGGAAAAAGCCGAGCGCGTGGTCGACGCGCAGGAAATGGAAAATTTCCATTGTGGTGCGCAGGCGCTGACGCCACCACGCGTAATCGTCCTTGGCCATCTCGCTCCAGTGGTAGAGCGGAAAGCCCCAGTTCTGCCCCCACTTCGCGGTGAAGGGATCGGCGGCGAAAACTTTCTCCGGCGGCGCACCCGCGGAACGTGTCAGATCGAAAATGCCCGGCTGCGCGAAAACATCGGCGCTGAAGATACTCACGCCGACCGGAACGTCGCCGACCAAGGCGACATCGCGCTCGTCGCCATAGGCCTTCAGCTCGGACCACTGGCGGTAGGCGATCCATTGCACGTAAGCGAAGAAGTCGCGCAGGGCGCGGACCTTGCGTTTGTCGGCGGGCGAGGCGGAGGTGAGCCATTTCTTGGCGGCGGTGTACGTGCGCTGCTTCGCCGGCCAGAGGTCGGTGTTCTCGTTCTCGCCATGCAGCCGCACGAGTGCGCGGAAGAGGGTGTAAGGCTCGAGCCACGCCTTGTTCTCTTTGGTCCACGCGGCGAATTCCTTGGCCCGCTTGGTTTTTTCTTTGATCTGCGAGGACTTGAATTTCTTCCACGCTGCTTCGAGCAACTCACCTTTGAGCGCACGCACGCCGCGGTAGTTCACTTTGCCGGCACGCAGCGCGTCGACGTCGCGTTTGGCGCAGATTTTTTTGAAGTCGGCGGCGGACAGATCCTTCAGCGCCCCGGGATTGGTCGCGATGGTCGTGGGGTCGAGCGCGAGCGAACTGATGATGTTGTAAGGGCTGTTGTCGCCGCCGGTTTCGTTGATCGGCAAAACCTGCACCAAGCCGAACCCGTGGGCCGAGGACCAATCGATGAGTTCCCTCAGGGACTCGGTATCGCCGATCCCCAGGTCACGCTCGCTGCGCAGGGCGAATAAAGGGGCCAGAATTCCGGAAAGTTTGCGGTCGGGTGAGAGTTTCATGGGAAAAGGCCCGCCAGACTGCCCAGATTCACCCCTGCCCGAAAGCCGAAAAAATGCCGGTGCGCGACTTGGTGTTCGCTTCTTATTTGTTGCTTGACCCTTGGCGCGGATGCAGATACGAAGATCGCGCAAACCCGCATTCCCTTATGTCCAACCTCACCAAGCGCGACATGGTCGTGAAAATTTCCGATGAAGTCGGCATCACGCAGCAGCAGACGTTTGCCGTGATCCAGAAAACGCTCGAGCACATCACGGACAGCTTGGCCGAGGGCAACAATGTGGAACTGAGGAACTTCGGCGTGTTCGAGGTCCGCCTGACCAAATCCCGAGTCGGACGCAACCCGAACAAGCCGGAGACCGATGTGGTCATTCCTGCTCGTGCCACGGTGAAGTTCAAGCCGGGCAAAATCATGCGCCAGCGCGTCCTGCTCCGCACCGAGGAGCTCAGCAAGTCGGGCGCGGCCTGATCTGCCGCGCTTCGCCGCGAGAAAAAGTTGCCGGGCGGCGCAATTGGCGCGTTGCCTGATGCATCGTTTCCCCTAACCTATCCGGTTCGTCCGCCGGCGCGCTGCTCCGACGGCGAGGCCCAGGCATGTCATCACGTCAACCCCCCCGCATAGAACAAAACGTTCTCCGCGTCCGCGGTGCACAACAGAACAATCTGCGCGGCATCGACCTCGATTTGCCGCGCGGACTGCTCCATGTCGTCACCGGCCCGAGCGGCTCGGGCAAATCCTCGCTCGCCTTCGACACGATCTATGCCGAGGGACAACGCCGCTACATCGAGACTTTCTCGCCCTACACGCGCCAGTTTTTCGACCGGATGGACAAACCACGCGTCGATCTCATCGACGGTATCCCGCCGGCCATCGCCATCGAGCAATCAAACAACGTCAAGACCACACGTTCGACCGTCGGCACGATCACCGAGATCAACGATTACCTGAAGCTTCTCTTCCCCCGACTCGTTCACGCCTCATGCCCCGCGTGCCATCGTCCGATCCAACCGGAAACAGCGCGCGGCATCGTGCGCCAAGTTTCTTCGGAACACCCCGATAGCCAACTGCTCGTCATGTTTCCCGTCGGAACGGGCGACGTGGAAAAACGCACGCCTGCGCAATTTTTCGAGTTCCTCAAACAGCAAGGATACCTCCGCGTGTGGATCGACGACCAAATCGTCCGCGCCGACGAACCGCCGCCGGTCAAATCACTCCCGCCCGTCGTGCACGTGCTGCAGGATCGCGTCGCCGCGCGCGAGGAAGCGCGTCTCACCGAAGCCGTCGAAGCCGCCCTGCGCCTCGGCAAAGGACGCATCCTCGTCGTCGATTCCGCCACGGGCGAAGCCAAACCTTTTTCCGCCGGATGGCACTGCGCGTGGTGCGATCTTGATATCCGTCCGCCCACACCCGGGCTCTTCAGCTTCAACCATCCGCTCGGTGCCTGCCCTGAATGCCGCGGATTCGGACGCGTCATCGGGCTCGATTGGGGCCGCATCATCCCCGACCGCTCTCGCACCCTCGCCGAGGGCGTTGTCCGCCCATTCCAAAGTGGCATGTCACAAGAATGCCAAGCCGATCTCCTCCGCCACGCCCGCCGGCGCGATATCGACCTGCATTGCCCGTTCGAGGACTTGCCAAAGGCGGATCAGGATTGGGTGATCAACGGCGAGCGTCGGCCCGGCGAAGCATTGCAAGAAGTCTGGGACAACGACCGGTGGTATGGCGTGCAGGGATATTTCGATTGGCTCGAGACCAAGACCTACAAAATGCACGTCCGCGTGCTGCTCAGCCGCTACCGCAGCTACAACGAATGCCCGAAGTGTCACGGCGGACGCTACCAACCCGAGACACTGAACTTCCGCCTCTGCGGCACGGACGACGCGGCGAAAACGTTGCCTGAGATCGCCTCGCTGCCCATCGGAAAACTCCATACGTTTCTCCGAGGCGTCCGCGTGCGGCCCGACGATCACACCACGCAACTGCTCCTCGACCAAATCACCTCGCGGCTTTCCTACCTCGACGAAGTCGGCCTCGGCTACCTCACACTCGATCGCCCGACACGCACGCTTTCCGGCGGCGAAGTGCAGCGCGTCAACCTCACCACCTGCCTCGGCGCATCGCTGGTTAACACGCTCTTCGTCATGGATGAACCGAGTGTGGGACTCCATCCGCGTGATCTCGGACAACTCCTTTCCATCATGCGCCGCCTGCGCGACAACGGGAACACGCTCCTTGTCGTCGAACACGAAGAAGCGGTCATCCGCGCGGCCGATTGGCTCACCGATATCGGCCCCGGACAAGGCCAGACCGGCGGCAAGCTCATGTTCAGCGGACCGCCACGACTGATCGCCGACGCGCCGGATTCGCTCACGGCGGATTACCTGCTCGGACGCCGCTCGATCCCCGTTCCGGCGAAACGCCGCAAAGCGAAGCAATTTCTCAAACTGCGCGGCGCGTCGCTGCACAACATCAAAAAACTCGATGCCGATTTTCCGCTCGGTGTTTTTACCTGCGTGACCGGCGTTTCCGGTTCGGGAAAATCGACACTGGTCCACGGACTCCTCCACCGCAACCTGCTGCGCGAACGCGGCGAACCCGTGGAAGAGGAAGCCGGGACGATCAAACGTCTCACCGGCATCGAACACGTCGGACAAGTCGTCATGGTCGACCAATCGCCGCCGGGCAAATCCTCGCGCTCCACGCCGGTGGTTTATCTCGGCGCGTGGGACCACATCCGCGATCTCTTCGCCCAGACACCCGCGGCCAAAGGCTCCGGCCTT
>JBILUI010000149.1:0-5134 GCA_044371145.1 Chthoniobacterales bacterium | reverse complement strand
AACAAAGACCACGTTTCCAATCTCTACGGCGACTATGTCGACGGCACCGGAAACGTCATGGTGGCCAATGTCGGGGTGAAGCGCGACCCCAAGCCCGCGGGGGCGTCCTTCCGTGGCGCGCCCATGCCTTACTTCATGCGCATCACGCCGACCGGCGTGGGTATGCATGCTGGTTTCCTCCCGGGATTCCCCGCTTCGCACGGCTGCATCCGTATGCCGGAGCGCATGGCGGAAATTTTCTTCGCCAATGTTTCGAACGGGACGCCCGTGCGCGTGGTGAATTGAATCAAGCCCGCGGGTGGGCCTTGTCGTAAGCCTTCTTCAGCCGCTCCGTCGTCACGTGCGTGTAGATTTGCGTGGTCGAAAGGCTGGCGTGTCCGAGCAGGCTCTGCACGCTCCGCAGGTCGGCGCCCGCGTCGAGGAGATGGGTGGCAAAGCTATGACGCAGCTTGTGCGGGCTGGCCGGCACCGGAATCTCCGCCACGCGCAGGTATTTTTTGACCAAAGTCCAAATGGATGAACCGCCGAGACGCTTGCGCAGCTTGCTGATGAAGAGGGGTCCGGACTGCACCTTGGCGGCGTGGCGGTATTGTTGGATGGCGTCGAGTGCCGGTTCGCCGACCGGCACGATGCGCTCCTTCGAGCCTTTGCCGAGCACCCGGACGGATTCGTTGTGGGGATCGATGTCCCGCACATCGAGCGCGGCGAGTTCGGCCAGGCGCAGTCCGCTCGAGTAAAAAAGTTCGAGAATCGCGGTGTCGCGCAACGGCATCCACGCGGGCGCCTGTTTCTCCGGTTTGGCCTCGCTTGGTGCGCGCAGCAATGCCTCGATCTGCGAGGCGGTCAGAAAAACCGGCAGCCGTTTTTCCGCCTTCGGCAGGGAGACCGCATGGAGGGGATTGCTCGCCAGTCCCTTCCGCTCGCAAAGGAAACGGTAGAAACTGCGCAGTGCGGCGAATTCCAAACGGATGGTCGCGCGCGCCTTGTCTCGCTTCATCAAGGCAAAAAGATACGCGCGAAAATCGTCGGGACCGGCTTCGCGCCAGTCTTTCGGACCGAGTGCCGCCGCGGCGGCAACGAGGGCGCGACGGTAGTTCTCCACCGTGCGGGGGGAGGCGTTGCGTTCGTCCGCGAGATAATCGAGGAACGCGAAGGACAACGGGTCATCCGCTTCGGGCACGGATCGAAACTAATTCCGCGGACCCGCCGAGGGGAGCGAAACTTGTTACTTTTTGCGCCCCATCGGCGCGGCGAGCGGCGGTTGCGCGGTCGCTCCGATGTCGCCCCGCCTCGTCGTGGCGCGTTCAAATTTGAGCACGGCGTGGCGCGTCTCCAAGCCGTCAGGCGACGTGGCCACGATGGGAATCTCGAATTCGCCGTCGGGCAGCACAAAATGGTAGCGGAAACTGCCGTCCGGGCGCAGGGAGATCTGTTTCCCGCCGACGGTCACTTTGGCTTCGGGGTGCGTTCCCCCGTAGAAAATGACCTCGGCGTTGACGTGCATGAAGAAGCCGCGCGGGGCCGAGCGCCAGCTCGACAACCAGCTGCTCTCCGCTCCCCAACTCGATTGCGCGGCGGCGGACCAACTGCTCACCGCGCCGGACCAAGAAGCGCTGCTCCACGAAGCACCGACCAGACCCATGAGCGCGAGGAAGCCGCTGGAGAAGCCTCCGGGCGCTTGGGCCCAGGAAGCCGCCCCGCCCCACGAACTCGGGGCGAATCCGCCGGAGAAAAGACTGGCGCCCGGCGAGGAGAGAAAGCGTCCGAGGTCGCCCGAGGTGAGCGAGCCCAGATTCGTGTGCAGAAGTGTGTCGAGAGCGATGCGCTGTGCAGATGACAGCCGCGTGACCGGCATGTCGCCGCGCTTTTGCAGGCGGGCCAAGGCCTCGGCCAGGCTTTCGCCCGCGCGCATTTCGCCGCGCAATTTTTCCACGAGTTCCTGGAACGTGACATGGAAAGGCATGTTGGCGAACAGCGGTTCACCGAGGCCGGACAGCGTGTCGCTCGGAGTGAGCACGGCGGCGGAACGGGTCAAAGTTTTCCATTTGCCGCGCGCGTAACAACCCAGCTCCACCACGTAGTCGGCGTCCGCGTCGCGAACGGACAAATACCAGCTGTTGGTCTCGCGCGGGACTTCCACTTCGCCCTCGGGATCCTGTCCGTTGCGTCCGTGACGGAGAAAAACAGCGCCCGTCGCGTCATCGGTCAGCGTGTAGTCCCAGTAGCAAAAAAGCCAGTGCGGCTCTTGCGCGACGACGAAGATGCGGTCGTCGCCGTAGCTGCGGGGCAAGTCGCCCAGATTGTCGATGTCGACACCTTTCTTGCGCGTGCGCGTTTTGGACGATGCCTCGGTGCGGCGTTTGCCGCCCGGGCGCGCGGCTTCGAATTTGTGCACATCTCCGGAGACCGCGGTGCGTTTCGCCGTAGTCTTGGCCGTTTTCTTGGCCGCGGTTTTTTTTGCGGTCGCGGCGGTCTTTTTGGTCGTGGTTTTTTTCATCGGCGGTCCCCAAAAAAGCCGCGGATCATTTACGAGGCGGCGGCCCCTGTAAAGACCATAGACCCCCGCCCATTCCGCAGGAAGGCGGGGTTTGCGTATTTCTCCCGTGTCAGGGCCGCGATCCGCTCCTCCAACCCGGGTGGGGGGCACCATTCTCCAACAGAGGCGGCCAGGGCCCCGGCGAAAACCGAACCGAAGGCGCGAGACAATTTTGCCGCCCCCTGCACCGATCCCTGATGCAGCAAGGCGCGCCTGGTGCGCCGCTGGGCGCCGCCGGCTATCTTTTTGCCGTCGAGCACCACATCGTGCTTCACCGCGCCGACAAAGCACTCCCGGGAGTCGCCCACCGCCTCGCCCGACAACGCCGCCGCATAGCCTTGCTCGCGGAGCGCCTCGGCTAAGGCCGCATGGATCAATCGGTAGCTTTCACCGGGGCGCTCGGCGGCCAGCCGTTCGCCGCGCGGCAATATCAGAGAAAAAGTGAAATCCCCCTCATGCACAACGATTCCTCCGCCTGTCCATCGGCGGCAGACGGGCAGGTCCGGCCTTGCTCGCGCGGCATCTTCGATTGCCGTGAAAAAACCCGCACTGACCCAAGGAGACCCCCAGCGGAAAACCCGGAGTATTGGGACCTCGGCGAGGTTCACCAAGACCTCGTCGCAGGCCATCTGCCCCGGTCCATCCCGCGAGGCCGGGTCTTCCCATAGCGCCAGGTCCGCGATTCTTTTGCTTGGCGCCGGTTCCATGGGGGAAAACCTAAAAGCACCATCTCCGGCTGGCCACCGAAATGGGCACAAATCACTTGAAATCCCTGTCGCGCGGCACGATCTTGAAAAGCCATGACTCCCCATTCAGACGCTTCGCGAGTCTGCTTCCGCGCAGCTCTTGCTTTGGTTGTTTCGGCTGCAATGACCTTCGCGGCCCCAGAAATCAAATTTCCGCCGGGAGTGGACTGGAGCAACGCATCGCCCGAGCAAATCCGGGAGGCTGTCTTCGCCGCGGTGAAAGGAAACCCCGATGAGGCTATCGAAATCGTCCAAGCGGCGATGGAGAATGTGCAACAAACCGGCCGCTTCCCGAACGAGGGAGCAGGCGATGGCAAGCAGGTTATCGATCCCGATGACGGCATTATTACCTTGCCGGAAATTGCCGAACAAATTGCCCAAGGTGCCATCCAAGCCAATCCGGCCATGGCGGCCATGATCACACAAGCGGTCAACAATGCCGTTGCCAGCGCGCCCGTCACGCAACCGGGCGCGACGCAGACCACCGATGGTGGCGGAACGGATGGCGGCGGTGGCACCAGCGGTGGTGGATTGCCTCCCGCGCTGCCCGGCGGTTTCGGTGGCGGGGGTGGTGGTGGCACCAGCGGTGGCACCACGGGCGGTGGGTCCATTTACGGCAGCTGAGTCAATCTGGCCGCGGATTCGTCCCTGATCGGTCCGGCAAGGTGGAACGGCGTCCGCCTGCCCTCCGCTCGTGCCGAGGGCGAACTTTCCAACACCCGCTCCGCTCGCGTAGGATTCCCGTCTCATGGCAAAACCATCTCTCGGACGCGGGCTCGGCGCCCTTATCTCGCCCTCCAAAGCTGCCGCTGCCGCCGTGGCCGCCGCCGAGGCGGCGGGCGAGCGCGTGCAAAGCGTCGCGCTCACGCGTGTCGTTCCCAGTCCGCTGCAGCCCCGCACGAATTTTGCTCCCGAGCTTCTGGTCGAACTCGTCGATTCCGTCCGCGAAAACGGCATCATCCAGCCGCTTATCGTGCGGCAGGTCAACGGACTGCTTGAACTCATCGCCGGTGAACGGCGTTGGCGCGCGGCCGGTCAGGCCGGGCTCAAAGAGGTTCCGGTCATCGTCCGCGAGGCGACCGATCTCGAAGTTCTCGAACTCGCGCTGGTGGAAAACCTCCAGCGTTCCGATCTCAATCCCATCGAGGAAGCGCGGGCCTATGCGCGTCTCGCCAACGAATTCAAACTCAAGCAGGAAGAGATCGCGAAAAAAGTCGGCAAAAGCCGCGCTGCCGTGGCCAACACCATGCGTCTGCTCGATCTCGATACCGAGGTGCAGGGACACCTCGTGCAGGGGCGCCTCAGTGTCGGACACGCCAAAGCGCTTCTCGGCTTGCGCACCCACGAGGAACAGCGCGTTATCGCCGGCCAGGTTCTGCGTCGCAGTCTCGCCGTGCGCGCCACGGAGGAAGCGGTCAACGATCACCTGAGCAAAGGCGGGAAGCCGCGTAAAAAACGGGGTAGTGCCGCGCGCGAGGTCTCGCCCGCCGTGCGCCATCTTGAGAACCGCCTCCAACAACACCTTTCCACCCGGGTCGAAATCCATCACGGCGAGGAGAAAGGGAAGATTCTCATCGAGTATTACGGTAACGACGACTTGCAGCGCCTCCTCGCGCAGCTAGGTTTGCCCCAACAATAGAATCATGTCCGCCTCTGCCTCGCCGCTCCGGCGCATCGTCAACTTCCTCGACAGCGATTATTTCGAGGGCGACGCCGAAGTGATCCGCAACCAACCCGAACGCATGGAGTGGGGACGGCTCGTGCCCTTCATTATCCTGCATCTCGGTTGCCTCGGTGTTATTTGGACCGGATGGAGCTGGGTCGCGGTGGCCACCGCGGCGTTTCTCTATTT
>JBILUI010000147.1:0-5200 GCA_044371145.1 Chthoniobacterales bacterium | reverse complement strand
CAGCCACAAGACCTTCCAGATTTCGCGCGCTGGCCAATTCGTCGCTGCGTTTCTCGGCCTGACCTGCACGCAGCGCGGTCCGCTTTGGTGGGCGTGGGTCCATCGACACCACCACAAGCATTCCGACGAGGAGGAGGATTTCCATTCTCCGGGCGTGCAGGGCTTCCTCTGGTCGCACATCGGGTGGATCACCAGCAGCTGCAATTTCCCGACTGACTATTCCAAAATCAAAGACCTCTCGAAGTATCCCGAACTCGTCTTTCTCAACCGCTTCGATCTCATCGGACCGCTCTTCCTTGCCTTCGTCATGCTCGGATGGGGCTGGGTTCTGCAGGCCTTCGTCCCGGCTCTCGGCACCTCGCCGCTCCAGATGCTGGTCTGGGGATTTTTCATCAGCACAACGTTCCTCTTCCACGGCACCTCCTGCATCAACTCGCTGGCCCACGTGCTCGGACGCAAGCGCTATGACACCGGGGATGACAGCCGCAACAGCATGATCCTCGCATTCATCACTTTGGGCGAGGGATGGCACAACAACCATCACCGCTACCAAGCCGCAGCGCGGCAGGGCTTCTATTGGTGGGAATTCGATCCGACCTATTACACGCTCAAACTGCTCTCCTGGCTCGGGATCATCAAAAATCTGCGTCCCGTGCCCGAGTCCGCCTACCGTGAGGAAGAGCACATCGGGGGCCGCGCGGCCGCGTGATGTTTGATGTTGTAGTGGCGGTCTGTGACCGCCGGAGCACAAAGAAAACCAGCGACGGTCACAGATCGACGCTACAGGGAGAGAGAAGGTGAGCAAAGAGCGTCTGGCCGTCATCGGCGGCGGCATCGCCGGACTTGGTGCTGCGTGGCTGCTACGCAAGCGCTACGAAGTATCCGTTTTCGAGCGTGAAAAGCATATCGGCGGACACTCCAACACCGTCGAGGTAGACGAACAAGGACGCCGCGTTCCCATCGACACGGGCTTCATGGTCTTCAATAAAGTGACCTACCCTTATCTCGTCCGCCTGTTCGACGAACTCCGCGTCCCGATCAAGCCGACCGAAATGAGCTTCAGCGTCCGGAACGAGGAACTGGACGTGGAATACAACGGCATGGGTTTCAACCGTGTTTTCGCCCAACGCGCCAATCTGGTTCGTCCGCGCTTTCTCAAGTTGCTCGCTCAAATCCTCCGCTTTTTCCGCGTGGCCAATGCGTCCCTCGACGACGAGTCCCTTGAGTCGATGTCGCTCGACGAATTTGTCCGCCGTCATCGTTTGGGGGAGGACTTTCTGCGCCTCTATCTCGTGCCTATGAGCGCGTCCATCTGGAGCATCACCCCCGGCGGAGCGCTCGATTTTCCCGCGGCTACGCTCGTGCGATTCTTCCACAACCACGGCTTCCTCGGTGTCACCACGCATCATCCTTGGTTCACCGTGGACGGCGGATCGAGAGAATACGTGAAACGCATGCTGGCCGATTTGCCGTCATCGCACGCGTCCTCGCCTGTGGCCTCGGTCGAAAACGGCACGCATGGTGTCACCGTGCGGACCAAAGACGGCGCAGCACATGCCTTCGGCCGCGCGATCCTTGCCGCACACGCCGACGAGTCCCTGGCCATGCTCGCGCGCCCCACGTCGCTGCAGGAAAAGTTGCTCTCCGCTTTCCGCTACCAGGCGAACGAGACCCTCTTGCACACCGACACCACGGTGATGCCTCAGCGCAAGCTGGCTTGGGCCGCGTGGAATTACCGCATGGAGCCGAGCACGGAGGGAGAGCGTCCTTCCACGCACTATTGGATGAACCGACTGCAGGGGGTTTCAGACCGCGAAAACTATTTTGTCAGCCTGAATTACGCCGACCGCATCGATCCGGCCAAGGTGCTCTGGCGCACCGATTACGCGCATCCGATTTTCGACCGCGCCGCGTTGGCCGCGCAACACCATCTTCCTTCGATCAACGCCGAGTCGCGCGATCAACGCGTCTTTTTTGCCGGCAGCTACTTCCGCTACGGCTTCCATGAAGATGCGCTGGCCTCCGCTGTGCAGTGCGCGCACGCGGTCTGCGGTCAGGATCCGTGGACATGAACTCTTGTTTCTATGAGTGCGACGTATTTCACCGGCGTCTGCGGCCCAAGCAACACGAATTCCTCTACCGCGTTTTCTATTTTTACCTCGACCTCGGCGAGTTGTCGGAAGCGGTGCGGAGGCTGAAGATTTTCGGCGTCAATCGTCCGAACCTTTACAGCCTGCAGGACAAGGACCATTTCCAATACGGGAATGGAGTTCGTCCAATCGCTGACAATGTGCGCGAGTTCCTCGAGCGTTCGGGTTGTCCCTTGGGACCGGGTGGCTCTATCCGCATGCTCTTCTTTCCCCGATTCCTCGGCTACGTCTTCAACCCCATCACGATCTATTTTTGCTTCAATGCCGATGGCACACCGCACACCAGCGTGGTGGAAGTGGGCAACACCTTCCGCGAGCTGAAGCCTTACCTCGTTCCGTGTGCGACGGACGGAGAATGCGACTTCGGGATTCGTGTGCCCAAAGAGTATTACGTGTCCCCATTCAGCCCGGTGGACCTCGATTTCCACTTCCGGCTGCATCTTCCGGATGAAAAGCTGCGTGTCTTCATCGACAACTACGACGCCGAGGGGAAGGTGCTGGTCAGCACGCTGACCGGGCAACGGCGGGAATTGACTTTCGCCAACCTCGCCAAATTCACCGCCAAGTTTCCTTTCATCACGCTCAAGGTCATCGTCCTGATCCATTGGCAGGCCTTCCGTCTCTGGCTCAAGCGGATTCCGTTCTTCTGGAAGGAAACGCGCGCCGAAGACCAACGCGGCGTGTTCCGTCCGCACCGCTCATTGCGAGGAAAATCCTAGCGGCGGCGCCGCAGAGTGAACACCGCCGCGGCGACTCCAGAGAGAACGAGCAAAGAAACAGTGGATGGCTCGGGCACAAGGGCCGTGATTTGCTCGTCGTAGCTGGAGATGCGGGCGAAGTAGTCCGCATCTCCTCGCCCGGCTGGATTTGTTGAATCGATACCAAAGTCTGTCGAACCGCCGTCTTCCGTGGCTGCTGTTATGCCGACGAGATACCATTGATTTCCGATCTGTTGAAACAAGCCCGAGCCGGAATCGTATTCGGCCACTGATGCCTCGCTGTCACCGAGTCCGCTTTCGGCCGGGTTCGCCGAGTTTGTGCTCCCTGCGTATGTCACGATTGCGCTGTACAAGTATAAATTTGTTCCATGGGGATAGCTTATGTTCGTGGCCAGCTTCGGTTCATTGAGGCCCCAGCGCTTTGTTGCCGTCGCGGGTGTGCCCCAAGCGACATTCGTCGAAGCGAGCGGAGCCGAGGGATCCCGCCCTTTGCCCCAACCAACTATGGTAGCGGGTGCGATTTGCTCGAAGGGCAAACCAAGAAGTGTGACCGCGTTTACGCCGGCTGGGTTGAGTGTGAGCTTGATGACTTTCATGTCCACGCCGGGGGCTACTTGCGTTCCGTAGGTTCCAAAGTTCGGATCGATGCTGAAGAAGTTGGTGTTGTCGAAGGTGACTTGGGAGAAGTTGGAATTGACCGTGACGTGGTTGGCCGTGAGCAGGAATCCGTTGCCCAGGTAAACCGCAGATCCCGAGAGAGACGAGTTATCCGAATTGACCACCTTGGCCACTGAGTTCCAAGGAGCTCCTGTTCCCGGGTCCGTTTGGTTGGCGTCATTGCCCAGATTCCAAAAGACGATGGCGGACGCCGGGAGTTGCGCCGAGAGGAGGAGGGCTGCGGTGAGAAAAAGCCTACGCATGAACACCATAAAAAATACCCGTTAAGACAGGGGTGCGTCAAACCGCCCTGCCTTCATGAGAGCAGAACCGATGGGCAGCACATGCGTTGATGCTTATGGTTCCGGTCTGCGCAGAATGGTTGACTGGCTCAGTTAAAAGGGTTCCTCACCGTGATGCTCCCGAACTTCTGTCCGGTGTTCAGATCTTCGCTATACAAAATGCGGGAGCCGAGGGCTTGGGCTGCAGCGACGATCGCGGCATCCCAGTAGGAGAGGCGGTGCTCGGAGGCGAGAACGATGGCTTGTTTGACCAAATCGGCAGTGATCGGAGTGACCGGAAATTCGCTCATCGCTTCGATCGCTTTGCGCGCTTCGGTCGGAGAAATCCCCAGACGCTCTTTGGCCGTGGCCACGGCGTAAAACTCCTGCAGCACTTGTGCGGAAAGTCCGATGTCTTCGGTCGCAAGCAAATCGCGCGCGATGCGCTTTTTAGCTCTGTCTTCCGCGGCATGCGAGGCCGCGTAGACAAAGATGTTAGTGTCCGCGAAGCACCGCGCGGTCATAGAGTTTGGGGCGGTTCAGTGGTCCGACCGGCTTGGTGTTGCGCGCTTTGTCCAGAGAGGCGAAAAGACGCTTGGCGCGGGACTTGCGTTCGCCGTCCTCGGATGCGGCGCTCGAGGCGAGTCCGCGTTCCAGAGCGCGGGTCACGACTTCTTTGAGGGCCACGCCCTCATGCACGGCTTGGAGTTTGGCCTTTCTGAACAGGTTGTCGGGGAGATCTAACGTAGTGCGCATAAACGCATATTCGCATAAATATGCGCTGCGTCAAGGATAGGGGCTTTTGTATCTGTGACCCTGCGTCCTCTGCGGTCTAAAAGAAAACCGGGGCGACCTTGCGGTCGCCCCGGTGTGATTGGTTCAGGATGTCGGTCGGACTTAGTAGTCCATGCCGCCCATACCGCCCATGCCGCCGCCGGGCATCGCCGGGGCTTTTTCCTTCTCGGGGATCTCGGTGACGAGAGCCTCGGTGGTGAGGAGGAGGCCGCTGATGGACGAGGCGTTTTGCAACGCGCTGCGGGTCACCTTGGTCGGGTCGACCACGCCGGCTTTGACGAGGTCTTCATACGCGCCGGTGGCCACGTTGTAGCCTTCGTTGCCTTTGCCCTTCTTGACTTCCTGCACGATGAGGGCGCCTTCCAGACCCGCGTTGTCGGCGAGCTGACGGAGCGGCGCTTCAACCGCGCGGTTCACGATCTGGGCGCCGATGGCTTCGTCACCCTCGAGCTTGAGGTTGGCGAGGACCTTCTGCGCACGGATGAGGGCGACGCCGCCGCCGGGGACGATACCTTCCTCGACCGCCGCACGGGTGGCGTGGAGGGCGTCTTCGACGCGGGCTTTCTTTTCCTTCATCTCGGTCTCGGTCGCGGCGCCG
>JBILUI010000078.1:0-10404 GCA_044371145.1 Chthoniobacterales bacterium | reverse complement strand
TGCCGGGTTGGTCCCCCTAACTGCCGAACCTTGACGCGGAGGCAATGTGGACATATTTTGTCCACATGAAAACCGCCACCGTCCGCGACCTGCGCAACAACTTTTCCCGCCTCGAGGCCTGGTTGGCCGAAGGCGAGACAGTCGAGATCCGCAAACGCGGCGAAACGATCGCCGAATTGCGCAAGCCACCACGGCGCAAGAAAGCCGAACCAGCCATGCCGGATTTCGCCGCCCGCCGCAAAAAAATCTGGGGCGACCGTTGTTTTACCGCGGAAGAAGTCGCCAGCATGAGGGCCGACGAACTTGAGGGCGAGGAAGGGTGAAGGCGTTTCCCGACACTTCCTTTCTTTGCTCCATCTACCGCGAACAGGCCTTTTCCAGAGACGCCGACGCGTTGTTCGCCCAAACGTCAAAGCCCCTGCCTGTCTCTTCGCTTCTTCTTTTCGAATTCCGGCAGAGCGTGCGTTTGCAGATTTTCCTGCATTCCAAGGATCACAAAAAGGGATTCGCCAAAAACGAAGGCGAAGCCATGTTGCGCGATCTGCGCGCCGATCTGGCATCGAGAACCATTGAGGTCGTTCCCGTCGATTGGACGGAGGCTCACAGTCTCGCGGAAATACTCAGCGGCAAATACACGGAGTCCGGCGGACACCGCTTCGCCGATCTCTTGCACGTTGCCACCGCCCTGCATCTCGGCGCGGAGCAGTTCCTCACTTTCGACGCCAACCAGCGAACTATTGCGCGGGCTGAAGGAATGAAAACACCCTGCTGAGGCCGGAGTTTGTTTCCGGTTTTTTCTTGGCAGCTTCCCTCGCCGCCTGCGCCGCGCGTTTTTCCGCTGCCCGCTTCTCTGCCTCGGTGAGTTTGCGGTTCGGTTGTGGCAACACTGGAATTTTGCGGAGGATTTCCGCTTTCACCGGAACAACGCCGGCTGTGGTCATGTCGACGGTCTGAGCGGCGACGAGGCTCAGATCAAGGATGCGGCCTTTGATGTAGGGTCCGCGGTTGTTGATGCGGACAATGACCGACTTGCCGTTCTTCAGGTTGGTCACGCGGACCATGGTATTGAACGGAAGCGTTTTGTGCGCTGCAGTGACGTCCGACGCGCGGTAAGTCTCGCCATTGGCTGTGAGTCGCCCGATCCAGCGTCCGTAGTAGTAGGAAGCTTTGCCATGGAGCACGGAAACCGGCGTGGCATCGTAAACCACCTCCGGCTTGGCCGGCTCGACGATGAGCCCTTTCTTCGCCGCGCAGCCGGAAAGAATTAAAATCGCAAAGCCGGCCGCGGCACAAAGTCCTGCGCGGACAAAGGGCAGGACTATTCGAAGGAGGCGGGCAAACACGGGGCAAGAATCGCATCCTTCATGCCGTGCAAAAGTTTTTTGTCAGCCGGACAAATCGTCGCGAGCACGCCTCCGAGTTTGGTTTCGCGTTCTCCGCAGAAGTAATACGGACACAGCCGCACGCGCCCCTTCATAGCTTGTAGCGGCGGTCTGTGACCGCCGGTGCCCAGATATTCCATCTCCACAACGCGGGCGTGGTGAAATTTCTGCAGAATCCACGGCCGCCGCTCCCAATCAGCCAAAGCAGCGTCAACGGCTTGCGCCCAATCCTCCTGCGAAAGATCTTGTCCGACCTTCACGCTGCGCGATCCCCACGCCAGCTCGGAAAACCCGCTGATCTTGAGCACCAGTTCACGTTCGCGTTGGCTGAACTTTTTCAATTCGTCCCAGCTTTGGATGTCTAATCCCGGGTAAACCCCGGTGGGCGGCAGAGGCTGAGGGTCCATCAGCCACGTGCGCGGAATGACTTTTTGCAAGGCAAGGAAATGGCGCTCGCCGATTTCGCGCCGCCAGAACTCGGCCAACGGACGCAGCCAAAACAAAGCGAACCATAACTTTTCTTCGATCCACGGCTTGGGCGGCGGGGTCATGCGCCTTCTCCCCTCCGCAACCTCACGCAGCAAATCCATCGCACCGGGAATATTCGGCAAATCGAACAATTCGAAAAAACGGTAGAGGTTCGCGCGCAAGTCTTGCGGCGTCTTCTCCGCGTCGATCACACGCGCCCCGACGCGCGCGGCCATCCACTCCATTTCCGGACGGTAGTCGGATGCCTCGATAGACATGACGATGTCGCCCGCGTCCACAACCTGGCGAAACCCCTCCTCCATCCCCTTCCCCCCGACAAGTTCGAATCCCTCCCCCGCATAAACTTCATTGAGCCACGCGGTCAGACCAATCCCGCCCGGCACGTTGTCCAATTCGGCGAGGGCGAATCCCTCGTCGGTCAGGATGACATCCGGACGGATCACTCTCGGGACGGCGTCGGCCAAAGTCTTCGAGCGCGCCAACTCGACCAGCTCGCGCGGCTTGCCGCGATCGAGCAACTCCGCGATCCATCCCGGCTGTTTGCCCGAAACGCTGAGCCGGTAAAGCAGATTGCAGGCTTCGATGAATTTGCGCAGACGGAAGCCGAGTTTTTCCAACTCCTCGTCCATTCCGGGCGGCAGAACGAAAGGCTCGGGCGAGACGCGCCATTCCTTGCCGGCAAAAAGCCCGCCGGACGGTATCGCCTCGCGGATGCGTTCCGCGCGCGCGCTGCGTTCAGACTCCGTGGCGACCTCGCTCACACCAACCCCTTGAGAGCCAAACGCACCAAGTCCTCCGTCCCCGCGTCCTTGTTTTTCAGCGTGACTTCGCGCACCGCCTTGGCTGCATCGACCTGTTTGTAGCCGAGCGCGATGAGTGCGAGCACGGCATCATTGGCCGCACGCGCTTCGGGCGAAGGCGCTTTGTCCGCGCTGGCCGCTTCCCACGCCGCTGCCACGCCGAGTTTGTCCTTCAACTCCAGCACGATCCGCTCGGCCGTTTTCTTGCCCAGCCCGCTGATCTTGGCGATGGACGCGATATCCGAGTCGACCACCGCCGCTTTGAAGCGCATGACGTCCATCCCGCTCAGCACGGCCAGAGCGAGCTTTGGCCCGACACCGCTGACCCGGTTGACCAACAAGCGGAAAAGATCCCGTTCCTCGGGTGAGGCAAAGCCGAAAAGAATATGCGCGTCCTCCCGCACCTGCAGATGGGTGAGCAGGCGGACCGGTTGCCCGGGCTGCGGCAAGCGATCGTAGCTGGAGAGCGGGATCAAAACCTCGTAGCCTACCCCGTGAACCTCGATGACCACCTGGGTTGGCAAGACTTCGCGCAGAGTTCCTTCGAGATACGTAATCACCGACGATGACCGCTAACAGACCACGCCGTTACGGCAAGCGCACTTTTCTCGCGCTGCTGCTTGTCCTTTCCGCAACGGGACGGACGGAGGACGCCGGTTGGCGGCTGACCATCGTGCCGTCCTTCGAGACGATCGCCCCGATCACGAAACCAATCCCGGGTTCGCGCACCGCGCGGCTGGCCGTGGCGCGCCACGCGGGGCATGGCGAATTGGAATACGCAACGACGCAAGGCGCGTTGCGCTACGCGCAGGACATGGCCGCGCAACATGCGCAGGATTGGATCGAGGCGGCGGATGTCGACGAACGGCGCGACGGCGACGGAATCGTCACCCGCGTGCTGATCAAATCCGACAACCCCATGCTGCCGGCCCTTGCCGCATCACCCGGTCTCTACGACCGTTTTGAACCAATGCTGGGTGACGGCTTTTACGTTGTTATTCCGGACCGCGGCACCATCGCGCTCTATCCACGGCTTGCCTCGGCGGGTATTCCACCGCGCGACGTAGCGAGACTGCTGGAGATGAACCGGTTCGCCACGTATCCAGTGAGCCGCGAGGTATTCCGGGCCACGAGACTCGGATTGGTCGCCGACGGCGTGCTGACCGAGGACTAGAACCTGCAGCCTCTAAAATTCCTTCGAAGCGCCGATCTCGAGCAGATGGAGCACCGCTCCGCGGTCGGTGAATTCGCGGATGGCCTCGTGGTGATCGATCTCGATTGGCGGGAAGGTGTCGTAATGCACACCGATCACGTCCTGCGCCTCGATGAAGGTCGCGGCGCGCGCGGCATCTTCGGGCCCCATGGTGAAGTTGTCGCCCACACAGAGGACGGCGAATTTCAAAGACGCGCTTTCGCCGATCAGCTTCATGCTGTGGGTCAGGGCAGTGTCCCCGGAATAAAAGAAGTTTCCTTCCTTCGTCTCGACGAGGAAGCCGGCGGCGCTGCCACCGTAGGTGCCGTCGGGAAGACTGCTCGAATGGACCGCATTGGTCATTTTCACGCGGCCGAAGGGGAAATTGTATCCGCCGCCGATGTTCATCGGATGAACCTTCTCGACGCCCTGCTTGCCCAGCCAGTCGGCAACTTCCCAGTTCGCGATGACCGTCGCGCCGGTGCGCTTGGCAATATCGGCCGCGTCGGCGACGTGGTCGAAATGCCCGTGCGAGACGAGGATGTAATCCGCGGGGATTTTCTTCGCGTCGATCTTGGCGGCCTTGGGGTTGGGGGTGATAAAAGGATCGAAGAGCAGATGGCAACCGTCCACCTCGACCCCGAAACAAGCGTGCCCGTAGTAGGTCAGTTTCATGGAGGAGAAGTCGGCATCATGCGCGGATTTCGCTGCAAAACCAACCGCGAAATGGCACAAGCTACCCGCGCATGAAAAGGCTCCTCCTCGCCGCAGCCAACTGGTTTCCCGTTTGGGTGTTGGGCGCCGCTTTGCTCGCGCTCTGGCAGCCCGCTTTGTTCACGTGGTTCAGCGGCCCCTGGATCGTCTGGGGTTTGGCCGTGGTCATGCTCGGCATGGGTTTGACCCTCAGCGTGGAGGACTTCGCCGCGGTGGGCAAAATGCCGCGCGCCGTGGGGTTGGGCTTCGTCGCGCAATACAGCATCATGCCGCTGCTCGGATGGGGCGTGGCCAAAATGCTCGCGCTTCCCACAGACTTCGCCGTGGGACTCATCCTCGTCGCCTGCTGTCCAGGCGGCACGGCGTCAAACGTCGTCACTTATCTCGCGCGGGCCAACGTGGCGCTCTCCGTGGTCATGACCACCTGCTCGACCCTTGCCGCGGTTTTCATGACACCGGTCCTCACGGAGCGGCTCGCCGGCGCCTATGTGCCGGTCGATGGATGGGGCATGTTTCTCACCACCGCGCAGGTCGTGCTCGCACCCGTGCTGCTCGGGTTGCTCCTCCATCACAAGGCACCGAAGCTGACCGAATTCGTTCTTCCCGCCGGACCCCTGGTTTCCGTTCTGCTCATCAGCATGGTCGTGGGTAGTATCGTCGGGCAAAATGCCTCGGCCATCTTCGTGTACGGCGCGCAACTTTTGCTCGCCGTCCTTTTGCTCCACGCGGGCGGATTTGCCCTCGGTTATGCCGTAACGCGACTTGTTGGCTACGACCGCACGGTCGCACGGACGGTTTCCATCGAAGTCGGCATGCAAAATTCCGGCCTCGGTGCGGTGCTGGCCAAGACGCACTTTGCGGCGAATCCCCTCACCGCCGTGCCGTCCGCTCTCTCCAGCGTCTGCCACTCAGTCATTGGCAGTCTGCTGGCCGGATGGTGGAGATGGCGATCGTGACGCCGCCCCGGCTTTTTGCTCTCGCCGCCCTCGCGGCGGTGGCCACGATAGCCAACGCGATGGACACCATGGAAAACGCCGCGCCCACGGCTTTCGTTTACGATCCGGTTTTCCTCGAGCATGAAACGGGCCCGGGGTTTCCCGAGAGTCCAGACCGCTTGCGCTGGCTGACCGCACATCTGGAGGATCTTCCGCTCTCGTCGCGCCTCACGCGAATGACGCCGGATGACGGCATCGATCCCATGCCCTGGATCGGCAAGCTCCACGAAGCCGAGTATATCGAGGCTCTGCGCGATGCCTGCCGGAGCGGCGAGAAATTCATGGACGGGAGTTTGGATAGCCCGATTTCGCGCAAATCGTACGATGTGGCGGTGCAGGCGGTAGCCGCCGCGCTCACCGCGGTCGATGCGGTGATGGACGGACGCGCACGCAATGCTTTTGCCGCGGTCCGTCCGCCCGGACACCATGCCATGCCTGATACGGCCAAAGGATTCTGCCTTTTCGGCAACGCGGCCATCGCCGCGCGCTACGCGCAGGAAGAGCACGGCATCGAGCGCGTCATGATCATCGATTGGGATGTGCACCACGGCGACGGAACGCAGGCGATGACCTATGAGGATCCGACGGTATTTTATTTTTCCACGCACCAATATCCGTTTTACCCGGGCTCGAGCGGCGCGGCGGAAAGCACCGGCGCGGGTCAAGGCAAGGGATTCAACCGGAACGTTCCCCTCACCGCGGGCAGCGGGAACGAAGCTGCTTTATCCGCATTCCGCAACGAACTGACAAAAGCATTCCGGAAATTCCGCCCGCAACTCGTCGTCATCTCGGCCGGCTTCGACGCGCACGAAGCCGATCCGCTCGGCGGACTCGGTTGGACCAGCGGTGTTTACGGCGAACTCACACAAATCGTGCGAGAGCTATGCCGCGAGCAAAGACACGAACGCATCGTCTCGGTCCTCGAAGGCGGCTACAGCAAGCGCGGCATGACCGAAGGCGTGGCCGCGCACCTCGAGGCGCTGGCGGAATAAATCAGGCCACCGGCAAGCCGGCCGGCGAATGCGGGGCGAGCGGAGAGAGGTCGAGCGTCTCGAGCAGATCGAGATCTTCGTTTTCTTCCGGATTCGGCGTGGTGAGAAGTTTGTCCCCGTAGAAAATCGAATTGGCCCCGGCAAAGAGACACAGCGCCTGGCCTTCTTTGCTCAATGAAGTGCGGCCGGCGGAAAGGCGGATTTTGGTGAGTGGCAGCACGATGCGGGCCGTGGCAATGAGGCGGACGAGGTCGAAGATGTCGACCGGTTGCGCGTTTTCCAGCGGGGTGCCCTCGATGGCCACGAGGCAGTTGATCGGCACGCTTTCCGGCGGCGGAATAAAGCCGGCGAGAACCTCGAGCATGCGCAGGCGATCGTTGACCGATTCGCCCATGCCGAGGATGCCGCCGCAGCAAACCTGCATGCCGGCGCGCTGCACCGAACCGATGGTCTTGAGACGGTCGTCGAAGGTGTGGGTGGTGACAATCTGCGGATAAAATTCGGGGGACGTGTCGATGTTGTGGTTGTAGGCCGTCACCCCCGCATCCTTGAGTTGGCGGGCTTCGTCGTCGTTGAGTTGCCCGAGGGTGACACAGACTTCCATGCCGAGCTTGCTCACCTCGCGCACGGTCTGGAGGACCGACTCGAAACGGCGGTCGCCCGAGCGCACGCCCTTCCAAGCCGCGCCCATGCAAAAGCGCGTCGAGCCGTTCGCCTTGGCTGCGTGCGCGTGCGGGAGGATTTCTTCCGTGGTCATGAGCGGTTCCGGCTTGAGCCCCGTGTTGTGGTGCGCGCTCTGCGAGCAATAACCGCAATCCTCGCTGCACGCGCCGGTCTTGATGCTGAGCAGGGTGCAAAGCTGCACTTCACGGCCGGGCCAATGCTTTTTATGGATCCCACGCGCTTCGGCGATGAGGTCGAAGAACGGGCGGTTGTAGATTTCTTCCAGCTGCGCGAACGTCTCTTTCACTGGGCGGGAGCGTAAATGTGCGACCGGCCAAGTCAAACGCATTGCACGCCCTCGGCGCGCAACGTGGAGAGCAGACCGCCGTGGTCGTCGGGATCGTAGCGGAAGGCGCGCAGACCCGCGCCGCGTGCCGCCTCGACATTGGCCGTGAGGTCGTCGAGGTACACCGTCGCCGCGGGCTTCACCCCGAATTGCTTGATGGCCTCCTCAAAAATGGCGTGCTCGGGTTTGGCCAGCCGCGCACGGTAGGAAAAAACACCGTCAGCAAATTTCTCGAAGATCGCGTATTCGCGCAGGAGGTATTCGTGGTGCAGACAATTGGTGTTGGAGAGCAAGTAGAGTGGATATTCCGCGTGTAACTTTTCCACGAGTTCCCACATGGGAAGGTTCGGCTCGAAGATTTCCTGCCAAGCACGGGCCACCTCGTCATCGTTCGCGTTGTGCCGCAAGAGACTGCGCAGGGCCGCGAGAAATTCCACGCGATCCACCGCACCGCGCTCGTAACGGGCGGCCAACTCCTCGACTCCCGCGCGGTCGGAGAGATCCGCCCCCATAGCGGCGAAGGCGCGGATGGCATGCCCGTGGTCGAAACGCACCAGCACATTGCCGATGTCGAAGATGAAGGCTTCCGGTTTCATCTCGAGGCGAAATGGTCGTATCCGCGAGCCGCGCCGAATCCGCGCGCCACCCCGCGCTTGGCCAGCGCGCCGATGCAACTGAGGCGCAGCGCGGGAAAACGGCGCTTCCATTGCCCCGCCAACCGCGCGGCTTTGGCCGGACTGACCGCGAAAAGCAATTCGAAGTCCTCGCCGTCCGCCAGCGCCGCACGCAATGAGGCACCGCGGCGCTGCGGAATTGCCTCGGGCTCGATAACGAATCCCGTCCCGCTTGCTGCGGCCAGGCGCGGTAAGTCGGCGGCCAGGCCATCGCTCAGATCCATCATGGCCGAGGGACGGATTGTTTTGGCCAGCCAACGCGCTTCGGCCAAACGCGGACGGAATCGCAGATGCCATCCGGAGCGCAAAGATCCGCCGAGCACTCCGGTGACAAAAAGCAGATCGCCCGGTCGTCCGCCGCCGCGCGGGACGAATTCGCGTCGCGCCACCGAACCGGTCATGGCCACATTGATCACCGCCGGTCCGTCGGTGCGGGCCAGTTCACCGCCGACGACATGGAAGCCGAATTCGCGGCCGGCTTTTTCGATCCCGCGGTAAAGCGCATCCAACCAGCGGCCGGTTTGTCCTTCGCGCAAGACGCAAGTGATGAGCGCGTGTTGCGGTTCTCCCCCGCAGGCGGCGATATCGCTGACCGCGCGGCAGGCCGCCTTCCATCCGACAGCCGCCGCGGACGCGTCCGCGCGGAAGTGGCGTTTCTCCACGACGCAATCGGTTTTGAGCAGGAGCAATTTCCCGCGTGGACTCTCCACTGCGGCGCAATCGTCGCCGATGCCTGCCACGGCGCGACCGCGGCGCAAGGCGGCGCGTAACCGGGCAACGATGGCATCTTCGCGATGGTGGCTCACATCAGATAAAGGATACCGATCACGGACACTGCGTTGAAGACCGCATGCATGATCGTGGGAACAAGGAGCGAACCGGATTTTTCGTAGGAAAGCGTGAGACACAGCGCGAGAGTGAAAAGGGCGGGAAGCGAGGCCATGTGTCCGTGCAGGACGGCGAAGAGCGCGGCAGTGACCAAAGCGGAGAGGAAAGGTCCGAGATATTTTTTCCCAACCGGATAGAGGTATCCGCGAAAGATAAGTTCTTCGGCCAAGGGCGCGACGATGATGGCCATGGCCAAGACAGCGATACGGTCGCGGGGCGACTCCGCGGCTTGCAGGAATTCGACCACATCCTGCGAAGAGACATTGCCCCCCGAAACTCCGAAGACCATGGCCTGCACGAGCATGAGCAGCGGATAGGCGGCAAGAAGACAAACCAACGCGCGTCCCAATGCGCCGCCGAAGCTAAGCGCATCCCATCCAAAGGTCCGCAAGAGGGAAATGCCGCGGTAAACAAGGATGCCGAGGAGAAAAACGACGACCGAAGCATAGGTCATGGCCCCGCCGATAATGTGGCGGAACTCGATGGACCGATCGCCTTCCGAGGCGAGAGCGTCGCGACCGAGCGCGGCGAACCAAAGCACGAGGACAAAAGCAACCGCCGCATCGGCCTTGCCGATCCAAGATATTCCGACCGCACCCTCGCCGCGCACGAAGACGCCCCACGCGAGCGGCAGATAAAACCGCAGCCCCGCCGCGGTGAGAGCGACCAGCGCAGCCAGCGCCAACCAGACAAAGGATCCGCTTACCACGCGTAGAACTCGGGAAGTAGGTAGATGCGGCCCGGCTCCATGCGGAAGGAGGGCATCGCGCCGAGTTGCACCTCGACCTTCGATTGCGCATTCGCGCCGAGCAGACGCAGAACGCGGCCGAAGTTGATGCCGGGTTCGTAGCGGAACACGCCGGCATCGGGCGCACCGGCCAGTTCGCGAGCCTTGGCAAAGGCGTCCTCGACATAGCCGAGCTGGTCGACGAGACCGGCTTTCTGCGCGTCCTGTCCGGTGAGGATGCGCCCGTCGGCCAAACCATCGCGCAATTCTCCGGCGGGCAAGTTGCGCGCGTTGGCCACGATGTCGAGGAAGCGACCGTAAACCTGCTGCACCATGCCCTCGACGTAGGCCTGCTCTTCGGGCGTGATCGGACGCGATCCGCTCAACATGTCTTTAAACTTCCCGCTTTTGAAGACGACCGCATCAAGTCCCACTTTGTCGAAAAGCTGCTCGTAGTTGAGCGACTGGATAATCACGCCGATGCTGCCGGTGAAGGTGGTCGGATTGGCCACGATCCAGTCGGATCCGCAGGCGAGGTAATA
>JBILUI010000004.1:0-37249 GCA_044371145.1 Chthoniobacterales bacterium | reverse complement strand
TCAACCGCCTTTTTGAAAAAATCCTAAAATTTTTTCCAGGCTCCCCTGCGGGCCGGATCTCCAAGTTCGTAGGATATCAGACAGGGCAGTCAAACGATCGTTCAAAAAATCTTCGCGGGACCTCCATTTTGGCCGTTTTTCTTCTGTTAGGCCGCCCTTGCCCTTCTGTCGGGCCTTTGCCACCTTGGCCCCTTTCCGCCGTGACCCTCCCGAACCAGCTCACCATCATCCGCCTCCTTCTGACCGTTCTTTTTGTCGCGGCGCGGGAAAGCGGCATGGCTTGGGGTGCCACCATCGCGGCCATCGCCTTCGCCTTGGCCGTGTTATCCGACTACCTCGACGGCGTGATCGCGCGTCGCCTGCAGTGCGAGACCGACTTTGGTCGTTTGATGGATCCCCTCGCGGACAAAGTCCTCATCGCCGCCGCGCTCGTTTGCCTCGCGTGGTCGCATGATATTCCCGCGTGGGCCGCGATCATTTTGATCTCGCGCGATTTTCTCATCACCGGATTGCGTCAACTCGCGCTCTCGCACGGCACCGTGCTCGCTGCCGATCCTGCTGGAAAAACCAAGACCGCGTCGCAAATGATCATGATCGGATTCTTTCTTCTGCGCGACGCGATCGGAGAAGGTATGGGCATCGCGACCTGGCCCGCGTGGGTAGTTTCGATCGGCCACGTCCTTATCGCCGCGAGCGTAATCCTCTCGATCTACTCCGGATGGCGCTACGCCAGCGCGCACTGGCATGTCGTCGTGCGCAGCGGGAAAAAGTCGTAACGTCGAGCAACCGTCCGACGATTTTTCCCAAAGCAGCCTCGCCCGGCAGGCACGGCAACTGCTATCTATCAGGGTCGGCACGTTTTGTGACCGTTCGACACACATGACCAAAGCACTCCCGCACGAAGAGCGTCTGGCCATCGGTTTCGCCAAAATCGAAACCGATCTGGATTTCCTCATGCAGTGCTTCCGTGAAGTGCTGGTCAGCCTCGGAGAACAAGACATCGCCGACCGACTGCCGTGGAATGGATCGGACGGAGCTGGTCCGGCACCCGACGATTTTCCGCCGCGTTTGGCGCACGCCTACTCGATCGCGTTCCATTTGCTCAACATGGTCGAAGAAAACACGGCCACGCAGATGCGCCGCGCCAGCGAGACGGCCAACGGTCTCGCCTCCGAGCCCGGACTTTGGGGACAGCAGCTCAAACAACTCCTCGAAGCTGCCCACACCGCGGACGAAATCACCACGTGGTTGCCGTGGCTGCGCGTTGAACCCGTCTTGACCGCGCATCCCACCGAAGCGAAGCGCCGCACCGTTCTCGACCAACACCGCCAACTTTATCTCCTGCTCGTGCAACTGGAGAACACAATGTGGACGCCCGCAGAGCGTGACGAACTGCGCGAGGAAATCAAAACCGCCCTCGAACGCCTATGGCGCACCGGCGAGATGTTCCTCGACAAGCCGACCGTGGAAATGGAGCGCGCCGGCGTTTTGCACCATTTGGTCAATGTTTTCCCCGAGGCATTGCGACGCGTTGATCGGCGGTTGCGCGAAGCGTGGGAAGCGGTCGGACTCGATCCGCGGCAAATTGATCATCCGGGCATGTTGCCGCGCTTGCGCTTCGGCACATGGGTCGGCGGCGACCGCGACGGACATCCGCTGGTCACGCCGGAGGTTACCGCGCGCAGTCTCGATGATTACCGGCTGCACGGCCTCATCATGCTGCATGGCCGTCTGCAAAAACTTGGCGGGGCCATGAGCCTCTCCATTCTTTTGCAGGAGCCGCCGACACTCCTCATGTCCGCGTTGCAGGAAGCCGGACAAGACAGCGGACGCGAGCCGTGGCGGGAATTCGTCAATTTGATGATCGCCCGGCTGCCGGTGACCGAAGGCGCGGGCACTCGCGGGCTCGTGTTGTACGACCGTCCCGGGACCTACCGTCATTCATCCGAATTGGAACGCGACTTGCGCCAGCTGCGCGAGAGTCTCTTGGCTATCGGTGCGCGTCGTCTGGTCGAATCCGACATCGATCCGCTCCTGCGCATCGTCGAGGTATTCGGTTTCCATCTCGCCGCACTCGACATCCGGCAAAACAGCGCGTTCCACGACCGCGCCATGGAGCAAATCCTCGCCGCAGCGGGCGAAAAAAAGACAGATTTCTCCGCGTGGACCGAGGAAGAGCGTCTCGCCTTTTTCCAAGAGCGTCTCTCACGTCCGGACAACCTTCTCCACCATGGAATTCCCTCTGGCCCGGAAGCAATCGCCGTGCTCGGCACCTACCGCGCGCTGGCCGAACACGTGCGACGCTACGGCACCAAAGGCGTTGGCGCATCGATCGTCAGCATGACGCGCAACGTTTCCGATCTGCTCGCCGTTTACTTCTTCGCCAAGGAATCGGGCCTCACTGAATGGAAATCCTACGGCCTGGTCTGTCCGCTCCCTGTCGTGCCGCTTTTTGAAACAATCGATGACCTTGAACACGCGCCGCGCATCATGTCCGGATTTCTCGATCATCCGGTGACGCGGGCCAGTCTGCGCTGGTTGCATGACAATTTGCTGACACGGCGCGGCGAGCGACTTGGTCGTGCGCTGACCGAACCCGAAGGCGAACTCCGTCCCAGCCAGCAGGTCATGATCGGCTATAGCGACAGCAACAAAGACGGCGGAATCCTCGCTAGCCAATGGGCTTTGCACCGCGCGCAGGAAGGCATCAGTCGCAGCGCCGCCGGGCGTGGTACCCGCGTACGCTTTTTCCACGGGCGCGGCGGCACGATCAGCCGCGGGGCCGGTCCAACCCACCGCTTTCTCGAAGCGTTGCCGCCCGACACGCTCTACGGTGATCTGCGCATCACGGAGCAGGGCGAATCCGTCTCGCAGAAATTTGCCAACCCCGTCACCGCCACCTTCAATCTCGAATTGCTGCTGGCCGGAGCCTGTCGTTTCTCGGTCGATCCCGCTCTGGGTGCACCGGAAAGCGATTTGGAAGAAATCATGACGCGTCTGGTTGAGGCCAGCCACCGCGCTTACCGCGAATTGCTCGAGACGGACGGCTTCATGGATTTTTACCGCGAAGCCACGCCGATCGATGTGCTCGAAGCGAGCAGCATCGGTTCGCGTCCGTCGCGCCGCACCGGCGCACGCACTTTGGCCGACCTTCGTGCCATCCCGTGGGTTTTCAGCTGGTCGCAAAGCCGATTTTTCCTGCCCGGATGGTTTGGTGTCGGCTCCGCGTTCGAGTGGTTGCAGCGCGAAGATCCGGTCGGTGCCACCCGACTTGCCGCCGCCGTGCCTCATTGGCCATTCCTGCGTTACGTGCTGACCAATGTCGAAACGAGTTTCGCCGCGGCTGACCCGCTCATTATGGAAGCCTACGCCGGACTTGTGACCGACGAAAAGGTGCGCGCGGCTGTTCTTCCGCGCATCCATGCCGAATTCGAACGCACCAAAAAAACGGTCGCTGAGGTCTTTGGTCGTCCGTCACAAGAACGACGTCCACGCTTCGCCCGCAGCACGGGACGACGTGCCGGTGCACTGGAAGTCCTCCACATGCGCCAAATTGCCCTTCTGAAAGAGTGGCGCCAACAAGTGGCCGACAACCGCGCCGACATGGCCGACAACACGCTCATCGACTTGCTACAAACCGTAAACGCCATCGCCGGCGGCCTGCGCACAACAGGATAAGGCGCCGGTCGTCTTTACGCCTTGGCGATAAATTCCCGGGCCGCGCTCAGCGCGTCCGCGAGTTTGGCAGCATCCTTGCCGCCGCCGCGCGCGTTGTCGGGCTTGCCGCCGCCTTTGCCACCGACAACCGGTGCGATGGTCTGAATAATTTTTCCTGCGGAAACTTTCGCCGTGTGGTCTTTGCCCACGGCAGCGACGAGCGCGACTGCGCCCCCTGACACGCCACCAAGAACGATCACGCCGCCGAACTTTCCTTTCAGCGCATCGGCCGCCGATTGCAAAGTGTCTCCCTCGGCTTCACCTAGGTCGGCGATCACGGCGGGAATGCCGTTGATTGTCTCCGCTTTCGCCGCGAGCTCCGAGGCGAGCGAAGCTGCCTCGCGTTGCCGCGCCGACTTCAGCGCCTTCTCCGTCTCTTTTTGCTGCGCGATAAATGCGTCGAGTTTCTTCTCCAAATCGGCCAGCGGCGATCCAAGCTTGGCCGCGACTGATTTGAGACGTTCGCGATCCGATTCCGCCGCACGCTGCGCCTCGGTCCCGGCCACCGCTTCGATGCGACGGATTCCCGCCGCGACGGCGCCCTCACCCGTGATGCGGAAAAGCCCGATCTCGCCCGTGCCTCGCACGTGGGTGCCGCCGCACAGCTCCATGCTGTAGCCATCGAGTCCGCCCGCTTGGCCGCCGATCTGCACGACACGCACGCGGTCGCCGTATTTGTCACCGAAAAATTGCATCACGTCGCCGCGCCCTCGCACATCGGCATAAGCAACTTCACTCCAATTCACCGGTGCATTCTCCAGAATCTTTTCATTCACCAATCTTTCAACCGCCGCCACTTGTTCCGGAGTGAGCGCCGCACTGCTGAAGTCGAAGGTCAGCTTGTCCGGTCCGACGTAGCTGCCTTTTTGCACGGCCTCGCGGCTGACCACTTCATGCAGAGCCCAGTGCAGAAGATGCGTCACGGAGTGATGGCGCTGGATGGCCGCGCGGCGCGGCACATCGACGCAAAGCTCAACTTCTTTTCCGACTTCCGGCGCATCGTCACCATCAAGCACATGCAGCCAGACATCGCCGGCCTTCTGCGTGTTGGCGATACGCCAGAGATTCGAGCCGAATCGCAGTTCGCCGCTGTCGCCGACTTGGCCGCCCATTTCGGCGTAGCACGTGCTGGAATCGAGAACGACGGCCAGCTTGCCTTTTAGATCGACGATTTCGGAAACTTTGGCCGTGACCGACATGTCGTCGTAACCGGCGAAACGTGTCGGTTGCTTGGTGGAAATTTCCGAAACGGTGATGACCTGTTTCTTCTGCGCGGCGCGTGCCCGGGTGCGCTGTTCCTCCATCAGTTTCTCGAAGCCCGCCGTATCGACGGATAACCCACGCTCGCGCGCCATCAATTCGGTGAGATCGAGAGGAAAGCCCTGCTCGTCGTAGAGACGGAAGGCGAAGGCGCCCGAAATTTGGCCGGAAGCACCGACGCGATCCGCTTCGGCTTCGAAGAGAGCAATACCCTTGTCCAACGTGCGGTTGAAAGCTTCCTCTTCGCCCTTCAGCACTTGTTCCACATGCCCCTGCTTCGCGCGCAATTCGGGAAAAACATCGCCCATGGTCTGCGCAAGAACGCCGGTAAGTTTGTGGAAAAACGGTTGGTGGAATCCTAGCGTGCGACCGTAGCGCACGGCGCGGCGCAGGATGCGGCGCAGGACGTAATTGCGGTCGCTGTTGCCCGGCGCGATGCCGTCGGCCACGGCAAAGCTCAGGGTTCGCGCATGGTCGGCAATGACGCGGAAAGCGATGTCGATTTTCTCCTGCTCGCTGTGTCCGGTCGATCCGGCCTCGGGGAGCGTCGACCCGTATTTCTTGCCGCTCAGCTTTTCGATCTCGGCGAAGAGCGGACGAAAAACGTCGGTCTCGTAGTTGGAGACGCGGGCGTTGGAAAACTCGGTGAAACCTTTTGTCCCTTGCACCACGGCACAGACACGTTCGAAGCCCATGCCGGTGTCGACGTGACGGGCGGGCAGCGGCGTGAACGTGCCGTCCGGATTGGCGTTGAACTGGATAAAGACGAGATTCCAGATCTCGATGCACTCAGCCGTGCCTTTGTTGACCAGTGCTCCCTTTGTGTCGCCCTGCGGGGTCAGGTCGACATGCAGTTCCGAGCACGGACCGCACGGACCCGTGTCGCCCATCATCCAGAAGTTATCCTTCTTGTTGCCGGGCACGATGTGCACCTGCGGATCGAGTCCGGCAGCCCGAAAATGCACCGCCCAATAATCCCACGCCTCCTGGTCGAACTCACTCGGATCGCCCGGTCCCGGCGAATAAACGGTGGCATAGAGACGCGAAGCGGGAAATTTCCACCGATCAATGAGCAGCTCCCAAGCCCAGTCGATGGCTTCTTTTTTGAAGTAATCGCCGAAGCTCCAATTCCCGAGCATCTCAAAGAACGTGTGGTGGTAGGTATCGAGCCCGACATCTTCGAGGTCGTTGTGCTTTCCTCCGGCACGGATGCATTTTTGCGTATCGGCCGCGCGCGTGTCCGATCCCGCGACGGCGCCCGGAAAGCGCGAGACATCGGGCTTCGCATTGCCGAGAAAAATCGGGACGAACTGGTTCATCCCCGCGTTGGTGAAGAGCAGGTTCGGCGAGTCGGGCATCAAGCTCGAAGAAGGCACGATGGAGTGCTGCTTCCCGCGGAAAAAATCGAGGAAGCTTTGACGGATTTCGTGACCGGTCGGAATGTGCGCCATAACGGGCCGCCCAATCTAACGCCTGCCGCGCCGCGGACAAGCACGCCCTAGGCCGGAGCTTCGCTGCCGGCCATTTTTCGCGCGTGCTTCTCCATGAGGCGGTTGAGCCGCATGAAGGCCCGGCGGGCGGATTCGAGATCGGGTTCGTCGGCCAGACGCTTGGCGCATTTGGCGATATCCGGCGCGGAGGAAGCAAAAGTGCGCGCAATCACGTCGGCCTGCGCAGGAACGCCATCCATCGATCCGCGGCTCAATGTTTCGCGGATAACCTCGTAAGCGCCGATCGCCGCGATCACCTCGGGCGGCACGGAGGCGAAGTCCTCGTTTTGCAGGTAGGGACAAGCGGGCAATTTCTCCGGCACGTCATCGCGCTTCATCCACGGCCCGAGAAACATGAGGGCGGCGCCGACGATGAGAAAACAGACCAGTCCGATCGTGATGACCCGGCCAAGCATGCTCAGTGTTGGGCGGCGCGTCCGCGAACAATCGTGCGGGCCAACTCGAGATCCGACGGGAAGGTGATCTTTCCGTTCCATCCGCGCGTGTCTACCAGTGCGACGGGGGCGCCCGCGGCTTGGACCGCGGAAGTTTCATCGCTGACGTAACCGCCGGTGGCGATCACCTCCTCATACGCCTGCCGCAGCAGGTCGGCGCGGAAGGCCTGCGGCGTTTCGACCGCCCAGAGATTTGTCCGGTCGACCGATTCGATGATGAATTCCTCGTCGTTGATGCGTTTGAGCGTGTCGGTGACGGGACGGGCACAGGCCGCGGCTCCGTTGTTGCGCGCGCTGTCGAGGCAGCGGTCGATCATCTCGCAGGTGACGAGAGGGCGCGCGGCATCATGAACAATAACCATCGCGACGTCTTCGGGAACGCTGGCCAGTCCCTCGGCGACCGAGAGATGCCGGTGCGCACCGCCGGCGACAATCGAGTGTAATTTTTTCGGCGAAGCATCGCGCGCGATTTTTCCCAACTCGCTCTGCGCACTGGCCGCACAGACGAGGACGATCGCATCGATGGCGGGGCAATCGTTGAAAGCGGCCATCGTCCAAGCGACAACGGGACGCCCTTCGAGGTCGGCGGTGAGTTTGTTGAAGCCCATGCGCCGGCTCGATCCGCCGGCCACGATCACAGCCCAAACCGTTCCCTTCTTTTTGCTGACGCGCGGTTTAGCCAAGTTGCTTGAGCACCTCCGCGTTGACTGCCTTGCCGTCGGTGCGACCCGCCGCCTTCGCCATCACCACTTTCATCACCGCGCCCATCTGGGCTTTGCCCGTGGCGCCCGTCTCGGCAATGGCATCCCGGACCAACGCCGCCAACTCGTCCGCGGAAAGCGAGGCGGGCAGGTAAGATTCGAGCAGGGCAATCTCGGCTTTTTCCTTGGCCGCCTGCTCGTCGCGTCCCCCTTTGGCGAATCCTTCCACCGCGTCCTGGCACTGCTTGATGCGTTTGCGGATCACATTAATCACGTCGGTATCGGCCAGGTCCGCCTCGGAGCCCGCGCCTTTTTCGATCACGGCGTATTTGAGCGACGACTTGAGCATGCGCAGGGAGCCGAGCTTGTCGGCCTCCTTGGCTTTCATCGCTTCCTTGATGTCCAGGTCGATTTTTGCGGTCAGACTCATGGCCGGAGGTTAATTTTCGCCCGCGCGCGGGGCCAGAGATTTCGGGCGGGGACATTGCCGCGGTGCCGCCGCTCCAGTAATTTATCGGCCAAGGTGAGCGTTCCGCCCCGCAAAATCGAGATTCTGGGCACGCCGGTGGCCGTGGTCGATTACGACTCGGCCATTGCGGAGAGCAAGCGGTTGGCCGGATCGGGGCGACCGACCGCAGTCTCGGCAAGCAACACGCACATCATAGCGCTCGCGCGCCAAAAACCGGATTTCGGCCGCGTCATGCGCGCGTTCGACCTCGTGCTGCCTGACGGCATGCCGCTGCGCTGGACGCTCAACGCCAAAGGCGCCGGACTGCGCGATCGCGTTTACGGACCGTATTTCATGGAGAAAATGATCCACGCCACGCCGAAGCCATGGCGGCATTTTCTGTTCGGTGGGACCGAGGAGACGCTGCGCGAACTTGAGGAACATCTGCGCGAAATTCAACCGGACGTCGATATTGTCGGAACGTTTTCTCCGCCTTTCCGCGCGTGGGACGAGAGAGACGAAGAGGAGTTCGCGCGCAGGATCGCCGAGTCGAAGCCGGACTTTGTCTGGGTGGCCTTGGGCGGCGAACGCCAGGAAAAGTGGATTGTCGAAAACATAGGTCGCCACAAACGCGGAGTTTTTTTCGCGGTGGGCGACGCATTCGCGCTGCTCGCCGGCGAGCGCGCCTTCGCTCCTGCTTGGATGCAGAGGCTTGGGATCACATGGGCTTACCGTCTATGGCAGGAGCCGCGGCGTTTGTGGAAACGCTATGCGCGGTTCAATACCCTCTTTGTCTGGTATACTTTGCGCGATACCCTGCTCGGCGCGCCGGACGGAAGACGTGACGCACATAGCCTGCCGAGCATCGCTTTTCTCGGATCACGCGGCGTTCCCGCGCGCTACTCGGGATTCGAAGTCGTGGTGCAGGAACTGGGCAAGCGCCTCGCCGCGCAGGGACACGATGTCACGGTCTACAATCGCTTGCCGCACTTCGGTCCGCCGCAGCCCGTCTGGGAAGGAATGAAAATCATTGGTCTGCCCACCATTCCGACGAAGAGCCTCGATACCATCGTGCACACGACGCTTTCGATGTTCGACGCCATGCGCCGCCAATTCGACATCATCTACCTCTGCGGCGTGGGTAACGCCATTCTAGGGCGCCTGGCCCGTGCGGCCGGCATGAAGGTCGTCATCAACGTCGACGGCGCCGACTTCCGCCGCAAAAAGTGGCGCGGTTTTGCGCGCTCGTGGCTGCAGAAAAGCGAACGCTGGGCCATCGACTCGGCCGATTGCGTTATTGCCGACAGCTCGACCATCGCCGATCGCTACGAACGGAATTACGGCGTTCGGCCCGAACATTTGTCCTATGGATTAACGGTGCGCGACGAGCCGGTGCAATGCGGGGAGCTGGCGCAGTGGAACCTGAAGCCGAACGAATATTTTCTCTACGTCTCCCGGCTCACCCCGGAAAACGAAGCTTCGCTTCTGCTCGAGGCCTACCGCCAAGTCGCCGATCCGCTGCCTCTTGTCATCGTGGGGGATGATCCCTACGAGCACGCCTACAAACGCGAACTGCGCGCACTGGCCACGGAGAAAGTGATTTTCACCGGACAGCGCTTCGCCGATGCCTACATCGAACTCAGCCAAAACGCGCGCGCCTACATCATGCCCGCGACCATCGAAGCGACGCGGCTCGTCCTCCTCGACCAACTCGGCATGGGCAAAGCGATCATCTATCACGACTGCGCGGCCACGCGTGAAGTGCTCGGTGACGCGGGAATTCCTTTCGGACCGGAAAACGCGGTCGAATCGCTTGCGGAAAAGCTCGCTTGGGCCAAAGACAATCCGGAAGCGTGCGCGGCAGCCGGACGCAAAGCGCGCGAACGCGCGGAGAAATTCCGTTGGGAAAACGTGCTGGCCCGTTACGAGGAAATCTTTGCGCGGATTCTGGCCAAGAAAACCTGACCATGCGGCTATCCATTGTCACCCCTTCGCTGAACCAAGGCCGCTACTTGCGCGAATGCCTTGAGTCCGTGCGAATCGCCACGGAGGCGGCGCCAGCTTGTGAAGTCGAACATATCGTCATGGACGGCGTCTCGACCGACGGATCACTCGACATTTTGCGCGCGCAATCGTTTGCCCGTTGGACATCCGAGCCGGATAGCGGTCAGACCGAAGCAATCAACAAAGGACTGCGGCAGGCCTCGGGGGACATCATGACATATCTTTGCGCTGACGATTTGTATGAACCGCCCACCATCGCCCGCGTGATGGATGCTTTTGCCACCGACGATGCGGTCGATGTGATCTACGCAGATTATTATTTCCTCGAAGGCAATTCGGGCCGCAAGCGGCGCAAATCGGCGGCCGGGTTCCGCTCGAACAACCTGCGCAACACGAATCCGCTCGGGCAGCCGGCCGTGTGGTGGCGGCGGCGCGTCTACGAGAAGTTCGGCGGTTTCGATGAGTCACTGCACTACTGCATGGACCATGAATACTGGCTGCGACTCGGAACGAATGTGCGGTGGCATTACATTCCGGAAGCGCTGGCCGTCTCCCGGCTTCATTCCGATGCCAAAACGAGCCGCCAACTTGCCGCCATGTGGCGCGAAACCGCACAAATGCTGACGCGCGATGGTTGGCGCCTCAAACCATGGTGGGACGCATTCGCCATGGCCGCGTGGGGCCGGCATTATTACAGGCTCAAAAGACTTTGGTTCGCCCGATGAAGCCGCGCCTGCTTGTTGTCGAACTCCATCATCTCGGCGATGCCGTGATGAGTCTGCCCTTCGTTCGCGGAGCACAGCAAAAGTTCGATGTCCATGTGCTCTGCCGCCCGGCAACCGCCGCCATCTACCGACTGCTCTCCACGCCCCCGCAAACGCACGAGTGGGAACCTCCGTGGGCGGACGAGAGAGAATGCGGTGCGATGGCAGCGGTCAGGGCCGCGCAAGCCGAAGGCGGGAAGCTATCGCCCATCGCTTTCGACACGGCGGTTGGCGTCTGGGCCGATGCGCGCGCGGAAATTCTCGTAGCCGAAACAGGCGCCAAACATCGCATCGGGTTTCCCATGACCCGCGCCAACTACTATGCGGCCGATCTTCCTTGGCGCGCCAAGAGGCTGTGGGCCGGGCGACTGCTGGAAAAATTGTGGGCGGTCATACATCCGGCAAAGCCCCTCCTCACCACTTGGCTGCATCGCGAAAATGCGAGTCAGCCGCATCTGCGCTGTTGGGAACAAACTGCGGAAGCCGCGGGAATTTCCTGCGCCTACTCCGTGCCCTGGATCAAGGCCGCACCTTCGCCCCAAGTTGAAGCTCTGCGTGTCGCGGGCAAGCCGCTTCTTGCCGTGCACACCCAGGCTCGTCTGCCCTCGAAACAGTGGCCGGTCGAGAAATGGAGGGAACTGTTGGCCAACAGTGCGCTCCGCGACAGGTTCACGGTTTTCGAAATTCTTCCGGACGAAGGCGAAACACGCGCGGAGGGAATTGCCTCTGTCGTCACCCCTGATATTTCCTCCCTGGCCTCCGCTCTGGCCGCGTCCGACTCCATCCTGTGCCACGACTCCCTGCCGGGCCATCTCGCCGCCGCGCTGGGCAAACCGGTTATGACCATTTTCGGATCCGGCGAGCCCGATTGGTTTGCGCCGTGGAACAACCGGGAACGCGCGGTCCAGCGCCGCGTTTGTCCGTTGCATCCCTGCATCGACCGCTGCGGCATGGACTCTTATCTGTGTTTGAACGCCGTCACCGTGGATGATGTTCTCAATGCGCTGATGAAATTGCCCGCGAAACGATGAAGATCTTGCTTCTAGGATCCGGCGGTTTGCTCGGCAGGTATCTTGCCAACGCATTCACTGCCCCCGGCAACCATCTCTCCGCACTGACCCATAAGGAGGCGGATATCACCGACGCGAAAAAACTCGAACAACTTTTCGGCGAGCCATGGGATGTTGTTATTAATGCGGCCGCAGTCTGCGATTTCGACGGCTGTGAGCGCGACCCAGAAGGAACAACGCGCGTGAATCGCGATGCACCGCTCGATCTGGCGCGCCGGTGTGCGGCGAGCGGATCGCTGTTCGTGCAATACAGCTCGGATTACATTTTCGACGGGACGGGCAGCAGACCCCTCACCGAGGAAGACGCATCATCACCGTTGTCGGTCTACGGACACCAAAAAGCCGATCTGGAAAAACTCGTGCCTGCACTGTGTCCCCGCAGTTTGGTGCTGCGCCTCTCGTGGCTCTACGGCGTTGGCGGAAAGACGTTCATGAGCAAGATGCCGGATTTGTTCATGGCGCAGGACTCGTTGCGCACGGCCGCCGGAAAGAAAGGAAGCTGCCTTTACGCCGCAGACGGCGCTTTCTGGACCAAGCGGCTTGTCGAAGCGGGACAAACTGGCCTGTTCAATCTCGTCAATGGAGGCGAGACCTCCTGGGAGGAATTTGCCCGGGAGTGTTTGCAACAAATGCAGTTTCTCGCGCTCGCTCCGGTCGGCCGACGCATCGAAGAAGTTTCCTACGAGGAATTGGGTCCGGGATGGCGCAAGCGGCCGCGCTATTCCTGCCTCGATACGGCAAAGCTGGCCCGTGCCCTTCCGCCCGGCCCGCGTCCTTGGCGTGAGGCCCTGGGAGAATTCCTCGCCGAATGGAAATCGGTTGCCGCGCATCGGCCGGTGTGAAAACGTTTCGCACCTGCCAAGCCGATGAATTCCGACAAACCCTCCCCTGATTGGCGCAGCCTCACGGCGCCGAACATTCTCTTGGCTTTGGCGCTCTCGGCCGCCTCGTTTTTCGCGTTGTTTGCATGGTTCCCCTACGCCTCGGGCTACGGGGCGATGCGCGTGAATATGTTCCATTTCATGGCGTATGTCTGGAAAACGCCGGAGTGGGAACACTGCTGGCTGGTTCCGCTCGCGGTCATCGGTCTCATCATCTACCGCCGCAAAATGTTGGCCGAAATTCCCGTCGCGGGATCATGGCTGGGACTCGTCGCCTTGGTCGGTTCTTTCTTTGTCTACTGGGTCGGCTATCTCGCGGACAACGTGTATCTCGGCTACGCCGCGCTCATCGGCATTGTCGGGTCCGCTATTCTCTGGATGCTGGGCTGGAAGTGGCTCAAGGCGCTCTCCTTCCCCATCGCGTTCCTTGTTTTCATGTTCCCGCTGCCGTTTATGGACAACTTCCTCGCCTTCCCGCTGCGCATTTTTATGTCCACGGTCAGCGTCGGCTTCCTCAATCTCATCGGTCTCTCCTGCCTGCAAAGCGGCACGGCCATCGTCTCCGCACCGGACTTCGCCGCCGGGCTGGCCCAAGGACAACGCTTCGCCGTCGATGTCGCCGATCCGTGCAGCGGCATCCGTTCGCTCTTCGCCCTCATGATGGTCAGCGCGCTCTATGGCTACCTCGTCATGGACAAACCGTGGAAAAAATGGGTCATCTTTCTCTCGTCCATCCCGCTGGCCGTGGCCGGAAATTTCGCCCGCATCATCATGTTGACTCTCGGGACCATCACGCTCGGACCCGAGACGGCCATCGGATCTCTCGAAGAACCGACACTCTTCCATCAAGCCTCCGGCTTTCTTGTTTTCGCCGTGGCGCTCGGCGGAATGCTCGGTGTCGGATGGTTGCTGCAGAAATTTAGTCCCGAGCAGGAGCCTCAAAAATGACCGCCGCTGTCGCACTTCCCTGGTGGCGCAGCGCGACCTTGGCCGCGCTTGCTGCGTTGACAGTCTGGATTTGCCGCGAGAGCGCGCCGCCCGATATCGCGCCCGAAGCGGGCGTGGTCATGGATTTGCCCACGTTGGTCGGCGAATGGTGGGGCACGGAGGAACCCGTCTCCCCGAGTGAGCTCGCCATGCTGCCGGGCGACACCGAGTTCGCCAAAAAAATCTATCAGGATCTCCGCGGCGACACGCTCACCGCGCAAGTCGTGCTCAGCGGCGGTGAAAAACGCAGCATCCACCGTCCGGAAATCTGTCTGCCCGCCCAAGGCTGGACCATCCAGAGCGGCGAAGTTGTTCCCATCACTTTGTCCAACGGACGCACGCTCGACGTGATGAAGCTCACCCTCACGCGCCAGATCGAAGTCGCACCCGGCGAGCGCCGCACCTTGAAGAGTTATTTTCTCTACTGGTTTGTCGGTAAAGACACGACCACACCTTACCACTGGGTGCGTCTGGCCAAGACCAACTGGGACATGGTCACGAAAAAACTCCAGCACCGCTGGGCTTATGTCATTGTCAGCGCGCCCGTGCTCGAGGGATTCAAACCCGGCGCCAAGAGCGATGCGCAGACGCTCGATATGCTCAAAGATTTTGTCCGGCAAGCTGTGCCGAAGTTCCAGCTTTCGGAGATGCCGCAGGACGAACGTCCCGCATCATAATTCCATCCGCTTGTAGCGGCAGACTATGTCCGCCGCATCCTTTCTTCCGCGCCGCGCGCAAGCTCTCCACCCGGAGCACGCACCCGCGACTCCCGCCCAGCGCCTCGACGCGGCCCGTCACTTCGACCACCGGCCACCGCGCCAACGCCCCGCCGCAGCGGCGGTAAACACCGGCGAAAATCTCGCACTCGAGGATATCCGTGCGGTCGCAGATACTGATGAATTTCATAGCGCGTCCGTCCGATTGGTGATGCAAACGCTGTGCCACAACCAATCCGCAGGTCGTCACGCGCCGCCCGGCATGATTCCGCACGTCCCCGATCGGGCAGTAAGTGTCCCATGCCACTTCCGGAAAAAGTTCCACCGGATGTCCTGATGCCGGAAAGCCGAGCAATTCCATTTCCTCGCGCAGTTTTTGCAACCGGTCCGGCTCGGAGCGCATCACCGGTGGCGCCGCCTTCTTCGCTTCAAGGAGCAGTCCCTGCCCCGCCGCCCACGGCGCCAAGGCCCGCAATTGCCAAAAGTGTTCCGTGCGCGAAGCCCCAAATCCATCGAACGCTCCCGCTCGCAGCAAATTCATCGCCTCATCCGCCGCCGGTGAACACCGCCGCCAGAAATCCGCCAACGACAAAAACGGCTGCTCCTCTTCGATCTTTCGGAGAAGTCCCTCCGACAACCCTTTGATCATGCACAAAGGAACCCTAATTCTTCTCCTCTCTGTGTCCTCGGCGTCCTCTGCGGTTCTCCTCCGACTTGCTGAACACTGAAAACTGAAAACTGAAAACTTCCCCACTTCCCCATTCACCTCCGGCCCGGCAAACGAAATCCCCAACCGCCGCGCCTCGATCGTGTAAAATAGCCGCGAATAAAACCCCTTCCCGTGGGTCAGCACAGACGCCAGAAATTCCGCCGGCCAATAGCGTTTCAACTGCGCCGCCTCGTAAGCCTCCAACCCGTAAGCCGTCGAATGCGCACGGCAAAACGCATAACCGCGGAATTGCATGAGCAAATCCCACACGGCAGTGATCTCCTCGTCCGTCCGTCCTTTCCCGCGTGCTGCGGCAGCGAACTCATCCCGCCACGCGTCCACATTAGCCATCCGGTTTTTCACCAGCATGCGCCGCAAAATATCCGCCCGCCCCGCATCCCATCCGGCGAATACCTCGCAAATCTGCAGCACATGTTCCTCGTAAGCGACCACACCGTAGGTCGAGCGCAACACCGGTTCGAGGCTCGGATGCGCATACGTCACCGGTTCCACGCCCCGCGCGCGCCGTGCGAATTGTTCTTTGCGCAAACTGTTGGCCGCGCCCGGACGGATCACTGACACGATAGCGATCAATTGGTCGATGGCCCGCACCCCGGACATCCGGGCCAGCGACGTCATGGCCGGACTCTCGATGTGATGTGCTCCGCGCGCTTCGCCGTCGGCGATCATTTGCCAGACATGCGGATCATCCCAACGCCCCGGATCCGGCGGTTCGATCTCGCGCACCCGCAACACCTCGCGCGTGTCGCGCAGCACGGAAAGTCCACCCTGCGCGAGAATGTCCAGCTTCACCAATCCCATCGCTTCGACCGCATCCATGTCGAAGTGCGTCGTCGCCCTCCCGCTCGCGCTGGTGAAGAGCGGCGTCAGGTCTCCCACCGGTTCGCGCGAGATAACCACACCGCACGGATGCATCTTGGCGTGGCGCGGAAATCCATCCAACCGCGCGGCCAGTTTCAACGCCGCCTGATACGGATTCTCCTCCCAGGTAAGGCCCCGCGACTCCACACCCTGCTGTGCCGCAGCTTCGACATGACGCGCCGACGTCTGCGGCAATTTCTCCGTCATGCGGCGGATCTGGAATTCGGAAACGCCCAGCGCCTTGGCGATGTCGGCGAAGGCCGAGCGCCCCTGATACGTATTGAAGCCCCCGACGACCGCCGCATGGTGCGGTCCGTAGCGTTCAAAAATCAAATCCACCACGTTGTCGCGCCGGTCATGGGGAAAATCGATGTCGATGTCGGGAAGCTTCTGCAGCTTCATCCGCTCCGGATTGAGAAAGCGCCGGAAATACAATTCGAATCGCACCGGACAGACCGAGCTGATCCCGAGGCAATAACAAACCAGCGAATCCGCCGCGCTGCCCCGCGTGATCCATTCGATCCCCCGCTCCCGGCAACGCTGGAGCAATTCCCAAACCACGAGAAAATATTCCTCGTAGCCAACCTCGGCGATAATGCGCAACTCCTCCTCAATCTGGTGGCGCACGCCGCCGGACGGCATCGCGCCATAACGTCGCCGCATGCCCTCACGGGCCAACCGTCCGAGAAATTCCCGCGGCGTGGAACCATCAGGAGGAACAAAACGCGGAAACTTTAATCCGCCGATGGGCAGAACAAAATCACACCGCTCCGCGATCTCCTCCGCATCGCGCAGCATGGGCGGCGACATGTCGAACTTCCGCGTCCACGAAAAATCCCCCCGCCGCTTATCCGCATGCGGCTGACCGGCCAGCGACAACGTCCGGATACTCTGCACCACTTCATAAAATTTGGCGTCCCTAGATGAAGCGTAGCGGATTTCCGGAAATGCGCTGACCGGACGCAGGATTAACCCGTCCAAGGCGTCTTTGTTCGTTCCGCTCAACAATCCGCACAGATTCCGGTAGCCCGCGGCATTCTCCACGTAGGCGAGATACGGAATACCCCGCACCTTCACTTCCGCAGCCACGATCGGTTTGATCCCCGCACGCTTTGCCGCCGCGCAAAACTCCACCGCACCGTGCAAATTCAGATCGGTCATGGCCACCGCCCTTACCCCCCGATCCGCCGCCATGCGCACGATGTCTTCCGGCCGCAGCAAAGAATCCATGAAGCTGAAGCAACTCTTCACATTAAGAACGGCTGAAACTTGAGTTTGAGTGTGAGTGAAGTGGCGCCGTCCTACGGACGGTTTTCCCTGCCGACTGAAAACTGAACACTGAAAACTTTTGATTTGATGCGCCCGAACCACGGCCCCACTCCCATAACGAATTTTCGCCTCATCCATGATCCGCGCCAGTTCCCGGCGAATCTCGCGATCGTATCCCGTGCCCGGTAAATCCAACGCGGCTTGCTGCCACCCTCCGCCGTCATACACGCGCGATAGTTTCAACCCGACCAAACGCAAGCTGACCCGCCGGTCCCACGCGCGTTTCGCCAAACTATCGATCACCCCGTAGATATCCGTCTCCAGATCCGTCGGCTCGGCCAAGCTCTCGCTCCGCCGACTTTGCTCCATATCGTTGTAACGCAGGCGCACTTCGACACAGCGGATCATTTTTCCATCGGCCCGCACCTTGGCCATCAAATCATCCGCCATTCCGCGCAACACGCGCCGCGCGAATTCCTCGTCCGTCGTGTCCTCGTCGAACGTCTCCTGCTTGCCGTAGGATTTCGCGTCCTCGCGCTCGGTCACGATCGGACGCTCGTCGATCCCGTGTGCGAATTCCCACAACTGCCCCGCCCCCGAGCCCGCGATCAACTCCAGACTCTCCGGTGTGGCCGCTGCCACTTCCGCGATGCGGTGCAAGCCAGCCATCTGGAACACTCGCTCCATCTTCGTCCCTACCCCCGGCAACCATTTCACCTCGAGCGGCGCGAGAAAGTCCCGCTCCGTTCCCACCGCCACTTCGAGAAAATTGTCCGGCTTGCGCAACTTCGACGCCACGGACGCGACCAGCTTGTTCTTCCCAAGGCCCTGCGAGACGGACAACCGCAAATGATCCCGGATATTTTTGCGCAACCGCTCGGCCGCCTCGCGCGCCGTCCATTTGGTCACGCCCGACAAATCCCCGTAGCCCTCGTCGATCGATCCTACTTCCACCACCGGCGTGTAATCATGGACCAGCGAGAACATGAGCCGCGAAAAGTGCTCATACTTCTCGTAATCCCCCGGGAGCACGATGAGGTGCGGACAAATCTTGAGCGCCCGCGCCGTCGGCATCGGCGTGTAAACCCCCAACCGCCGCGCCTCGTAGCTGGCCGAGGCAATGATTCCCCGCTTCATTCCCCCGACCGCCACTGCTTTCCCCCGCAAACGCGGTTCGGACGCCACCTCGCATCCGACAAAGAAGGCATCCGCATCCAAATGCACCGCCGCGCGCTGGGGTGTCCGTCTCACGCTCCGGACATACCACAAAACCCGGATACTGTTCAAATGTTCAGTATTTTGCATGTGTCATGAGTTTGACACATGGATGTGGTCAGACCATGGTCATTTTGTGCAAGTGACAGTCACACAATTCAAAGCCAAGTGCCTCGGCCTGATCGAGAAAGTGCAGCGTGAGAAGTGCTCGATCGTGGTCAGCCGTCATGGCCAACCCGCGGTGGAAATCCTCGCGGCGGAAAAGACGCCTGCACCTTCTTTGTTCGGACGCGCGGCCGGAACGGTGACCCTTCTCGACGATGCTTTGAGCACGGGCGAATCTTGGGACACCGATGCTTGAAAAAATCGAGTCTGCTGTTTTCGACACGCACATCTGGCTTCGTTCATCGGCCGGAGACCGGCGGTTCGCGGCGCTGCGCAATTTCCGTGGTGTGGCCATTGTCTCCGCCATTTCGGTCTGGGAGGCAGCCATGCTCGCGACCAAGGGCCGCATCGTCCTGCAACCGGACATCGACCGATGGATTCGTGCAAACCTCCAGCCGCCGGTGCGCCTCGAGCCGATCCATCCCGAAATCAGCATCGAAAGTTGCCGTCTGCCGGATTTTCACGGTGACCCGGCCGACCGGATCATTGTGGCCGCCGCGCTCGTGCTCGGCGCACCGTTGATCACTGCCGACCGAGCGATCGCGGAATGGAACACCCGCCACGCGCGGCTTCAACTGATCGGAGAAGCCGAACTCACGGCGGAGTGATCCGGTAATTGGCCGCTAACTCAGCCCAACTTGGCCAATCCCGCTTCGATCACATCCAAACCTTCGTTGAGTTGTGCCTCGGTGGCGACGAGCGGGATCAAAAAACGCAGCACATTCCCATGCGTGCCGCAGGCCAGGGTGATGAGGCCGTTTTCGTAATTGTGCTTCACCAGGGCGGCCGCCGACGGTTTGTCGGGTTCTTTGCTTTTCCGATCTTTGACCAGTTCCATGGCCCGCATCGGTCCGAGACCGCGAACCTGCCCTATCTTGGGAAATTTCTTGAACCAAGACTCCAGACGGTCTTCCAAAAGTCTCCCAAGCTTCCGTGCGTGCTCCAGAGTCTCCGGACGGTCGAATTTATCCAAAACAGCCAAGGCCGCAGCGCAAGCGACCGGATTTCCTGCGTAGGTTCCGCCGACACCCCCAACCCCGACGGCATCGATCACCTCGGCTTTGCCGGTCACGGCCGAGAGCGGCAGTCCGTTGGCCAGACCTTTGGCTAGAACCAGAAGATCCGGCGTCACGCCGGATTGCTCGCAAGCGAAGAGTGTGCCCGTGCGACCGAAGCCCGTCTGGATCTCGTCGAAGATAAGCACCACTCCGTGCTGGTCGCACCACTCGCGCAACATATGCAGGAACGGCGCGGGCGCAGGAATGAATCCCCCTTCTCCCGTCACTGGTTCGATAATCACTGCGGCGACATTCGTCTCCCCGATGTCGGCATGCGCGATCTCCTCGAAGCGCTCAAACGCCTCACGGCACAAGCACCGCGATAACGAACAAGGCAGCTTGCCCGGACACACCGGTGCTTCGCCGTGCACGCCCGGCCAGCGATAGAAATCCGGAAACGGCGCGCGGTAGATTTCCGAAGGAAACGGACCGAACCCGCTCTTGTAAGGATTCGCTTTGCCGGTCAGCGCCATGGCCATGTAGGTGCGTCCGTGAAACGCGTGCTCGAAGCAAATCACCGCCTGACGCTTCGTATACGCACGCGCAAACTTGATCGCATTCTCCACTGCCTCGGCCCCCGAGTTGGCCAAGAATGTTTTCTTCGCAAAATTCCCCGGCGCGCGCTCGTTCAGCCGCTTGGCCACGTCTACGTAGCCCTCGTAGGCAACCACATTGATGCTCGTGTGAAAAAATTTCTCCGCCTGCGCTTTCGCTGCCGCGACCACGGACGGCTCGCAATGCCCCAAATTGGTCACCCCGATCCCGCAGGCAAAATCGAGGAAGGTGTTGCCATCCACATCGGTAATGGTCGCCCCCTCCGCGCGATCCGCCACGATCGGCGTGGTATGGAAAGGCCCCGGTGCCACATGCTTGGCCCGCTCGGCGAACACCACTTTGCTTCGTGGCCCGGGCACAGAGGTTCTCAGATTTATGGAGGACATGCCTCGAATTTACGTGAAATCGAGCTGTCCGAAAGGGCGAAACAAAGCATTTACCTCCCTATTTATCGGCCGTCGCAATTACCGGACCGTGGTCAGCCTTTGCCGGGAGGATGCGCGCCAACCAGCAATCCACCGTTTGGCTTGCCGACAATGGATGCACATTCATCTCGAATGGCTGAGAGTAAATGGTGCCATCTACCGCTCCCAAGGCGAGCCGTGCTTTTACCGGACGTCCCTTCGCGGACCCAGGCACGATGAATTGCCAGAGTTCGCCCGCGTGAAGGACAGCATTTTTATTGGTTCCTATCGGAGCTCTGAGCAAGGCGACCGCACGCCACTGTCCATCTCTCTGCCGCAGTTCTATGGATGCGGTGATGAGGCCTGTCTTCGTCGGGATAACTGCTTGGCGCGAAGTGCTGTTGACCACAATAGCACGGTTAAACGACGGCACACTCATCGGCTCTGTGGCTCGGGCTGCACTTCCGGTCACACAAAGCAAACCGGCACAAGCAACTATCGCAACCGTGTGGCGAAAAGCGTTCACTACCAGGTGTAGACCGCGGTGTAGTTAACCTTGCGCTCACTCTCCGCGGGAACGTCGACACGGAACTGGATTTCGTCCGTATCGATTTTGATGAACTCCGCATCGTTGTCCTTTATCTGCCAGTTGTTCCAGCGATAGAGATGCTCGACGACGCGGATGTTAACCGCTTCTTTTTTGCGGTTGCGCAAAACGATCTCGAAACTTTCGCTGGCCCAGTTGTTGGCGTTATCTACCTTGAAATCCGTGCGTTTGCGTTCCCCCACCACGTCGAAAGCCTCACCCGTGTAGACTTTGATTAGTTCGTCCTTAGGCGTGTGCCCGATCAGATTTTCCCCCGTGAACTCGAGGTTTGCGCCGTCGGCCCGGTAAAAACGGATTTTCCCGCGAGGCAACGGGATGCCCAGATTGTTCTTCTGCGAGTTCATGAACTCGCGAACGATTTTCACCGTTGTGGAACTCTGCACACCGAGTTCTTCGTTGTCGCTCAGATTGGCTCCTCCGTGTCCGCGATATCGGTCCCAATCCGTCTTCACGCCGTCGTAAACGTAAATAATCTGCGACTGCACTCCTGAGGCGCGGACGAACTCGACTTGTTTCGTCTCGTCATTCCGCAAAGTTGCGGGACGTTTCAATGTGTAGAGGTGGTATTCGTCGAAGGCCTTTTCTTCGACCGGTGGACCGCTCATCGACGCCGCCTGCATGGCCATCACGCGCGGACGAGCCCATTCGCGCGTGTCGTATTGCGGGCCCACGCGATTGACGTCGCCAGCCAGCAATTTGATCTGCGCATCCGCGAAGTCCCGGCCGCAGCGATTTTCCATCGTGATCCAGCCGATGAGTTCAACTTCGTTTCCTTTTTCCGGCGCAACAACGTTGTAGCTCGCCTCCCACGACAGACCTCCAGTTATATAACCCAGCTCCGCCTCCGATTTTTTCTCCGCCTCCGACTCGATCCGCCACGCAAGCCGCGGCTTGAGAATGGTGTCGTCTCCAAGCGACGGAAACACCGGTTCGCCCGGCAAACTGAAACGGATTTGTCCGTCGACTTCCACAATCGGCTGACCAGATCCGGATGGATTACCCCCGTGATACCCTCCGAAACCGGTCACGGGAATGTATCCCGAGCGGATGACTTTGCCGCGGACCACGCGGTCAGGTTTTTCGTTTTCCTTCACGAGAAAATCCACTTCCTTGCCTTCGAAAAGCGACAACAGAAGCCCCGATGTCACCGGATCGTTGCGGTAATTTTGCTCGAGAATTTCGAGCGGCGCACCGGCTTTGTCGCGGAGAATGACCGAATCCGGTTCGAGCATCATGGTGGCGCGATCGTAGACCACGGAGTTCGTGCCCGGCTTGAGATCGAGAGCGACGGAGTCCCGCACCGCGGCGAAGCCTCCGTTGTAGATCGTCAATCCAGGTCCGGCCCAGATGACGGATGGACAAAGCAAAAGGAGTAATAAAAGTTTTTTCATGGTTCGGTTCGCTGACTGCAGTGCATCGACTCAAGCACCGTGCAAATAGACAACGCGCCGACGGCGAATTTATTAGGACGAAAGTCCCGCTCTACCGTCCACGGGGGTCTTCGAGTCGCTTTGCTTTCTCGACCAGGGTGAGAAATTCGGCGCGATAGCTGCCTGAATCTTCTCCGAGCGAACCGCGGGCGATGTCTTGAATCTCAGCCCACGAAATTTTCCCCGCTTCGGGCGAACCGCGCAGTTTCATTCCGAAGGCAGCCACGGACGCAGCGAACCGGAAGTCTTCCGAAGTTTGCCCGAATGCGGGCATGTCATCGGCGCGCAACGGAATCTCCAGAAGTTTGCTTTTATCGCCATCAGGAGCTTTGTAGCGCAATTTTACCGTGAGCAATTCTCCGCCTGCTTCGCCGGATGCTGGAGCAGGCTTTTGGTATTTCAGCGGGTCGACCGATGGTGAGCCCGGCACCGGTTGGCCCGCGGGAATGATTTCGTAGAGCGCGGTCACCGTGTGTCCTGCTCCTATTTCACCAGCGTCTTTTCTGTCGTCGTTGAAATCCTCTTTGGCCAGAAGGCGGTTCTCATACCCGATGAGCCGGTAGCCCGCCACGCGTTCCGGATTGAACTCCACTTGGATTTTCACGTCTTTTGCGATGGTGAAAAGCGTGGATCCCATCTGTTCGACCAGCACCTTGCGTCCTTCGCTAATCGAATCGATGTAGGCGTAGTTGCCGTTGCCCTTGTCGGCGAGCAATTCCATCGTGCTGTCTTGCAGGTTGCCATCGCCGAACCCGAGCACGGAGAGAAAGACACCCGATTCGCGTTCTTTCTCGATGAGTTGTTGCAGTTCGCTCTGGTCGGTCACGCCAACATTGAAATCGCCGTCCGTGCAAAGAATCACGCGGTTGTTGCCGTCCTTAAGGAAATGCTCCCGCGCCGTTTCGTAGGCCAGCCGGATACCTTCCGAACCATGCGTCGAGCCGCCGGCTTGGAGATTTGCGATGGCGTTTAGGATCTCGTGCTTCTTTGCACCCACCGTCGGCGCAAGCACCAAGCCCGACGACCCGGCATAGGTGACGATGGCAACGCGGTCCTCGTCGGAAAGATTTTTCACCAATTCCGACAAGCTGCGCTGCAAGAGCGGTAGCTTGTTGTGCTGTTCCATCGAACCCGAGACGTCCACGAGAAACACCAAGTTCGCCGGGCCGCGCTCTTCTGGCGGGAGATCACGGCCCTTCAGTCCGATGCGTACCAGGTCGCGCTCGGGGTTCCACGGCGCGCGACCGACCTCAAGATTCACCGAAAACGGTTCTTCTCCATGTGGCAGCGGATAATTGTAGCGGAAATAGTTTATCAGCTCTTCCGTGCGGATCGCGCCGGCCGGCGGACGCGATTCGTTTTCAAGGAACCGACGCACGTTGGAGTAGCTCGCGGTGTCGACGTCGATGGAGAAGGTTGAAAGCGGGTTCTCTTTGGCGGTGACGAATTCGTTTTCGCGCACGGAGGCGTAGGCTTCGGTGTTGAAGTCGCTCTGTTCCTGTTCGACAACTCGTGAGTGCAGGGCCTGGAGTTCCATGAGGGATTCTTGATCCTGCGGAGCGATAAGCTTTTGAGGGGCCGGCGCTTCGGAAATCATGGCCGGCGCACGCGCGGGCGGTGCAGCTTGGGGCATCGGGGCGCGTTTCGCCGTCTGCGCCCGTGAGGCAAACAAGTCGGAGGCATCCGGTATGGGCGCCTTCTGTGCGTCATCTGCCTCTCGTGAATATTGGTCGACTATTTTCGAGGATTCCGTGCTGACATACGACGCATAATCCGCGGTAGCTCTCTCCGATGACCGCATCCCGTGATTCCCGCCGGGATAATATGCGCCGTTCGCCCAAGGGCCAGAACCGGACTGAAAGCTCCCCAAATCGAAGTTGCCGAGCCCCGAAAAAATCACCAACGCCGCGGCGACGCCCAAAGTTGCCGAGAGCACGACGATTAACGAGCTCCTGCCCGTCTTGCGCGCCTTCTGTTTATTCGCAAAGTCGGCGATCAACTTCTCGCGGGTCGTGGAATCGAAGCGCTGCGTGTTTTTGGGAAGAGCCTCCAGCCTCCTGCCGAGGTGAAGCATGGCGTCCACTTCGCTTTGAAGAAGGTCGGACTCCGCCATTTCCATCTCAAACTGCTCGCGCTCGGCGGCGCCAATTTCGCCGAGGGCGTATGCGGTGATGCGAGGATCTTTGGTCATGCTGCTCCCTCCGAGGTTTCGTAACTCCACTGGTTACGCAAGGTCTGCATCGCGTCGTGCAGTTGGACACCGACAGTCGAAACGCTGGTTTTCAAGGCCTCGGCGATTTCCTTGTAGCTGAGGCCCGCGTCGAATCTCAGGTTGATCAATTCCCGCTGTTGTAGTGGCAGACGCGCCACCATCTCGCGCAGACGCACGCTTTCTTCGCTGGTCATCGCCTGCTCATCCGGCGAACGCTCCTCGCTGGCGGGGTCGTGGTCCTCGACCGCTTCGGGGGTGAACTTGACGATTTTGCGGACGTGGTCGAGGGCGCAGTTGCGGCAAACCACGAAAAGCCAGGGCCTAAGGCGCGGTCCCAGCACCTCGAGGTTCTGCTTGCTGAGACGGAGAAAGGTCTCTTGCACCGCGTCCTTCGCCGACTCCACATCCCCGGTTATTTCTTTGGCATACCCGATGAGCATGCTCTCGTAACGATCCAACGCTTCAGTGATGAACTGCTCGGGGGTCATGCGCCTTTGTTAGTCAACGCATGAAACGCGATTTTATTAGGAAGAATCCCGCGCACTCCGGGATCCGCGAGCTTCTAAAGCAGGGTAAAAGATCGGGAGATCAAGACTTTGCCGTCTTTCCGCACCTGCAAAGTCCATTGGCCGGGCAAGACTTCATGGTCTTCTTCCAGACCGTAAATCAGGAAGTCATCTGCCTTGCCGTCACGGAAACAAACATCCATCGGAATGAGCGAGGAAGTCCGCGCCACCCCGTCTGGTCCGGTGATGGGAGGGTGCGTGATGAGCATATCGAGGCCTTCGGCATGGCAAATGTCCTCACCAGCCGAACGCAGCATGTAGCGGTAGCCGAAATTGAGTCCTTTGCGCGCGGGAAAGGTGTCGCTCCGTTGCAACAGTTCGGTTTCGTCGAATTCGTTCGCTTTGCCCGTAGCAGCTTCGGAAGCCCTGTAGACATTGCCGTCGCCCACCATCCGGAAAGAACCTTCTTCCAGCAGTTCGGCTGTCACGCCCGAGTCTTCCGGGGCGGAAGTCGACGGAATGTCCTCCGCGACGGCGAGCGGCGCGGAATCGTAAAGTTTCTCATCGGATCGTCCGACCTCATCGATCTCGTTCCCCGCTTTGTCTTGATGGCCGATTTCCTTGCGGAAGACGGCCTGTCCCCACCCGTCGCCGAATTTGAGTTGGTAGAGGCCGGACTTTCCGCTGGTGAAGTCGATGGCCAAAACCACATCCTCGCCGAGTTTGGGCGCGCAGCTCAGCTCGAAGCCCGAGACTTTTTTGCCGCCAAGCTCGGTGTTGGTGTCGATGAGAAGAAATAGTTCGCTGCGTTCCATGTGCATGGCGAAAAGCCCTTCGTAACCACCATCCGCATAACCGCGGAAAATGACCCACGGAGCGCAATTGGCCGCCCATTTGTTGAAACCGGTGAAAGGGCCTTCGAAAAGATCGGGAATCCGCGTGGCCGTGTCGGCCACGAGAAGCGGTTTTCCATCCCGTCCGACGAAATAGATGCCGCTGCGTTCGGGCGACCATGAAGGAATCACCACCGTGCCGTCGCACGGGATGGCGTTCTGCAACTCGGCGAAAGTCGCTCCGTCCGACGCACCAGGTAGCGGGGTGGTCGTGTCGATGATTTTGACCGGAGGAGCCGCCGCGCGGATATTTTTCCGGAAGACGCCGCCCAAGGCGCTTCTCTCTCCGCCCGTCTGACGGAGCAGCTCGCGGGCATTCACGTCGAACCCGCGGAAGACCGCGCTGTCGCCGTCCGCGTCCTGTTGGAAACCGAAACTGCCGAATAACTTTCCCGCGTTGCCGGGAATGGGAGCCGAGGTGTCGACGACTTTCCGCGGAATACGCGGAAACGAACCCAAGTCGACGGCGTAAAGTTCGCCGACTTTCCCCGCACGATGCGCAAGGAACGTGACCGCTTGCTCGGACAACCCCGGGTAGCCCAGTTCCTCGAAGCCTGTCGGGTCGCCCGAGCGGGCGAGGAGAATCAAAACATCGTCTTCCCACATGCCGATCCCGGTGCTGCCGTCATCGAGCCCGCAGCGGAAGACGGCGCGGCCACCCGCCACGCGAAGACCGGAAAAACACGTCAGTCCGGCACCGTCGTTGGCGAAATGGTCGCCGACCTCGGCCAGTTTGCCGACCTCACCGCGGCGGGAGATGCGGTAAATGCCGTGGTAGCCACGCGAATCGCTATTGTCGTTGGCGATGAAGACCACAGAACCGTCTTCCTGCAGAAAAGGGTAACGGAAATCGCTGAACATCGTCTGCCGGGGCAGCGGCACAAAGGCGCCCGATTCGACGATCTGCTCGACATCGAGAATCCGCGCCGGTTCCCACACGACAGCTCTGTCATCCGCCCGCGCGGAAAAAGGAAGAAGCAGGGCAACGATGGGGAGAAGGCGTCTCATAACCAGCTTGCTACTTCTCCGTTGGCGTTGCCCGAAAAGCAAACGGTTTCTCGTTTTTGCCCGGTTTCATGGAGCAACGGGCATGGAAGTCCAAGGCAGACCTTGGGGTCCACCCCCCCACAAGGGAATTTCCTCGCTCGAGAGAAGGGATCTCTGACGCACTTGCGGTTGGCCGGGAGTGGGCATTCCGACCGCGTGCATGAGATCGATCGCTCTGGCATCGAGACTTTTGGCAATGGTTGATTCCGCCTCCGGCACGCTCGCCGCCGCGACCGCAGGTCCCTGCGTTGTTGTTCCCCCCGAAACCAACAACAGCAGCGCGATCGAAGCGGCGGCGGCCAAAGATACCGGCACGGCGAAGCGCACGATTTTGCGGCGCTGATGGAAAATCCTCTGGTTCTCCGCGATGGCGCGGATCAAACGTTCACGCGCCTGCGGCTCGAGGCCCTCCCGCGGTTCGACCATGATCTGCTCGAGCGCGTCGGCGACGCGCGATGTCGATTGCAACTCGCGCTGCAAATCCGCATCCGCGGCGAGATCGGACTCGAAAGCGTCGCGCTCTTTCCCGTGCAATTCGTTCAGCGCGTAGGCGGTGGTTTTCGTTTTGTTCATGTCGGCAGGATATCGCTGTTTTCGGCCAGCCATTGGCGGCGCAAAGTTTTCACCGCGTCGTGCAGCTGCACGCCGACCGTGGAGACACTCGTCTTCAAAGCCTCGGCCATTTCCTTGTAGCTGAGGCCGGCCTCGAATTTCAATTTGATCAACTCGCGCTGCTGCCGCGGCAGCCCTGCGACCAATTCGCGCAGGCGATCGGCATCTTCCGCCGCGACGGCGCGGCGATCCGGTCCGGGTTCGCTGCTGGCAAAATCCATGTCCTCGATCGGCTCGGTGCTGAAGCGCACGATCTTGCGCCGATGGTCGAGGGCGCAGTTGCGGCAGACGAGGAAGAGCCACGGACGCAACCGCGGCTCCAAGGCGACCACATCCTGGCGGCTGAGGCGCAGAAACGTCTCCTGCACGGCATCGCGGGCCGACTCGAGATCGCCGGTGATTTCCTTGGCGTAGCTCACCAGTATCCGTTCATAGCGCTCGAGCGCTTCAGTAATGATCGTTTCGGGGGACATGCTTCACACCGGGTCAACGCACGGGCCGGCCGTTTGTTAAGAGAAAAAATCAGTAGGGCCCGCGGATGTGCTCGTGAACCTCGTCGCGGTAAAATCTTGCGAGCTCCTCGTGGAGCGAACCAGACAGCCGCGGAAGAGCAGACACCGCGGCATTTTCCTTCGCCTGCGCCACCGAGCTGGCACCGGGAATGACGACCGAGACCGCCTCGTGATCCAAAATCCAGCGCATGGCCATTTGCGCCATGGTCATGTTCGCCGGCACGAGCGGTTTGAGCCGGCCGACCAACTCCGCGCCCTTGGCCAGCGTCAGCCCGGCGAAGGTTTCGCCCACGTTGAAGGCTTGGCCGTCCCGGTTGTAGTTGCGGTGATCGGTCGCGGAAAATTTTGTCGCCGCGTCGAACCGCCCCGACAACAACCCGCTGGCCAGCGGAAGGCGCACGATGATGCCGACGCCGGCCTCGCGTGCGCGGGGAAACAACTCCGCAGTCGGCTTCTGGCGAAATAAATTGAAGATGACCTGCAGGGAAAGCAGTCCCTGCTGTCCGAGGCAAAGCATCCCCTCCTCCACCGTTTCCACGCTCGCGCCGAAATGACGGATGATTCCATCCGCCTGCGCGCGGCGCAGCCAGTCGAAGACTTCCCCGGCGAGCAACACGGATATCGGGATACAGTGGAGTTGCAGCAACTCGATCGCCCCGACGCGCAGGCGGCGGCGCGATTCGTCGATGGCTTGGCGCAATCCCTCTTCGGTGTATTTGTCCGGATACGCCGCGGGACCGCGTCCGTATTTCGTCGCGACCACCGCGCTCTCGCCGCGCCCGGACAGAAATTTTCCGATCCACTCCTCGCTCCGTCCCCCGCCGTAAACATTGGCCGTGTCGAAAAAATCCACGCCGCAGGCGAGCGAAGCTGACAGAATTTCATCCGCCGTCCCCTCGTCCATCGCCCCCCAATCGCCGCCGAACTGCCAGCATCCGAGACCGACCTCGCCGATGGTGAATCCGTCTTTGCCGAGCGTGCGTGTCTTCATGCGCCGACGACTTGTTTCGCTCCCTTTTGCTTGCGGATCCACACGGAAAGCAAAGCCACATCGGCCGGGGTCACGCCGCTGATGCGCGAAGCTTGGCCGAGGGTGGATGGACGGATCTGCGTAAGCTTTTGTCGCGACTCGTTGCGCAGTCCGGGGATCGATGCGTAATCGAGATCCATCGGCACAGGGTGCTCTTCCTGGCGCTGATGGCGCGCGACGGATTCCATTTCGCGACGGATGTAGCCCTCGTATTTGAGGTCCGTTTCAACCTGCGCCCAAATGTCCGCCGCAGCCAAACGTCGGATATCCTCCGGCAGCGCGGAGACGAAATTCTCCGGACGACGGATCCATTGGGCAATGGTAACGCCCTCGTGGCGAATACTTTGTGAATGTTCTTTAAGTCCTTGAATAGCAATAGCTTTCACCGATATCTTGGCGTGACGCTCGGAGGAAATCAGCCCCGCTCCCCTCGCCTTGTCGGCCAGGCGCAAGTCGGCATTGTCTTGGCGCAGGAGCAAACGGAACTCCGCCCGGCTGGTGAACATGCGATACGGCTCGGGTGTGCCACGCGTGACCAAATCATCGATGAGCACGCCAATGTAGCCCTCGGAACGTTCCACGTGGAACGCGGGCTTGGCATCCAACTTGAGCGCCGCATTCGCCCCGGCGACCAAACCCTGCGCCGCCGCTTCCTCGTAGCCCGAAGTCCCGTTGATCTGCCCAGCCAGGTAGAGTCCGGCCACGGCTTTGGTTTCCAAGGTCGGCTGGAGCTGGGTCGGAGGACAATAATCATACTCGACGGCATAACCGGCCCGTAGGATGTGCGCGTTTTCCAGTCCAGGCACGGACCGGATGAAGGCTAGCTGCACCTCGAATGGCAAGCTGGTCGAGACGCCATTGACGTAATACTCGCCGGTCTGGCGGCCTTCAGGTTCGAGGAAAAGTTGGTGGCGGTCCTTGTCGGCGAAGCGGACCACCTTGTCTTCGATGGACGGACAATACCGCGGTCCGACGCCCTCGATGATCCCGGCATACATGGGCGACTTGTCGAGGTTGGCCCGGATGATCTCGTGCGTGCGGTCGTTGGTGTAGGTGACCCAGCAGGGCATTTGTTCCACGTGGAACTGTCCGTCCGCCCAGCGGTTCAGACTAAACGGACCGCCGGCTTCCTCGGCCAACTCCTCCGGGAAAAAGCTGAAGGTGGGGGCAGGGGAGTCGCCATCCTGACGCTGGCACTGGGAGAAATCAATGGTCCGTCCGAGCAAGCGGCAAGGGGTTCCGGTCTTGAACCGCTCGACGGACAACCCGAGTTCACGCAGGGAATCACTCAGGGTCGAAACCGCATCCCCCATCCGCCCGCCAGCCGTCTGCTGCAGACCGACGTGGAGGAGTCCTCGCATGAAGGTGCCGGTGGTCACCACCACGGACCGCGCCAGGTAGCGCAGGCCGAGGTTTGTTTCGACGCCGACCACCGCATCGTTCTCGACGAGAATCCGCACCGCATTGCCTTGGAGGAGGTTGAGGTTGAGGGAGTGCTCCAGGACCCATTTGAGCCGGAACTGGTAAGCTTTCTTGTCGCACTGGGCCCGGGGGGCCTGCACGCTCGGACCTTTGCGCGCGTTGAGCATCCGAAACTGGATCCCTGTCGCATCGGTGTTCTGACCCATCACCCCGCCGAGCGCATCGATCTCCCGCACCATATGTCCCTTGGCTAATCCACCGATGGCCGGATTGCAGGACATCTGCCCGATGGTGTCCAAGTTTTGCGTGAGGATGCCGGCCTTGGCCCCCAACCGCGCGGCGGCCAGACCTGCCTCGACCCCGGCATGCCCAGCGCCCAAAACGAGCACATCAAAGGTCTCCGGATACTCGTACATACTCTCGCTATGTTCCACGTGGAACGTTAGGGACGATCCAAAATGCCAGTGCAAGGGCGGGGAAGTAATTCCGAGAGACGATAGGCTATTGTATTGCCGCGGAAGGTTCCGAGGATCACCTCCATGTCCGGATCAAACTCGGCGAGCACCTGTCGGCAAGCACCGCAAGGCGAGGCAGGTTCCTGAGTGTCGGCCGCAATGACGATCTTGGTAAATTCGCGGCAGCCCGCAGCGACCGCGGCGAAGACCGCATTGCGCTCGGCGCAGATAGTCAGGCCGAAGCTGATGTTCTCCACATTGCATCCCCCAAAGACGCGCCCGTCCTTGGTCACCAGGGCCGCACCAACGAAAAACTTCGAATACGGCGCGTAAGCGCGCTTGGCGACGTTGATTGCTATCTCAAGTAGTTCTTTGTCAGTCACTTGCGTAAATTTTTGGCCAAATTCTTCGCCGCGAGGCGTTTCCCGGTCGTTGCCGCGGGCTTGGCTGACAAGACGCGAATGTAGAAGTCTCGCCCACCGTGCGCAAGCCGCACATCGTTTGCTCGACGCGCTCGCCACACGCGCGCCGCGTCATGACGTGAAGTTCCTGTGTCGCTTTCCCCTCCTGTTTCGCGTTGCCAAAAAACTTTTTTTCCGCAACATTTTCGCTCCCTTCAGGCACACTGTTTGCTGAGTGGAATCTCCTCGAAGCAACCAAATACACCTATCGTGAGCGTAGCCCGAGCCGAAAAACCCAAGACCACGTCCAGCCCTGTCGATTACGCCAAGGCTCAGATCAACGCCAAACTGACGCCCGAGCAGAAACTCGGCTTCCTTGCCGACATGCTGCGCATCCGCCGCTTCGAGCAGGCGTCGCTCAAGCTTTACCAGCAGGGAAAAATGGGCGGCTTCCTCCATCTTTACATCGGGCAGGAATCCGTTGCGGTCGGCACCTGTGCGCTGATGGGTCCGAACGACCACGCCATCACCGCTTACCGCGATCACGGCCACGCGCTCGTCGTCGGCATGTCGATGAACGAATGCATGGCCGAACTCCTCGGCAAAGCGACCGGATGCTCGAAGGGCAAGGGCGGGTCGATGCACTTTTTCGCGCCGGACAAACGCTACTGGGGCGGACACGGCATCGTCGCCGGACAAACCCCGCTCGGCCTCGGCATCGCCTACGCGTTGAAATACAAGGGCCTCAAGGGTTGCTGTCTCACTTACCTGGGCGACGGCGCGGTCAACCAGGGCGTTTTCCACGAGTCGCTCAACCTCGCGTCGCTCTGGGAGATCCCGGTGGTGTACATCATCGAGAACAACCAATACTCCATGGGCACGAGCCTCGCGCGCTCGTCGGCCATCAAGTCCTGCCTGGCCGAACGGGCCGCGGGTTATGACATGGATTGGGACCTGGTCAACGGTGAGAATCTTTACGAAGTGCGCGCCAAGACCTGGGATGCCATGGAACGCGCCCGCGAGAAATGCAAACCGTGCGTGCTCGAGATCGACACCTACCGCTACTACGGACACTCGGTCGCCGATGCCAACGCCAAGAAATACCGCTCGCCCGAGGAAATCGAATTCTACAAGCAGAACCACGACCCGATCACGTTGTGGGAAAACCGCCTGAAAGAGGAGGGGGTGGCGACCGAGGAAATCATCGCCAAGATCGACAAAGCCGCGAAGGAAGAAACCGCCGCGGCCGTGCAGTTCGCCGAAGACAGTCCGTTCCCCGAGGTGCAGGACATTTTCGACGACATCTACTACGAGGTCGACATGGGGACGGAAGCCGGGAAAACCGGCCGCCATTTCTTCAACGACTAAGGCGTCCTTACTTTTGACCTTTAACTTTTAACTTTTCACTTTTTTCCCGTGCCCGTCATCACCTATCGCCAAGCCCTGAACGACGCCTTCGCCGAGGAACTCGCGCGCGACGAAAATGTTTTCCTCATGGGCGAGGAAGTCGCCGAATACAACGGCGCCTACAAGGTCACCGAAGGGTTATGGAAACGCTTCGGTGACAAACGCGTGGTCGACACACCGATCAGCGAAGCAGGCTTCATCGGTCTCGGGGTGGGGGCGGCCATGATGGGACTGCGCCCGGTCATGGAACTCATGTTCTGGAGTTTCGCCTACGTCGCTTACGACCAGATCATCAACAACGCCGGCTGCGTGCGTTACATGTCCGGCGGACTGATCAATTGCCCGCTTGTCATCCGCGGCCCGGCCAATGGCGGCACCAATGTTGGCGCGACGCACTCGCACACGCCGGAAAACTTTTTCGCCAACACGCCGGGGCTGAAAGTCGTCTGCCCCGCCACGCCCTACGATGCCAAGGGCCTCATGAAGACTGCCATCCGCGACAACGATCCGGTCTGCTTCATGGAAAACACCCTCCTCTACGGCGACCAGGGTGAAGTCCCGGAAGGCGAATACCTCATCCCGATCGGCGTGGCTGACGTGAAACGCGAGGGCACGGACGTGTCGCTCATCGCCCACGGACGCGCCGTGCTGACCTCGCTCGCCGCCGCGCACCGCCTGCACGAGGAGTTCAACATCTCCGCCGAAGTGGTCGATCTTCGCAGCATCCGTCCGCTCGACGAGCAGACCATCCTCGACAGCGTGCGCAAAACGCACCACGCCGTTCTCGTCGACGAGAACAAACCTTTCTGCGGCGTCTCCTCGCAGATCGCCACCATGATCCAGGAACACGCCTTCGACGACCTCGACGCGCCCATCCAACGCGTCTGTTCGCTCGACGCACCGGCCATTTACAGTCCCCCGATCGAAAAGCAGCAACTCCCCACCGCCGACCGCGTCATCCAAAAAGTCCTCGCCGTTTGCTGAGCGGGTCGCTTTTCCACTTTTTACTTTTCACTTTTTACTTTTCACTTTCCTCCATGCCCGCCGTCACCATGCCCAAACTGAGCGACACCATGCTCGAGGGCACGCTCGTCAAATGGCGCAAAAAGAAAGGCGATAAAGTCGAAGTCGGGGACATCCTGGCCGAAGTCGAAACGGACAAAGCAACGATGGAAATGGAATCGTTCGACGACGGAACGATCAGCGAACTGTATGTCGAGGAAGGTGCCGTGATCAAAGTGGGCGACCGCATCGCCCTCATTCTCGGCGATGGCGAAACCGCCGACAGCGCCGCAAAGAGCAAACCCGCCGCGGCGGAAAAGAAAACTTCCGCGCCCGCCGCAACGGCCGCACCCGCCGCGAAAATTCCCGCGGCCCCCGCACCGCGCGGCGCCGCACCTGCTGCCAACGGCCGCATCAAAGCTTCCCCGCTGGCCCGCAAGATCGCCGCATCGCGCGGCGTGAATCTTTCCGCCATCACCGGCACCGGACCTGCCGGGCGCATTGTCAGGAAAGATGTCGAAACCGCGCCGACTGGAGGGGTGGGGGGATCGGTTTCCGCCGCACCCGCCATCCGCGCCGCCCGCGGCATCGCCGGCGAAGAAAAATCCATCCCGCTCACCGGGATGCGGAAGACGATCGCCGAGCGCCTCCTCGCCAGCAAAACCCAGATCCCGCATTTCTATCTCAGCGTGACGATGGACGGCGGACCGCTCATGGGCCTGCGCAAGGAACTCAATGCCATGGCGGAGAAGGAAGGCGGACAAAAACTCACGGTCAACGATTTCATCCTCCTCGCCGCCGCCCGTGCCGCGGCCGAAGTTCCGAAAATCAATGCGGCTTACGATGGCGATGCCATCATCGAATATGCCGACGTCAACCTCGCCGTCGCCGTGGCCATCGAGGACGGACTGATCACTCCGGTGATCAAAAAAGCGAACACACTTTCCCTCCGCGAAGTCAGCGCGCAAATGAAAGAACTGGCGGCCAAGGCCCGCGGCAAAAAGTTGAAACCCGAAGAATACCAAGGCGGCACCATCACGCTCTCCAGCCTCGGTGGTTACGGCATCGATGATTTTCTGCCCATCATCAATCCCCCGCAGTCCTTCATCCTCGGCGTTGGCGCGATCACCAAGCAGGCCGTTGTCAACGAGCACGATCAAATCGTCGTCGGTCACCGCCTGATCATTTCCGGCAGCGGCGATCACCGCGTGGTCGACGGCGCCGTAGCCGCGGAATACATGAACGCCCTCCGCCGCCTGGTCGAAAAACCGGCGCTGCTGTTGCTCTGACGTTCTACGCTTCGATTATCTTCAGCTTTTCTTGCTGAATACTGACGACTGGCTACTGCCAACTGTGCTCTTAGCACTCAACAAACCCTACGGCGTCCTTTCGCAGTTCACGCCGGATCATCCCGGACAGCGCACGTTGTCCGAATTCGTTCTCCCGAAAAACGTCTACGCCCTCGGGCGTCTCGATCGTGACAGCGAGGGCCTGCTCCTTCTCTCCGACGAACCCGGATTGAACACCAAACTTCTTGATCCGAAAAACGCCCACCCACGCACCTACTGGGCGCAATTGGAAGGGGAGGTGACCGAAAGTGCGTTGCAACAATTGCGCGCCGGCGTGGTTATCGAAGGACGCAAAACCCTTCCCGCCGAAGCAAAACAAATCCATCCCGATGTCCCGCCGCGTGATCCGCTCATTCGCGAACGGAAAAACATCCCCACCAGTTGGATCGAACTCGCTCTGCGTGAAGGCCGCAACCGCCAGGTGCGTAAAATGACCGCATCCGTCGGCTTCCCGACCCTCCGCCTCATCCGCGTCACCATCGGCCAATTCCATATCCCCTCAAACCTCGCTCCCGGCCAATGGCGCGAACTCGAGCCTGCGGAGCGCTCTGCCGTTCTCGGCTAGGGATTGTCACCCTGACATTCAGGACACCACGCCGTCGTCCGGCCTCCGATTGTCGCGCGCTCGAGCGTCGCTCCATCCCTCGGACACTTTCCTCCCCGCCGCCAGCGGTGGCGAAGCAACCATGAGGCCGGCGGACGCCCGTATTTGTCGCCGATAATTTTCAATGCATCCCGGCACAGTTGTTTCGTCTCGCGCCAAAAAGTTTCAGCTTCTTCCTCGTCGAGCGTTCCTGCTTTCCGCGCGGGATGGAACTTGCACCGCCAAAGAATTTCATCGGCCATCCAATTGCCCACTCCGGGGAACCGCTCCTGTTGCAACAGCACCGCCTTGAGCGGACTGCCCTTGCGCCGGCGCAAATGATCCGCCACCGCCTTGAGGGTGAAAGTTCTCGAGACCACCTCGGGCGGAAGGGATGTCCACCATACCGGTTCGGCGCTCTCCTCGAACTTCAGCGCCCCGAACATCCGCGCATCTCGAAAAACAAGCGACCGCTTTTCTTGCCGGATGACCAAGTGATCGTGCTTCCCCGGCTCATGATCTCCCTTCTTCACGAGCAATTTTCCCGTCATCCCCAAATGCAACCCCAAGCTCGCCTCCTCGAAGAGAAAGCGCATCTGTTTTCCTTTCGTTTCGATACCTGTGAGCCTTTTTCCCTTCAGTCCACGCCGAATTTTGGCCGGCTCGGCCGTCCGGTAAATCCGCGCCCGCTCCCGGCAAACCACCTCGACCACCCGATCCCCGAGCCCCGGCGACCACTTCTTGGAATAAAAAGCCACCTCGGCAAGTTCCGGCATCCCGCAACTTTACCGGCTTTCCTGAAAACTGAACACTGAACACTGAGCCGAGTCTGCGAGACAGGCCTTGGCCAAAACTTTGCATCCCATTACTCCTTGAGTCTGCATCCCGAAAACAGGCATTCTACGCGTTCTTATGGCTTACGATCTCATCGTGGTTGGCGGCGGACCCGCCGGATATGTCGGCGCGATCCGCGCCGCCCAGCTCGGCAAAAAAGTGGCGTGCGTCGAAATGGACCGCGCCGGCGGCACCTG
>JBILUI010000229.1:0-2513 GCA_044371145.1 Chthoniobacterales bacterium | reverse complement strand
ACCTTGGCGCCGCGGGCACCGGTGCCGTCATAACGGGAGAGCAACCAGCCCCCGAGGGATGCATCCGTCCCAGCCCGGGCTGGATCGGCCATCTGCCGCAGGGCCGCCGCGGCCTCGTCAAGCCAGAGGCAGACGGAGCGGTTGGCCCACCTGTCGTGGATCTCCAGGTGAACCTCCATTCCCTGCACGGTGATGTCCTCCGTCACCAGGGCCTGCGGAAGCCGCGGTCTGGCCCCAGGTGGTGGTCCATCTCCGTTCTCGGCGTCCTGCTTCCTGAGTTCCCACTCCTCCACCTGCCGCTTGTGGGCCTGCTCCACCACCGCATCCACGCTCTGCTGCCAGGGCTTGACCAGAAGCCTGTTCAGCAATGGGGTCTTGAGCTCACCACTGGGCATGAGCAGCAGCACCCAGAGCGTCAAGGGCTGGCTGAAGTCTTCAGCCGGATCCAGCTCGATCCAGCTGCGCAGGGGCAAGGCGGCTGAAAAGCCGGCCAGCAGAACGGCCAGCAGCGTGCTGTGCTGAAATTCGGGGCTATGGCGGATCCCCTCCAGCGCCCCAACCAGCACCGGTGGGATCAGGGAGCGGACATCGAGGTCGACCGTGGCGCCGAGCTGCTCCAGCTGATCGAGGGAGTCATCGGCATCGAGGGCTGCTTCCTGCTCCTGGATCAGCTCCCGGTAAAGCCCCTGCACATCCCGCAGGCTGCGGTCGTGGTCGCCGGCGATGCGCTCCTGCCGAAAGGACAGCTCCGAGCCACTGAGACCTTCTTCCGCCAGCGCCTCAAGGACCTGCTGCAGCGTCGGCTTGACCTGCGCTGCAGCAGCGGGGCGCGCGCTTGCGGATTCAGTGGGGCCGCGCCCCCCGCAGGCCCCGCCGATCAGGCGGCGGTAGCGGCGCAGGGCGACATCGGCGTCGTGATGCCGGCAATCACCCTGATCGATCGTGGCCAGCACCCGATCCCACTTGTCCTCGATGGCCAGGGCCGTCACGGCCTGCTGGATCAGTTCGTCAGGACTGCCGCCGTAGTTCAGCCCCTCCTGATTGAGCAGGTTGACCCAGCTGTACACCTCCTTCACAAAGCCGGTGAGCTGGGCGCTGCGGTCCACTCCCGCCCCCTCACTGCTCCGATAGGGGCTGCCACCATCCAGCACTTCCCTGGCCTTGCTGCCGATCAACTCCGCCAGCGCCGGAACCGCCGACGCAGAGGCCTGCGGCCGCTGGCCTATGGATCGCTTCTGCCTCTGCCGCGGCTCCGTGGTCGCCCCGGTCGCTTTGGCCCGGGGATAGATGCCCACGGCCCCGAGGTTTCTGACCTCAACCAGGCTGTAGGCGTAATCGGGATTGACCAGCTCATAGCCGCCGGATCCGTTGCGGGTCGGGGCACAGACACACACCCGGGTGCCGGCCAGGACCTCACCACAGTGGTCACCGCCGGGAACGGTCGTGAAATTGCAGTGCAGTTTCCCCGCTGCGGTGCGCCAGCTGGCCATCCCGTCAGCCGGCCTCACGTAAATGTGGACCCCACCGCCGGGCGTGCGCTCAATGCGGCTCTGTGTGAGCTCCGGGCAGAGATCCAGCAGGCGCATCCAGTCCTGATCCAGAGCCTCCTGGCTTGGGTAGTTCTTGCGATCAAAATCAATGACCACCACATCCTTCGACGGGATGACGGCGAGCCCGATCGGCCGCCCCAGACGCTCGGCGACCTCAAGGCGTTTCAACACCTCAGGTTCATCAGCCGGTTTGCACTGACTTGTCAATCTCGGCTCACCATCGGCCAGCCAGAAACTCGGGTTCTTGCCGACAAAAGCAGGTAGAGGATGCCCGTTCTTGTCACGCTGAATCTCTCTCTGGCCGGTTTGGCTGTTCAGCCTGGTTATCGGATAGGAGTCGGCGGGCAGCGCGACTGGAATCACCGTCTGCAGGCTGAGCCCCAGCCGGGACAGACGACCGGCTGCCTCCCTCAGTGCGCCGTAATCGCAGGGGGTCATGGGCGAGCCCCCTGGCAGAAAGTAGCCCGAAATGTGCCTTTCTGTTGTGGAACAGCGCAGCAGAAAGCAGCCGCAGCAATCGCCGGAGATGCCATAATCAGGTCACCACGAACACGGGGCCGCAGCGAACTTCGCTGCGGCTTTTTCATTTGAACCCCAGAGAGACCTCTGTGGATGCCTCAGAACCGTGCAGACCGTGCAAGTCCTGGACATCTGCACGGTCTGCACGGTTCAGCAGCGCTTATTCGCTGAACTCAGGGGCTCAAATGGTGTCGTGCGAATCCAACTGACATGAGCACATCGCTGACAGCTGCGGATGACATCCGGCAGCAACTCAATCTCATCTGTGCCCAGCTGAATGTGATTCAGGCGAGGCTGGAGCTGAAGCCAACACTCAGCAGCAGCCCCTGGCTGCCCCTGTCGGAAGCGGCCCGAGCACTGCACTTCCCAAGTGCCCGTGCCTTGCGCGTTGCCATCGATCGCGGTCGCATCCCTCCCCAGTTCGTCAGCGCCACCACCGGCGAC
>JBILUI010000245.1:0-2823 GCA_044371145.1 Chthoniobacterales bacterium | reverse complement strand
GCTTTCCTCATCGAGGCCATGAAGACAAGCGGCCTTGCGGAGGAGGACGCCCGCACGACCGCCCGGGTGTTTGCGACCAACGACACGTGGGGCGTTTTCACGCATGGAAGTAAGCAGATCCGCGGACTCTTGAAAAACTACCGCGACGGCCGGATGAGTCTCACCAACAAACCAGTCGTCGTTCGCGACGCCGCCGGTTCCGCGCTCATCGACGCGCAGCAGACCATGCCGGCCGTGGTTTCTGTCCAAGCCATGGAAATGGCCATCAGCAAAGCCAAAAAGAACGGTGTCGCCTTCGTCGCAGTGCGAAGCAGCGGACACTATGGAGGCGCAGGATATTACGCCAACCTCGCCGCCGAACGCGGGATGATCGGCCTGAGTTTCACCAATGTCGATCCGGGCGTCACGGTTCCCGGCGCACGCATTCCCCTGCTTGGCACCAATCCGATCGGTTACGCCATCCCAACCAACAATGAGCCGACGATCATGATGGACATCGCCACCAGCGTCGTCGCGGCGAGCAAAATTTATGCACTCCGTGAACTGGGGAAACCGATCCCGGAGGGATGGATCATCGACAAAGATGGTTTACCGACCACGAACCCTGAAGGTTATCCGGCTGTCGGCGCACTTCTTCCGATGGCCGGGCACAAGGGCTACGGCATCAGTCTGCTCATAGAAGTTCTCACAGGTGTCATCGCAGGCGGGGCTTTCGGCCCGCAAGTCGTCAGTTGGGTCCTCGAAGATTCGACCCCCGTCAACCAATCCCATTCGTTTCTCGTTATCGATATCTCGCACTATATCGACTTGGAGGAGTTCAAGAACCGCATGGACGAGCTTGTACGCTTCATCCGCAACGCGCCGCGCGCGCAAGGAGCGGAGCGAATTCTGCTGCCCGGCGAACTCGAATGGAACCATCGCGCTGAGGCTCTCAAAGATGGCATGATTCTCCCGGACCATGTGATGGTTCGTCTCGAAGGCCTCGCCCACGATACGGGCGTTGTGCTGGATGTGATCTATCAATAAGCGACACCGTCCTGCCGTACACCGATGAGTACTCCGAATCTCTTCGATCTCAGCAACCGCACCGCGATGGTCACAGGCGGCGCCGGTTCGCTGGGAACCGCTGTGTCCAAAGGCCTTGCCGCCGCCGGGGCCCGCGTAGCCGTGGTGGATCTTCGCGAGGAAAGCGCGAAGCACGTCAGCGCAGAGATTGTCGCCTCCGGAGGCCGCGCAGCCGGGTTTGCCGCCGACTCGACAAGCGAAACCGAGGTCGTGTCGCTTTTCGACAAAGCGGAAGCCGCGCTCGGCCTAGTCGACATCCTGGTCAACGCGGTCGCCTGCCCTCTCCCGCGCCAACATCCGGAGAACACGTCGCTCGAAACTTTCCGCAGCTTGCAGGACGGCATCCTGACCTGCTTCTTCCTCACCTGCCGCGAAGCAGGCCGCCGCATGATCGCCGCCGGGCGCCCCGGTAGCATTGTCAACTTCGGGTCTATCGGCGGAGAAAACTCCCTCGGGCGCGGCGCGATGGCCTACGGAGTGGCTAAAGCCGGTGTCGGACAACTCACGCGCGAGCTTGCGTTCGCTTGGGCGCGGCACCGGATCCGTGTCAATGCGGTGCTTCCGTGCCAATTCATCAACTCGCTGTGGACTGCACAGTTGGAAAACCCCGAGGCTTCGGCACTTGTCAAAACCGTGCTCAACGGCATCCCCATGGGACGTCTCGGCCAACCCGAGGAAGTTGTCGGGCCCGTCATTTTTCTCGCGTCCGACGCCGCATCGATGGTCACGGGCGTCCTCCTTCCGGTGGACGGAGGCAATCTCGCCATGAATGCAGGAGGATCAGTGGAGTGGTGATCTTTCGCCCGAGATGTCCCGGAGCGCACCGGCCACAACAGGCAGACTCGAAACCTTAACAGCTATGTCCAAAAAACAAGAAACACTCAGCCGCCTGTACGAAACGGGCGTCGTAGCAGTCATACGCGCCGATAAACCCGACGATTTGGTGGATGTGGCCTGCGCCCTCGCGCAAGGCGGCGTGACCATCATCGAAATCACGCTCACGGTGCCGAAAGCCCTGCAAGTCATCGAGCAAGCATGCGACCAGCTTGATGGCGAAGTGCTGATTGGAGCCGGGACTGTTCTCGACTCGGCCACCACGCGTGCAGCGATCCTCGCGGGGGCCAACTACATCGTCTCCCCAGCGGTCCGCCCTGACGTTATAGAAACCTGCCGACGTTACGACGTTCCATGCATGCCCGGCGCGATGACGCCGACCGAGGTGCTCAATGCATGGGAACTGGGCGCCGACGTGGTGAAAATTTTTCCGGCCGGTGTGGGTGGCCCCGGCTTTTTCAAGGACCTCAAGGGCCCGTTCCCGGACATCCAAATCATGCCCACCGGCATGGTCAACCGCGAGACGGCACCGCAATTCATCAAGGCGGGTGCTTGTGCGGTCGGCGTTGGCGGCGAATTGGCCGGCAAGCCCCTGATCGCAGCACGCGAGTTCGACCGGATCACGGAAAACGCCAAAGCATTCATCGAACTGGTGCGCAAAGCCCGCAGTCATTGAAGCCACTTTCACCATGAACAAGACAAAATCCGCGGTATTTTTCGGCGAACTGTTGATGAGACTGGGCACGAAGCGCTTCGAGCGTTTCGTACAAGCCACCGAGTTCGAGGTCGGCTACACTGGCGCCGAAGCGAATGCTGCCGTTTCGGTCGCGAACTTCGGTTTGCCCGCCTTTGTTGTCTCCGCCGTTCCCGACACGGAGATCGGCCAAGCGTGCATCAACAAGATCCGCGAATTCGGCGTGAACA
>JBILUI010000080.1:0-10196 GCA_044371145.1 Chthoniobacterales bacterium | reverse complement strand
ACCGGGCGCACGCTGGCATCGCACGACATCATCCATTTCGCCAAAACACTGCGAGCTTTGTCCAGGACAGCAGGATTCTCGCGGAGGCGCTGGGCGAACAGCCGGTCCATTTCGAGCGAGCGCGCGTCGATGGCCGAGTGCGGGTTCATGGAAGTGGTTTACTGTCGGAAAATCGGGCTGCCGGGATTTGAACCCACTCCGATGCGTGAGCCGTTGATAGCTCAACGCATAAAACGTCAATGTTCTTTGGATCTTTAGGATGCTCGGCGAATTCGTCGGTATCTCGTAGCGGACTCGCAACGTTCAAACGAAGACCGCAGTATTGGTCTTGGATCGCCGCTATCGATCTGAAGATACGGATTCCTTGGAAAAACACAGGATAGTCAAAGCTCCGTGCAGCAATGCTTAAGTGGGCATGTGAGTCAGACAGCAAAGAAACTCGAAGCTCCTTCAGCATCCTTTCCAACGGTTGCTCAGTCTGACTACATCCAAAACGGTCTCGTGCTTCCCAGAGATCCGAAGAATCTCGAAATACTTCTCCGAGATGTTGATGCAAAAGGCTTTCTCGACATCGAACTGGTTTGAAAGATCAGACAGAGGGAATGGCTAAGAAATGTTCGAGGGAAGATTCGTCGGAAGCTGATGCAGAATGGAAATTCTTACAGCTTTGAAAAGTCGGTCCTGAGCGTATTGGCGGAAGCTCCTTAGGATCGCAGAGTTCTCTGCTGTGGCCTAATAGACAATCACCGGCCTTGTCACATTAGATGCTGGCTTCAATCAAGCACCGCGTGTCTCGCCGAGCCATGGGAAGGTCTCCGTGCCGTGCGAAGTGCGACAGCAGTCTGGAGGTGAAAAGCGCCGACGGTCAGCGCTCGTACATGTAAGGTATGAGCCTTGTTGGTCCTAGCGTGATGGAGCCTGTTAAAATCATAGGAACCGAGATGTTACTGCCGTCCTCGGGTGAATTAAGCAGCACTCCAGACAATCCTGAGACTCTCGTTTGTAGCAAGGGCAGTGTATTCTGGAGAGGTTCTTTTCCCTGCTTGTCTGGATGCCAGTTGAAGCCCTTGAACCCGCCACTGATATGGCCTTGTAGGTTTATGCTTCTAACTTTTTCCGGATCGGTTGGCGCTTGTTCGTCGGGCAGTTTGATTTCGATATCTACTGGACCCTCAAAGCTAGCTTGGCCTTTAACGACAGTTGTTTGCTCACCAACTTCCGCGCGCAAATTCATCGCTGTAAAAGGAGCGTTACCATTGATTTGAATTTTCGCTAGTGTCGGTTGTGCGTCCGTGCCGTTAAGTCCGCCAAACAGCGATAGGCCCGGCACGTAAAGGTCCGAGCCGTTCCATTGCTGAATGCTAACAATGTTAGTATTGACGGCGTAGCAGCCAATGCCCTCGAGCTTAGGCCAAGGTGTCTGGTTGTAGCCAACGCCAGCGACGAGGGCCCATCCACGAATGTCTCTTGTTGGCCGGCCATCTTTTCCAAGAAGTAGGTCAGCACTAGCCAACAATTGAAGAATATCGCGATTGCCGAAACGTGCAATTACAGGTTTGGATAGAACTTCCGTGGTTCCGGCCACTGTCTCGTATTTTTGGACGTCAAGTCCCTTAACCTGTAAGCTAATGGTAACTGGAGTAAATGGGAAGTAGCCTTGATAAAGCTGAGATTGTGAAAGGCATGTAGCAGTTGATGTCGTCAGAGCTACAATCAGCAAGAAAGTAGCCCTAAGAAGATGGGTTAGCGACCTCACGGCCTCTCTATTTGCTCCGCGTGAGGCGAATGTCAAGGAACCAAGCGTGCTCACGTATTAAAACTCACTGCGAACTGCCGAATTCGCAAAACTCCGAAGTTTCAGCGAGATGCACTCGTATTACTGCTTGCCTTCAACAAACGCTAGAGGTGACGGTTAGCAATTAGGGTCCAAAAACCGCAGCACCGCTTGAGCGACTATGCGCGCTACCAAACTTCTACTTCTGGCATGTCTAGCGCTCATTTTTGTGAATGTTACTGCTGCTGAAGGAGAGCAAGCGACAGCTGGTAGGCTTGCAGTCATCCAAGATCCTGACGGTTTCGTCAACATGCGGTCTAAGCCGGACGCCAATTCCGAAATTGTTCTCAAGATACAGAGGGATGAGTTCTTTGTCTGCGAACCAGCGGAATCCGATTGGTGGCGCGTTAAGGACTTCTTCGACAACAAGGGCTACATGCACAGGAGTCGTATTCGCTTGGTCAAAGATCTTCCCGGCAAAACATTGGAGCGACTCTTTGTGAATCCTCCTTCAGTCGATGACGATGAGCTGGTCGATATCCATGAGGTATCCGAGTGGGAATTGAGTCGTCGCTCGGGACACCCGGACGAATCACCCGTAAGGCTCGATGGTGCCCTTTTTCGCAACACGGAGTTGAATCAGTGTATATTTATCACTCACCATACCGATGGAATGATTCCTTCGATGGTCTTATTCTCCAGTAGCAACACGCTTGATGAGTTGTTTGATGAGCTTCGAATACTCACACGAGATGGTAAGTTTGCTTCACTAGAGTCAAAGAAAGCCAATTGGTCAGACTTGCTCACCAAAGCCGAACCAATCCCTGCTCGGCACTTTGAGACCGTGAAAGGGCTTCGCCTTGGTGAAAAAGTCGATAAAGCGATCAAGATATTCGGCAACCCTCACAATCAGCGTAAGGGCAATGACGTGATGATTTATGAATGGGGCTTTCCTGGTGGTGCCTATTACGGATGGAACCACAGCGAGTCCAAGCTCGGATTTTTGGATTTCGATCGTGTTACGGACGATGGAAAGTCCATAAAGCGGCTTGCGCTTGATGCGGACCAGTTGAAGAAAATAGAGGAGCACATGCAGGACTCGAAATTCGAGGAAGAGCTACTCGAGGCTTATCTTCCGCGTACGCGGGGATCACGCGTCAACATTGGACTTGGCTTCACGGTGCAGTTGTACGTCCGGGACAACAAGATCATTGCACTAGCCTATGAGTGGGGCATTGAGTAGGCAGCGACCTCGAGTCTCTCGTATCCCGCAGCACCCGTAGCGAACTCCCCGCGAACTGCCAAACCTCACAAACTCCGCAGTCTTAGCGAACCTCTTCCGACCGAAGCAGTTTCCCCAAGTCTCGGAAAATCGGGCTGCCGGGATTTGAACCCGGGACCTCTTGAACCCCATTCAAGCGCTCTACCAAGCTGAGCCACAGCCCGTGACAGGCCGGGCAAAATACCACGAAACCCTCCCGCGTCCCGCAAAAATTTCCGCTTGGGCTGGACAGGGGCGCGACATGCTGACGACATAGGCGGATGCGGTTTGTTCTCTGCCTTGCTGCGGCGCTGGGGCTCTCGGCTTGCAAGCCTGCTCCCGCGCCGTCACCGACCCCCACACCGACTCCTTCGGCCACGCCGACACCGAAGGCGACTGCCACCCCGACGCCTGCGCCCACACCCATCCCGACCCCCTTCGTTCCGCGCAAGCCGATGGATACCGGGATGATCTTCAACGGGCTGCAATACAAGTGGACGCTCGAAACCTCGCCGGGCTCAACCGCGGCGCGCGACAGGAAGCAGGACAATGCCTACCGGCTCGAACTCAACCTCGATATCCGCATGCCAAGCGCGGCCAAGACGCTCGGCGACATCCAGGTGGCCAACCCGCAGTTGCCAAAGTTTCTGCCGTCGCTTCCGCAACTTCTCGAGACGGCACAGGTCTCTCCCGATTTCGCCAAGCTCTACGACCTGAAGCTCGATTGGCTCAAAGAACGCCTCGAAAAAATCGACCAGATTCTTTCGCGTCACAACTTCTACGACTGCGACACGATCCTGAAAATGAAGCATCCGGAAACGGGCCGGCGCGTCCTTTTTGTCCAAGGCGACATGGATGTGAATGTCGACGGGTCCGACGGCGACCGGAATGTGGAGGTGGACGGCTCGGGTCAGTTTTTCCAACCGCAAACCAGTTACCGCTGGCGGAAGACGACCGACCGGCCCAATCCCTTCCTCGCGCGCGCGGAACAGCGCATCGCCGACGCGCGCGCTGAGATGGAGAAACCGGAAACGAAGCCGGAGCGCAAAGCACAGCTGAAAGAGCGCATCGACGAATTGAATCGCAAGCTCACGGAGCTGAAGACATGGAGTTTTCTCGTTTCCAAAACCGATCCCTCCATCGTCCTGCCCGGTTTTATGATGCGTGGCGAAGGTCCGGACGAGCCCGAGTTCGGCGACTACGCTGTCGTCATCCACGGGGATAAAATGTATCCCGCCATCCTCGGCGATGCCGGTCCATCCTACAAAGTCGGCGAGGCCTCGCTGCGTTTGTGCAACCAGATCAAGGACACGGGCACTCCTCTGGCCAGACCGGTGAGTGATTTGGCTGTGACTTACCTCGTCTTCCCTGGTTCAGCCGACAAGGAGCGGCTACCTCCCGACCTCGACCGTTGGCACCAGCGTTGCAGCGAGTTACTTGCCGAAATTGGCGTGACCAACAACGCCGCCCTGCACCGCTGGGAGAACATCGTTCCGCCCTGGCCGACGCCAACGCCCAGTCCTTCTCCGATGTCCGCTCCCGATGCTTCGAGCACGCCCGTTGTAGAGGTCAACGGCGGCGGCCCGGTGGTGGATACGGGTGGTGCGACTGCTGCCGACCCGACGCCGACAACTTCCCCATAATTGTAGCGGCGGTCTGCGACCGCCGGTGCCTTGAACAAAGCAGGGTTGCGGCGGTCATAGACACGCCGCTACAAGAGGATCGATGGCGGAGCGCTTGCGCAGACTCGAGAAGGTCTACGAGAGGTATCCGGTATACTTCGTCACGACTTGCACCGCAGAGCGCCGACGACTCTTGGCTAACGATCTGGTCCACGAGGCTTTTCTGCTTTTTGTTCGTAATGGTGCGGCCCATGGAGCTTGGGTCGGGCGCTATGTGTTGATGCCTGACCATTTGCATTTGTTTGTCGTCCTCGAGGACGATCGTATGCGTCTTTCCGCGTGGATCGGATCGCTGAAGAAAGCAGTGTCCAAGATCTTGCGTGCTCGCGAAGAGGCGTCGCCGCATTGGCAAAAAGGATTCTTTGACCACGTTATGCGTGGAAGCGAGTCCTACTCGGAGAAGTGGGACTATGTGCGGGCGAATCCGGTGCGGGCTGGGCTGGTGGCACAAGCTGAGGATTGGCCTTATTCGGGGGAAATCCACGAACTTGAGTATCGCAAGGATTTGATTTTGTAGCGGCGCTCTGTGAGCGCCGGTGCCTTTAACGAGAAAATGTTCCGGCGGTCACAGACGCGCCGCTACAAAATCACGCCACTCCGGCGAAGAGACGCTTTTCCCAAGTTATCAACCGCGCTTGCAGATCGGGGCGCGTTGCGAGGGCGGGGTCGTCGGAAATGAGTCTTTGCGCTTCGGCACGCGCCTCTTCGAGCAGCGGCAGATCGCGCGGAAGTTTGGCCAGGCGGACGGGAGGAAGTCCGGTCTGATCGGTTCCGAGCAAATCGCCCGGGCCGCGCAATTCGAGATCCGCTTCGGCGATGGTGAAGCCGTCGGATGCTTTTTCCAGAATCTGCAAACGATCGAGTTTCTCTTCGGCGTCTTGGCCGGCGAGGAGGACACACCAGGATTTTTCCGAGCCGCGTCCGACGCGCCCGCGCAGCTGGTGAAGTTGCGCCAAGCCGAATCTCTCCGCATTCTCCACGAGCAGAACCGTCGCATTGGCCACATCGATGCCGACTTCGATCACCGTGGTGCTGACGAGCGCGCGTATTTCGCCCGCGCGGAATTTTTGCATTATTTCGTCTTTTTCTTCCGCGTCGACCCGTCCGTGCAAAAGCGCGCAGGGGTGCGGGGAGAGGAGTTTTTCCCATTTGGCGAATTCGGCGGTGGCCGCTTTTAGTTCCTTGCGTTTTCCCTCCTCGATCACGGGATAAACAAGGTAAGCCTGTCTGCCTTCGTCGAGTTGCTTGCGCAGGAAGTCGGCGGCTTCCGACAGCTTTTCGTGCGGACGTACGAGCGTGCGAATTGGAGTGCGGCCCGGCGGCATTTCGTCGAGGAGTGAGAGGTCGAGATCGCCGTAGAGTGTGAGGGCCAGGGTGCGCGGGATCGGTGTGGCCGACATGACGAGCACGTGGGGGTGCGGTTGTTGCGCGGAGAGTTTCGCGCGCTGGCGCACGCCGAATTTGTGCTGCTCGTCGATGACCACGAGAGCGGGATTCCCGACCGTCTCCGGAGAAAAAAGCAGGGCGTGAGTTCCGATGACGAGGCGCGGGCCCGCGGCGGCCGATTTCTCTTTGCGCGCCGCGGTGTGAAGGACCACGGGGATGCCCAGCGGTTCGGAGAGTTTGCGGAGATTTTCGTAATGCTGGTGCGCGAGAACCTGCGTCGGGGCCATGAGCGCAGCGGAGTGTCCCGCAGCAATGGCTCCGAGCATGGCCGTGGCGGCAACGATGGTTTTGCCGCTGCCCACATCGCCATGGAGAAGCCGGTTCATCGGACAACCGCGCGCAAGGTCGTCGAAGATTTGACCGAGCACGCGCTTTTGCGCCCCGGTCAGGGCGAAGGGCATATGTTTGACGAAGTCGGAGAGCAACTTCCCGTCGCGCGTGATGACCGGAGCCGAACCGGCGTTCTGACGCGCGCGCTGGCGCGCGAGCACGCATTGCATCTCGAAAAGTTCTTCGCGGGCGAGGGCGGTGCGCGCTTTTTCGAGTTTGTCCGCGGAGGAAGGAAAATGGATCTCGCGGATGGCCGCTGCGCCGGGCGCGGGAACGCTTTCGTCGTGCAGGCGCGCGAGAATTTCGAAGAGGAGACGACGCAGGGCGCGCGGACTCCACGGGCCGATCGATGGATAGACGGGCGCGATGCGGTTGAGGTGGATCAGTGCGCTATCCGGCGCATCGGTTTCGAGCACCTCGAAATCGGGATGATCGAAGACAAGCCCGCCTTTTTTCATGGCGCGGGGCCGGCCGTAGATGACGAGATCTTGCCCGGCTTGCAGGATTTTCGGGAGGTAGCGCAGGTTGAACCATCGGCAGCGCACCGTTGCGCCCGTTGCCGGCTCGGAGAGCGTGAGGAGGAATTGGCAACGTCGCCCGAAGCGGATCAATTTTGTCTCGGCGACGATTCCACGCAGGCAGATCGGGCTCTCCGGGGGCGGGCCCGGGAACGAGGGGAACTTGGTGCGGTCCTCGTGCCGCCGCGGGTAATGTCGGAGTAGATCGCCAACGGTCTGGAGGCCTTCGCCCTCAAGCGCCTTGAGCTTGGCGGGCGGAATCTGGGCGACCTCAAACAGCGGACTCTTCCAATCCAGCAGTCCAGTTCCCAGGATACTGTCCGTTGCCGTCATACCTCAGCAACGGACACCTCAAGGCAGCCACTTCTACTTTTGGCAAAAAGTAGAAATGTCATCAGTCGGGCGAACTATCCCAGAGTAAATCGATCGTGCTAAGTAGCGTGATGGCGCGGCGTGTTGGATAGAGCCGCACGCGGCGTCCTTCGGCCTTCTTTTTGATCAGGCCCGCTTCGTGCAGTCGTCTGGCGTGCTCGGATGCCGTAGAGACCTGCAATCCGCACTCTTTCGCGACCTCCTCGACGCAGAGATTGCCCCTGATCTGGAGAAGCCTGATCATTTCAATCCGACGGTGGTTTGCCAATCCGCCGGCCAACTTTGCCCTACCGCGGTCATTGTTAGCCATAAGATGGCCTTCTTATCACATTTCTACTTTTTGCCAAAAGTAAAAACATGGCTAGTCCGGCCGAACCTGACGGTCGGCAGCATGGACACGAACAGGAAGCGGCCTTTCAGGCGGCGGACCGGAGGTGTTGGACCTCCAGTTGCATACTGACCCGCTGGCGGTATTCGTTGCGGACCAGCTTGAAGGCAACGTCCCAAGGCGCGCGCGGGAATTCCTCGCTGGCGCCATTGAAATAAATGGCGGCGAGCAACTCCTCCCTGCCCCGGACGCGGAAGCGGACATGTTTTTCCTTCAGCACGTCGGGTCCGTTCACCGGCGCGACGCCGCGCGCATAGAAAACCGGCGCGGGGTTGCCCATGCCGCAGGGTTCGAGCAGCGACAATTCCTCCAGATGTCCCTGGTCGAGATCGGCCACGTTGACCCGCGCGTCGAGGGTCAGCCGCGGCGCGAGATCGCCGGGTTGGAGATTTTCCGCGGCGAGCGCGGCGAATTTGCGGCGGAACTCTTCGAACTTTTCACGGTTCACGCTCAGCCCCGCGGCCATGTGGTGCCCCCCGAAAGTGCCGAGCAATTCGCCGCATCCGCCGAGCGTTTCGACCAGGGAAAGCCTGTCGATGCTCCGCCCGCTGCCGTGTCCCTCGCCGGACTCGTCGAATCCGACAACGATGGCTGGTCGGTGAAATTTCCGGCAGAGCCGCGAGGCGACGATGCCGACAACGCCGTGATGCCATCCATCGCCGCCGACAATCAAAGCGCTGTCGCGAGCCGGGTCGAAAATCTCGCGGATTTGCTCGAGCGCCGCTTCGAGGACCTTTTGCTCGAGATCCTGCCGCTCACGATTGCAGACATCGAGTTCGCGCGCCAGGCGTCGCGCCTGTCCGCCATCTTCGGCGAGCAGAAGTTCGAGCGCGGCCTCCGCGGTGTTCAAACGTCCCGCCGCGTTGAGTCGCGGGCCGAGCCGGAACCCCACATCGGACGTGGCCACGGGCGGAACAACCGACCCGACCTCCATGAGCGCACGCAATCCGATCCATTTGGTCTGGCTGAGCTTGGTCAATCCGTGCCGGACAAGAACGCGGTTTTCCCCGCGCAGCGGCGCGAGGTCGCAGATGATCCCCATGGCGACGAGATCGAGGTAATCGCGCAGGTCGGGTTCGCGTTGCCCGGTGGTTTTCTGCATGGCGTGGCAGAGTTTGAAAACGAGCGCCGCGGTGCAGAGATCGGTGTTGCCGCCCAGCGCCTTCGGGTTGACCAACGCGACGCACTCCGTCGCGTTTTTCTTCGGCTCGTGGTGGTCGACGATGACCAGATCGACGCCCTGCTGCGCGAGCCACCTCGCTTCCTCGTGCGAGGACGTGCCGCAGTCGAGCGCGACGACGAGCGACGGTTTGTGCGCGGCGAACACGCGGTCGAGTCCCTCGCGGCTGAGCCCGTATCCTTCGGACTCGCGCAGCGGCAGGAAGCAATGCGTGTCGAGGCCTTGCGCGGCAAGAAAGCGGCGCATGATGGCGAGCGAAGTCACCCCATCCACGTCATAGTCGCCGTAGAGCACGACCTTTTCCCTTTTGGCCACGGCCTGCGCGAGCCGCTTGGCCGCGCGTTCCATACCGGGGGTGGCCAGCGGATCGGGAAGACTGGCCAGGCGCGGATGGAGGAAATCCTCCGCTTCGCCCGGATCGGTGACCGCGCGCGCGGCGAGCAAGGCGGCGAGGAGAGGGGACAGACCGAGTTCGCGGGCAAGACGGTCGGTGATGGCGGGATCGGCGGGATCCCGTGTTTCCCAGCGCGGCGTCATCATGAGCCGGATGTTACGGCCCGCCTCAGGTTGACGCAATGCGCGGTGTTGCGCACGCGCATCGCGGGCGGCTACGCTTGGCGACGCGATGGGAAAACCCAAACAATCCGTCCGGAAAAAAGCAGCCGCTCGCGCCGCGAGTCCGGCGGCAGGCAACTTTTCGTCCAAGGACCGAGTGCTCGTCACGGGCGGCGCCGGTTTCATTGGTAGCGTGCTGGTCGGCGCGCTCAACCATTGGCACGGGCTCGATCGCATCGTCGTGGTGGACGAACTGGGCAACGGCGAGAAATGGCGCAATCTCTCGCCGCTCGCTTTCGAGGATTACGTGGAGGCGGGCGACTTTTACGCGAAGCTCGGGCAAAAAGCCTCTGCCTTCGGCAGTTTCACGCATGTTTTTCATCTCGGTGCGTGTTCCTCCACTACGGAGCGCGACGCAGCCTATCTGACCCGCAACAATTACGGCTGCACCCGCCAGCTGGCCGAATGGGCGCTCAAGCGCGGCTCGCGCTTCGTCTATGCTTCATCCGCGGCCACCTATGGCGATGGGGCGGCGGGGATGGACGATTTGTCCGACAACCTCGCCGCTTGGCGTCCGCTCAACGCCTACGGTTGGTCAAAGCAAGTTTTCGACCTCCACGCGCAGCGCGAAGGTTACTTGCAGCGGGTCGTCGGGCTGAAATACTTCAACATTTTCGGTCCGAACGAAGA
>JBILUI010000234.1:0-2863 GCA_044371145.1 Chthoniobacterales bacterium | reverse complement strand
CGCCGCGCTATAATCGGGATATGAGATACCTCCGCCTCGCCGCCGTCGTGGTCACCGTCGTCGCCCTCGTGGCGGCCGACGCCCTCGGCTGCCCGAACTGCAAGGATGCGGTCAACACCTCCGATCCCGACGGGCTGAACATGGCCCGCGGCTACTTCTACAGCATCCTCCTCATGCTCGCGATGCCGTTCACGCTCGTCGGCTCCTTCGGCTGCTACGTGTGGCGGGAGATGCGCCGGCAGGAGCGGAACCGGGCCGGGGGGGAATAAGTCCGGCCCGCGGCGGCGATCAGGGTAACGACATGCATGCCGCCGCAGACGGGGATGATCGGGAGCAGCCCGCGGCCGACAGGCCGACGCACGGGCCGCGGAATTTTCTGGCCCGGCGGGAGCGCCGCCGACTGTTCTGGTGGGTCATGCCGCCGGCCGTGGCCGCCGTGCTCCTCCTCGGCTGGCTGGAGCGGTCATGGAAACCGTCCCCGGCGGTCCGTGTCGACACGCTGCTGGCCGGATCCGGACAGCCGGTGCTCGGGCCCGGCGACGTGCAGGTCGAGCAGCCGCCGGAGCCGGAGCCGGAGTCGGAGTCGGTCGTCCGCTCGGCCGAGACGCTCTCGGCGCCGTCCGAGCTGCTGGCCCTGATCAAGGACGAGACCTTCCACCGCAAAGAAGAGGTGCCGGCCTGGATCCAGACCATGCTCACCCTGCGCTCGTCCGATCCGCAGGGACTGCGGGCGGCCACGCAGCCGGTCGGGTTCGGTGAACTGTTTGGCCAGCCGAGGTCGTTCCGCGGCCGTCCCGTGCGGTTCAGCGGCAAGGTCCGCAGCCTGGAGCGACGGACGGCCCCGGCCAATGACTACGGCATCGCCCACTACCACGAGGCGTGGGTCGAACCGGCGGATGGCACGTCGGCGCCGATTGTCGTCCATGCCCTGGACGTGCCCGCGGAAATCGAGCCCGCTGGCAGCCTCGGCTCGGTGGACGTCGAGGGCTACTTCTTCAAGAACTTCGCCTATCTGGCCCGGGATCACCAGCTGCGCCGGGCCCCGCTCGTGCTCGCGGCCACGCTGCGGCGCCGGCCGCCCGAACCGGTCGCCGCGCTGGTGTACCATGGGGGCCACCTGCTCGGGTACACGCTGCTGGCCGTGGTCGTGGCGACGGTGGCGGCCGTGGTCGGCTTCGGCCTCGGCCTCATCGGTCCCACGGATGGCCGGCGACGGGTCGAGGGGCCAGCCGACCTGGAGGCGACGCTCGCCGCTGCCGACATCATCTCGCCGGCCGAGGCGCTGCGCCGACTGGAGGTGGACCATCGTGCTGCCGCCGCGGAGCAGTCTGCCGAGGTCCGATCACCGTCCTCATGAGGTCAGCGATGCCCATACTTTCCGCCTGCGCTTCCCGCACCCGTCGTGCCGCCGCCGGCGTCGTCCTGCTGCTCGCCGCGGTCGGTGCCGTTTCCGTCGGCCGGGCGGAGCCCCGCGACGTCGCCTCGTTCCTCGCCGATGCCCAGCTCGACCGCGAGCAGCGCCGCGTCCTCGAGGAGCCGGGGGACTGGGGAAATGACAAGACGAGCATGCTGATCCGCGTCCTCGCCGCCCTCGACGTGCCGGCACCGCTGATGCTGCCCTGGAAGGAGCAGGCCGACGACCTGAAGGTCCCGCCCGCCGCGGTTGCGGACGGCCTCGTGCGGGTCCGGGGTCGGGCCACGTTCGTGGACCGGCTGCCGTTGACCGACGAGCAGGCGCTGCTCGCCGGCGGCAAGCCGATCGACGTCGTGCGGATCGTGGCGGCGGACGGAGTCACGGTGGACGTGGCCACGCGCCGGGCGCCGCGGGCCTGGCCGCGTGCGAAGCCGATCGACGAACCTGCGGAGGTGGTCGGCCTGCCCCTGTCCACCGCAGGGGGAGCGCGGCCCGCTCCGACCGGATGGCCTGCCCAGCCGGCCGCCCTGCTTCTCGCCGCCGACGCGGTCGCCTGGCATCCGGACACACCGCTTGGGCGGCTCGGCATGGACTACGCCCTCCTCGACACCGTCAAGGATGGCGGCCGGATCGAGCCGGGGGATAACCCCGCGCTCTTCGCCCTCCTCGCCGCGGCCGGACGGCCCGAGGCAGCGGCCGTCCGCGGCCTCCAGCTGACGACCGACCGCATCCTCCCGCTCATCGACCCGCGCGAGAAGTGGTTCGCCGGCCACCGCGGCGACGCGGTCACGCTCACGGGCATCGCCCGCAAGGCGACCCGCGTCGTGATCGACGAGCCTGTGCGGCGCCGGCAGGTGGGGGCCGACCACTACTGGGAACTGTTCGTGTTCGCCGACACGCCGCTCCTCAGGGTCAACGATCGCGTGCAGGATGACTACCCGTTCGTGTGCTGCGTCCGCAGCCTGCCCGTGGGCTTTCCCAGCGGCGATCGGATCGGCGAGCGGGTGAGCGTGACGGGGTTCGCCCTCAAGCGGTACGGCTACCCGCTCCCCGACCTCGACATCTCGTCGTCGCAGGGGGACAAGGAGCGACGCGGCCAGCGCATGGAGACCGCGCTCATCGTGGGGGGCACGCCGGAGTGGATCGTGGCCACGCCCCCGGTCGATGGCCGCGGGCTGTCGACGATCTTCGCGGTCCTCGCCGCCGCCGTGGGCCTCGTGCTCGCCTTCGGCGCCTGGAGGATGACCCGCGATGCCAAGCGGGCCGAGGCCCGCGACCGGGCCCGCCTCCCCGACAGGGTGGAACTGCCCGACGACCGCCGCTGAGGCCGGGACGCGGCTCCGGCCGGCCGCCGCGGCGTGAATCCCGGCCGCCGCGGCCAGGCCTTCCCCGCCGGGCCCGGCTGCCTTCTGATGGCGGGTCCCACGACCACGATTTTCCCCTCGGAGC
>JBILUI010000214.1:0-2880 GCA_044371145.1 Chthoniobacterales bacterium | reverse complement strand
TCGAGGAACTCTGCGTCTTCGTCGAGACCAGCCAGCGCGGAATTATCCGGTAGTGCGGCGATCCTCCGCACCAACCATTCCCAGATTCCCTTATGTGTAGCGGCGGTCTATGACCGCCGGCCCAAAAATCGGAAAACCCACAATCCACCGGCGGTGACAGACCGCCGCTACAATACTCACTCCGCGGGCGCTCCAGTCGGATCGGTAAAGAATTCCGAAGCCTGATCAGCGGTCGTGAACGCGTAGACAAGCCGGTATTCCGCATCGGTCAAATGTGCCGGGCGCATGGTCTTGGCAAGGGTGACTGCCTCGTTTTTGGAACCTGTGACTGCGAGCACGGCCACAGCGATGGCTTTCTGCCCCGGTTGAAGTTGGTGTTGAACCAAGCGTTGCGGCTCGAGCACCGTCCGAGCCTCCGCAGTGCGACCGTCGGCAAAGAGGGCCAGAGCATGCGTGAGTCGAAAGTCGATATTGTCCGGCTCCGCTTGCACGGCAGCGGCGGTTTCCGCTGTGTCCACCTGTTCGCGATTGAGCAGTCGCTCGAGCCGCGCGAGGTCGGCGACTGTCGCGGCCTTGGGCGCAGCCTTGATCGCATTGCGGTAGGCTTGCTGGCGCAAACGAGGTTCGCCGCGCGTGGAAAACCGCCAGCGCGCGATGCGCAAAGCGTATTCGGCGTGGGCAAACTCTCCGCATAGCGCGAGCAAAACTTCGTCAGACAAGCTCTCTTTGCCCATTCGATCCACTTCGGCCAAGGTCTCGGCCAAGGATCCCCGGGCCACCGAGGAGCGGATGGCCTTGCGCAGACTCGAATTGGCGGCAGAAGGCCTTCCGAGACCCTCCTCGGCCCTCCCCCGCAGGAGATTAGTGACGGAATCGCTGAGCGGCGAACCGCTGTTCACCATATTGAGCAGAGTTTTCCAATCCTTCATGGAACTGAGCGCCTCGGCGCGCACCAGATACCCGCCTCGTGAACCGCGCACCTCGCTCGGACGCACGAAATTCAAGGCGTCCGCCGGTCGGTTGCGATCGAGGAGCCACTTGGCGTAGCGACCGCGGTCCTCGAGGCGTGCGCCCACAAAAACGATTTGCAAGCGTGCGACGATCTCGTCGACCGTCATCAGGCGGTCGTTGACGATCGTATCGGCGGCCGTGAGCACGGCGGGATCTTCAGCCTTGGGGTCAACGAGGACGCGCTCGGCCCAAGCTCGTCGCGTTGCGGGACCAACGGGCACCGAGGAAAGTCCGAAGGCCAGTGCCTTGGCCGCATCAGGCCCCCCGGCCAAAGAGTCGACAATCTGCGCGGCTTCAGCGCGCGAGTCGGCCGTGCCGATGGTAACGAGGAGTTTGGCTAGTTCGATACGCCGGTCGGCGGTGGGATCGGATTGAGCCGCGCTTCGCAGGTAGCGCTCGGCGGCGGTGAAATCCTTTTGACTCAGAGCCCGGCGGCCGCGCCAAGTGTCCGCATCTGCCTTGCGCCCTGTGGCTTCGAATTCAGCGATCGCATTGTCAAACTGCTCCGCCCCGCCGAACCGCACCGCGGCCTCAGCTTGGGCCTGCCGATCCTCGATCGAGAGATCTTCCCGCTCGGCCAATTGGTTCCATATTTCGAGACAAACGGGGTCCCCTGATTCGAACCGCACCTTGGCATAGGCTCGAAGGACGTCCGGATCGTTTTTACGGAGGTTTCGCGCTGACTCAGCTTGGATGAGAGCCAACCGCTGGTCGCCCCTTTTCAAGCTGGCCAAGGCCTTGCTTGCCAAGTCATCCGCCCGCCAGCCCGTGAACAGGAAGACTCCAAGTCCTCCGCCAACGAGCAGAACCACCACAATCGCCGGCGACCAAATCATGATCTTGCGCAGGATGGCGCGACTGACACTGTAGTCCTGATGCCACTCGGCATTCTGACCAGTGGCCTCGCGCCACCAGTCGCCAATGACATTGTGAAACCGCGGCGTCTCGTCAAAGCGGTCCGGTGCCGGTGGCTTGTCGATGATCTCGTCCTCGTTGTCCTTTGCCATGATCTACTCCGGTTCAGAGAATGTGGTGGCTTCCGGTGCATCCGGCGCCGGGGACGGCGCCGCTACATTGACTGTAGCGTCGGCGTCCCCGCCGATGAATCGATGGATTCTCCTCACTCGGCACCGCTCCAAAAATACCGGTGTTCGTCTCATCATTTCCCCATCTTCCGCAAAGAAAGAAGCTAGCCCAGAGAGCTAGCTTCTTCCAGTGGTGCCGTAAATTTTATCAGGCTTTCGGCTCGACCTCTTTGCGACGGCGCCAGCGGACGTATCCGGCCGCGCCCGCGAGCAGAGCCGCGGCAGCCCATGTGCCGGGTTCGGGAACTGGTTGCCCGCCACCCGCGGTGTAAGTCACGAAAAGGCCCCCAGTGCGCTCCTCGATGGCGAAGGTGCCAGTGGCCCCGACAAACAGGCTGGAGTTCAGAGTAAAATTGTTGGCATTGAAGCCGACGATGGACGAAGCACTGGCGATCATCCAGCCAGTGAGGTTACTTGAACTGCCATCGAAGGCAGGGTTGCCGAGAGCGCCCTGCGTCGAGTTGTTAGTTTGCAGTGTGATCAGGTTGATGGTGAATCCGCCCGCCGTGGTGATTCCGGAGAGATTGAGCGAGCCTCCGGTGACGGCGAGCAAGTCCCACCCAGTCCCGGCTGGGCCGTCCAAGTCGAAGATTTCCCAGTTATAAACGCCGGTATTGGACCAAGACGCTCCGTTTGTTGCGGTTGTCGTTCCCGCGGAGTTGCCCGGAGCAAAAACGCCACCGCCCAGAATATTCAGCGTGCCCACGGTGCCGGAGCCGCCGACCACGCCGCCGGAAGAGGCGGTGACCGCGCCGGCAACGGTGCCGTTCACCGTGAGAGTTGA
>JBILUI010000212.1:0-2917 GCA_044371145.1 Chthoniobacterales bacterium | reverse complement strand
TGGCAATTTTCATGAGCGAGCAGGCGAGGGTCTTCAAGGCGCCGGAGGCGAAGACGAATTCATCGTGGGCGCTGAGCGCGGCGAATTTGTTGGGATTCGAGGTGAAAGGAAGGCCGGTCAGTTCGGCGATTCTTTTGGCGGCGCGCTCGCCGAATTCGGGATGGGAGTTGAGGCCGGTTCCCACCGCGGTTCCACCGATGGCGAGGGACATCACGCCAGGCAGCGCCATGTCAATGCGGGCGAGATCGGCGTCAAGGAGCGCGACGTATCCGGAGAACTCCTGTCCGAGGGTGATCGGTGTGGCGTCTTGCAAATGCGTGCGGCCGATTTTGACGATGGCGGCGAACTCCTTGGCTTTTTTGTCCAGCGTGTCGCGCAGTTCGCGCACGGCGGGAACGAGCTTGTGCACGACGACCTCGGCCGCGGCGATGGACATGGCCGTGGGGAAAGTGTCGTTCGACGATTGCGACATGTTCACGTCGTCGTTGGGGTGGACGGGCTTTTTCGATCCCATTTCGCCGTCGGCCATTTCGATCGCGCGGTTGGAGATGACCTCGTTGGCGTTCATGTTGCTCTGGGTGCCGGATCCGGTCTGCCAGATGCGCAGGGGGAAATGGTCGTCAAGTTTTCCGGCGATGACCTCATCCGCCGCCTGTCCGATGAGTTTGGCTTTGTCTGCAGTCAGTTTGCCGAGGTCTTGGTTGACCATGGCACAGGCCTTTTTCAGAACGCCGAGGGCGCGGATCAGTTCGCGCGGTTTGGTGTCGTCGCCGATGTCGAAGTGGAGGAGCGAGCGCGCGGTCTGCGCGCCGTAGTAGCGATCGGAGGGGACATCAATCGCCCCCATGCTGTCAGTCTCGGAACGGGTTTTCATGGGCGGAAAAAGAGGAGTGGTGCTCGGGGGGGGACTTGAACCCCCATGCCTTGCGGCATACGCCCCTCAAACGTACGTGTCTGCCATTTCACCACCCGAGCGTGCGTGGAAGCATAGCGGCTCGGGAGGGTGGTGCAAGTTTTTCGGCGTATCCGGCTGGACTCTGTCCGATCAGAAGAGCAATTTTGCACTCCCCGAACATGAATACATCCTTGGAGTTCAGCCTCAATGGCGAGGCGATCCGGTTGGTGGACGTGTCGCCGAACACGACCTTGCTTGATTGGCTGCGGGCCTCGGGGCGCACCGGATCAAAGGAGGGGTGCGCGGAGGGGGATTGCGGAGCCTGCTCGGTGGCGATGATCGATGCGGACGCCAAGGGACGTCCGGTCTGGCGCTCTTTCAACAGCTGCCTCGCGCCGCTGGCTTCGGTGCAGGGGCGGGAGCTTGTCACCGTCGAGGGTTTGTCCGAAGGCAAATTGCATCCGGTCCAGCACTGCATGGTGGAAAGCCACGGCTCGCAGTGCGGCTATTGCACGCCGGGGATTATTATGTCGATGTTCGAGGGCTACTACCGCAAGGACCTCGGCCGCGAGTGGCAGCTGAACGACCAACTTTGCGGAAATCTCTGCCGCTGCACCGGGTATCGTCCGATCCGCGAGGCCGCGCTGGAGGCATGGCAACAGGCGGAAAACGCGGCGAAAGACACCTTTGGTCAGCGGCTAAAAAAAACAAAGGCCGTTCCCGTCGCCGACGAATACGAGGGCGCCGACGGTAAATTTTTCCGTCCGGGTTCGCTCAAAGAGTTGTTTGCCCTGCGCAAAAAACATCCGCAAGCCCGGCTCATCGCGGGTGCAACCGAACTAGGGCTGGAGATCAGCAAGCGCTTCAAAAAGTTTCCCGCGCTCATTTCCACCGAGTCTGTTCCGCAGCTCCGCCGCTTGGAGAAAAAGGGCAAGGTGTGGCATATCGGCGGAGCGGTTACCTTGACCCAGCTAGGCGAGGCCATTGCGGATGATTTCCCCATGTGGGCCAAGATGCTTTGGGTTTTCGGATCTCGCCAGATCCGCAACCGCGCCACGATCGGAGGAAATCTTGTCACCGCTTCCCCGATCGGCGACTCCGCTCCGGTGCTGCTGGCGCTTGATGCGGACATCGTCCTTGCTTCGCCGCGCGGAAAACGCACCGTTCCGGTCGCGGACTTCTTTCTCTCCTACCGCAAGACGGCGATGAAGCCGGATGAGATCCTGCTCGAAGTCGCGGTCAACGCGGGCAAGCCGGCGAAGGGCATTACGCGCAAACGCGAATGGTTCAAAGTCTCCAAGCGCCGCGAGATGGATATCAGCACGGTGTCGGCGGCCTTCGATGTGGAAACGGACAAAAGCAATATCGTGAAAAGCGCGCGGCTTGCTTTCGGCGGCGTGGCAGCTACGCCAGCGCGCGCGCTGAAGACAGAGAAGTTTCTGGCCGGTAAAAGGTGGAACGAAGAGACATTGGCCGCGGCGTGTGCTGTTCTCGCCAAAGAATTCAAACCGATCAGCGACGCGCGCGGTAGTGCGGATTACCGGGCGGCGTTGATTGTCAGCTTGCTGGAGAAATTCTACCGCGAGCCGGCGTGGATCGAGGATTCTACGTTGCTTCCCGAGGCGGTGGTTCCGTCCGACCGCCCGCTGCCGCACGAGAGCGGGCACAAGCATGTCACCGGGGAAGCTCTTTATTGCGACGATATCGCGTTGCGCCGGGGACAGGTCCTCGAGGTCTGGCCGGTGCATTCGCCCCACGCCCATGCGCGGATCAAAAAGCGCGACGTGCGGGCGGCGCGGGCGATGCCGGGGATCCATGCCGTGTTCACCGCGGAGGATGTGCCGGGAATCAATGATGTCGGAGCGGTGCGCAAGGACGAGGAGCTCTTGGCCGACAAAGTTGCGCAGTTCCACGGCCATATTGTGGCCGTGGTGGTTGGCGAAACCGCGGATCAATGCCGCGCGGCGGCGGAAAAGATCGTCATCGATTACGAGCCGCTCCAGCCGATCCTTACGATCGAGC
>JBILUI010000241.1:0-2936 GCA_044371145.1 Chthoniobacterales bacterium | reverse complement strand
GCAAAAACTACGGATTATGGCGCGATGACCCGCGCCATCCTTCGCTCAACTTCAAGCCGGTCGGTCGGGGAGTTTGGTCGGTTCGGATCGGCAGGAGTTACCGGGCTCTGGGCCACGTCGAGGATGGCGAGATTTCGTGGGTTTGGATCGGGCACCATTCGGTATACGACCATCTGCTTTGAGCCAGACGGAGGCGGGAGGGTGTCATAGACCGCCTGCGGCGGCAGACCAAAAGACTAAAAGACTAAAAGACGTCCGCCTTTGGCGGGGTAAGAAGGTAGGAAGGTGGGAGCCGAGCGGAGCGAACCGCAGATAGGTCGCCGCGGCGACCAAACAGACTGGCGCGAAGCGACAGCCGCGCAGCGGGATCGCCGGGTGGCGAGATCAACGTGAGAAAGACTAAAAGACCAAAGACTAAGAGACGAAAGACAGCCGGACAAAAGACAGGCCCCAGCCAAACACCAGTTGCAGGGTTGCGGGTGGCCGGTGGCAGTCGTAATATCTCGTCATGAGCACGATCACGGCAGTCTTGGAGCCTGATTTGGATGGAACGCTGCACTTGCCAGTGCCGGCGGAGTTGCGTTCGACCAAGATCAAGGTGACCGCAACGCTGGAGAGCGTTGTGGAGCGGCCCTCCCAGGCAGAGGCTATGGCCGCGCTCCAAGCGTTGTCTCGTTTGGGCACGTTCCGCGACATTAAGAACCCGGCGGCTTGGCAAAGGGAGACGCGCGAGGATTCACGGGCAGAATCGAGCATCTGAGCATGTTGCTCGACAGCAACATCCTCATCTACGCATCCAATGGCACTTCGCTGCGGGCAGCGGAACTGGTCGCGGGAGAAGATCATGCAGTGTCCAGCATCACGCTGATCGAAGTCTACGGTTGCAAGAATTTGTCGCCGGAGGAGAAGGAGGCTCTCGACACGGTATTTGCGCGCCTCATCGTTTACGATCTCGACCAAGAGGTGATCGACGGCGCGATTCGATTGCGACAGGCACACAGGATGAGGCTCGGAGATTCCATCATCGCCGCAACGGCACTTTGCCACGGCTTGCGCCTGGCCACGAACAACACAGCCGACTTTACCGGTATTCCCGGGCTTGAGCTGTTCAATCCCTTGCGGAGTTAGCCCCAGCTTCCCAACCCCGACTATTCAGCAACGGCACCCAGTCCGGGCTGAGATTCATGTCGACCAGCAACCTCATGCCGCACCGACGGCGAGTTCCTCGTCCACAACGGCGTCGTAAGCGAGGCATGCGTCGATGTCCTCCGCCTCGAGATACGGATAGGAGGCGAGGATTTCCGCCGGCGTGCGATGGTTAGCCAACTGACGAAGAACGTTGGCGACCGTGACGCGCAAACCGCGGATGCACGGCTTGCCAGACATGACTGCTGGATCAATCGTGATACGGATCATGGGCACAAACATAACGCTGAGCGAAAGACTTTGCATCCGTTTTTCCATGCGGACACTGAAAATTCACCACTGCTCGATGCGGATGGCGATGTTTTGGTCGAGCGCGTTGAGCCGGTCTTGCAGGCAAGCCAGTGCGGCGAGGTTGCCGGCCTCGACGTAGTAACGCCAGGGACCGCACAATTCGCCTTCCTCGAAAACCAGATTGGCCAAGGGTTCGTGGGCCGGAGCACCGCGCCAGTCAGCAAGCGGAAGGCCATCAAGAAGCCGGTGGGCAATGACCGAAGGACACTGGTTGCCTTCCCACCACCTTTCCCACCTGTCGTAGTCGGAGCCGGCAATCGGACGGGAGAGGAATTGCTCCCATGTCTCATCCTCGGGTTCGCCGATGTGCCTGAGACAGAAACGGCGCACGGCCCGAGGATCATCGATGTCCACGCATTCGAACTGGCCGAGATATTCGAGCAAGGAGAGTGGATCGGGCGGGAGCCGCGGATCGCCGATAGACAGCAGATACGGAGGGCCCTTGCCGTTCTCAACGGCGATGGCACTCAGGATCAGCCGCGGGTTGCGCGGGGCGGCGAGATAAGGCTGATTCGCCCGGACACACACGTCGCGCACGACCCGGGCAAACGAATCGGACACGAGGCACGAGCCGGCGGCCAATCCGCAGAGGGAGAGGAAGTCTCTTCGGTTGACTAAGGTCTGTCTCGCTGAAGCTCGGCTCACGAAGAGAAGGATGAGGTCTGAGACTTGAGAGCTGAAGGGCTTTATGTGTCATAAAGCGCAAGCCGCACGAACCAAAGGCATTAGCCACGGATTAAGATGATTAACACGGATGATTTCCTGCCGTCTGACAACGGCAGGAAATAATGGTCCACAGAAGAAGAGCAGGACGGAGGTTGCAGGTGACGTGGGCGCGAACTATTGTATCACCATGTTCGATTGGTCCGATTGCTCTGAAGTGAGCGCCTCGCCTGAGACGGTGAGCGGGGCTTTCGTGTTCCGCGGGACCCGGGTGCCGGTGAAGGCTCTTTTCGAGAATTTAGAGGATGGCGCCACGGTGGCTGACTTCCTCGAGTGGTTCCCGGGCGTGAACCGCGAGCAAGTCGACGCGGTGCTCGAATTCGCCGCGCATAGTCTTGAACCCGCTTTGGCGGGATGAAGATTCTTTTTGATCAAGGAACGCCGGTGCCTTTGCGCCGCCATCTCGACGATCACGAAGTGGCGACCGCTGCCGAAATGGGTTGGTCGCAATTGACCAACGGCGAGTTGCTGGCCGCCGCAACCGAGGCCGGTTTTGAAGTGCTGGTCACCACCGATCAGAATCTCCGCTACCAGCAAGATCTCAAGGAACGCACGATCGCGGTCGTGGTCTTGATGACGACATCGTGGCCGCGGATTTCGAAAAAAGCGGACAAAGTTGCCGCAGCCATTGAAGGCGCCGGGAGCGGCGACTACATCGAGGTCGAAGTGTAGTTGCCGGCCGCAGCGGAGGAAGGACAGCTGCCTTTGGCGGGTGC
>JBILUI010000242.1:0-2957 GCA_044371145.1 Chthoniobacterales bacterium | reverse complement strand
GCCTGCGTTGGCGGACTGGGTGACAGGAGGGACGGTGATGACGACGGGGTCGTTGACGGAGAGGGTTGCGTCGGGGCTGTCGAGGGAGCCTGCGATGTTGGAGGCGACGACATCGTAGACGTCCTGGTCGAGTTCGGTGACCTTTGAGCGGGTGTAGGAGGCAGCAGTGGCACCTGGAATGTCGATGCCGTTTTTGCGCCATTGGTAGGTGATGGGTTTGGTGCCCGCGACGACGACGGAGAAGGTGGTGGAAGCGCCAGGGTTGATGGCGCGGCTTGAGGGAGGGGTGGTGAAGGTGGGCAGAGTCTGGCCGGTGCCTGCAAGGGAGATCAAGAAGGAGGGTTCGGTGGGATCATTGCTGGCGATGCGGAATGAGGCGGTGCGGAGGCCGTCGGCCGTGGGGGTAAAGGTCACGTCGAAGGTAGTGGATTGCGTTGGATTGAGGGAAGTGAGCGCTGGGTCGGTGATAGTGAATTCGGACAAGTTGGTTCCTGATTTATTGGTGATCGCGAGGCCAGAGAGGGGAGCGGTGCCTGTGTTTCGGATGGTTAGGGTGACCGTGGTGGTAGAGCCGGTGTTAGTGGGGCCGAGGTCGAGGGTGCTGCGGGCATCGGACAGGGGAGTGGTGCCTTGAAGGACGTTGATTTGGGGGACTGAGGAAGGGGCGTTGGTAAAGATCATGCCGCCGTTGGTGGTGAGGAAGACTGAGGTTGGGGCGAGAGCCCAGAGACCCGCGACGGGGAGTGAGACATTTGTGGTGCCGTCTGCGGCCCAAGGCGAGGTGCCGTCGCTGGAGCGGATGGCAGCGCCAGCACCTGCCCAGAGTTGGGTGGCGCCGAGGGTGGTGCCGGTGAGTTTGGCGATGTTGTTGGTGGTGCCTGAGGTGAAAGGTGACCAGGTGCTGCCTGTCAATTTAAGGATGATTCCTGCAGCACCGGCGGACCAGACATTGGTGGGAGAGCCCCAGAGAGAGGTGAGACTGTTGGTGGTGCCGGAGGATTGTGCTGACCAACTTGTGGTGCTACCTTTGAGGATAGTGCCGCGGTCACCGACGACCCAGGCGTTGGCGGAATCACGGGCCCAGATGGCGTTGAGATCCTGGGTGGTGCCAGAAGTCATTCTGGTCCAAGCCGTGCCATTCCAGCGAAGTATAGTTCCGTTGTTGCCAACGGCCCAGACGTTGGTATCGCTGGTACCCCAGATGTCGTTGAGGAGGACTGTGACGCCAGAGGTTTGGGGGGCCCAGGCGGTGCCGTTCCATTTGAGGATGACACCTGCGGCGCCGACCGCCCAGATGTTGGCATCGTCTGAACCCCAGATGGCGGTCAGGGACGTGGTGACACCTGAAGTGGTGTTGGCGAAGTTTGTGCCGTTCCAGCGAACGATGAGGCCGCTGGTGTTTGTGAACCAAGCTTTGTCGTCATCGGAGGCCCAGACATCGGTGAATGTGCTGGCGGGGAACTGGGATTGGGTGGCGGACCAGGTGGTGCCGTTCCAGCGGGTGTAGGACTTGCGGGCACCGACAGCAATCGCGTTGGAGGCGTCGACCACATGGATTCCGTTAAGGATCTGGTTGGTGTCGCTATTTGGATTGGTCCACGTGGTGCCGTCAAAGCGGACGATATCACCGCCTTGGCCCGCGGCCCAGACGTTTGTGGCATTGGCACCTGAAATGCCGAAGAGCGTGGTCGTGACACCGCTTGTCTGAGCGCCCCAAGTGGTGCCGTTGTAAAAGCGGACCGTGCCGCCAGTGCCGACGATCCAAATGCTATTGGCGGCGGAGCCCCAGACGGAGTGAAGAGTGACGGTGTTCGGTGTATTGCTGTCAAAATTGGCCCATGCGACACCGCTGTTGATCGTGCGAAGGACGCGACCTCTTGCGCCTACAGCGACGACGGTATTGTTGTTGGCAGCCCAGACGCCATTGAGATCATCGTTGACGCCATTAGGGGCACTTTGAGTCGTCCAAGCGGTGCCGTTCCATTTGATGATTTCGGAGGTCGCACCGACTGCCCAGACGTTGGAGGCGTTGGAGCCTGAGATTGCGAATAGGTCCAGGGTGGTTCCGGAAGCTTGGGAGGTCCATGAAGTGCCGTCCCAAAAGAGAACAGTGCCGCCATCCCCGACAGCCCAGACGCTGGTGGCTGACGTTCCCCAGACGCCGTGGAGGTCGATGGTGACGCCGGAGGGTTGAGGGGTCCAGGTGGTGCCACCGTTGGTGGTTTGGCTAATGGAACCGGAGACTCCGACTGCCCAACCGACTGTTGTTGAGGCCATCCAGACAGCGTTGTTGGCGCGTGGATCCGCGAGAGGTCGCCAGGTGGAGGTCTGCGCCTGGCTTGGAGAGATTGATGGCAGTACTGCGGCAATGGCTAGGATGGCGCAGAAGTAGCGGAAGGTCTTGATGCAAGTCATAGAGAGATTGAGGGTGTGTGCTGGAGAGGAGAGACAGAAAAGAGTGCCCAACGGAAGTCGACAGAGATGTTAACTTTTATGATTGGACAGAGTTGCTCGGTGGGAACGAAATAACATGGGGTTTCTTCGCGCTAAGTTAAAAAGGGGTGAGTCGATGAAATTTTGATTGTGGCTAAAGTTGGGTAAGATCTAGTCTCTGCTGATGTTGATCTTTGATGCTCATTTGGACCTGAGTTTGAATGCGATGGAATGGAATCGCGATCTTCGGATGTCGGTGGAGCAGATTCGTGGGTTGGAATCGGGGGAAAGCGGGCTGAAAGGGTTAGGGAGAGGGACGGTGGCGTTTCCGGATATGAGGCGGGGGCAGGTGGGATTGTGTGTGGCGACACAGATTGGGGGATGCATGAAACCGCGAGGTCCCGTGGCTTGTTGGGAGTCGCCGGCACAAGCTTGGGCGATGACGCAGGCGCAACGGGTTTGGTATGAAGTGATGGAGGAGTTGGGGGAGATGAGGCAGATTCGGGGGTTGGCCGAACTGGAGT
>JBILUI010000211.1:0-2993 GCA_044371145.1 Chthoniobacterales bacterium | reverse complement strand
TTCGTCCGCGCTCGACAAGGAACTCTCCTCGCTGGCCGGAGTGCGCAAATCCGAGATCGAGACGCTGGAGGACGGTTGGTGTGCTTGCACTTTGCGCACCGACGCCGAGCACGACCCGCGAGAGGCCGTCGCGCGGCTTGCCGCGGAACGCAAGTGGCCGCTGCGGGAACTCGGACGCGAGCAGGTGAACCTCGAGCGCGTCTTCGCCGAAATCACACAGTCTGGGGAACGCTGACATGACCTTCCTGACGCTCCTCAACCGCGAGATCCGCGCTTACTTCCTTTCGCCCGTGGCGTGGATCGTGCTGTTTTTCTTCCTGCTGCTGACCGGATTCAACTTTTACGCGGGCGTGGCCGCCCTCAACCGCGGACCGAGCGAAGTCACGGTGGTCGAGGCGTTTTTCAACACCATCTTTTTCTGGTTCGGTTTCGTCCTCGTCTTCCCGCTCATCACCATGCGGCTGTTTTCCGAGGAATACAAAATGGGCACGATCGAGCCGCTCATGACCGCACCGGTGCGCGACAGTCAGGTGGTGCTGGCCAAGTTTTGCGGCGCGCTCGTCTTCTACATCGTGCTCTGGCTGCCGAGTCTCCTTTATTTTCTCATTTTCACCTGGGTGACCCGTTTGCAGGCCGCGGGCGCGGCGGGCCCCTTCATCGGCGCCTACGCCATGCTCCTGCTCATTGGTATGTTTTACCTCTCGGTCGGCTGCCTCGCCTCCGCACTGACCCGCAACCAGATCGTCGCCGCGGTGATGTCGTTCAGCGCCATCACACTGCTCTTCTTCATGGGCCTGCTCACCTTTTTCATCCTCAACATCACACCGGGCTTGCGCGAGATGACGGGATATTTCTCCGCGCTGGAGCACATGGCCGAGGCGTCGCGCGGCTTCTTCGACACGCGGCCGGTTGTTTTCTACCTCTCGCTCACCGTCTTCGTTCTTTTCCTCACCTTCCACGTGTTCCAATCGCGCCGCTGGAGAAGCTGACATGAAGGAGATGCAGGATTCATCGCGCCGCCGCGCCGGCGCACGGTTCGGAGTGACAGTGCAGGTGTTGCTCGCCTGCGTGCTGCTCGCGGCAGTCAACTACGCGGGTTTCCATTACTATTACCGCGGCGACTGGTCGCCCGCGCAAAAATACAAAGTCGGCGAACTGACCAAGAGCGCGCTCAAGCGGTTGCCGGCGCCGGTGAAAATCTACGTTTTCTTTTCCCCCACTGCGGCGTCGCCGGGCTACGAGGTCTACGGTGACGTGGTCAACCTGCTCAAGGAATACCAGTTCCTCGGCGGCGACAAGATGACCATCGAATACATCGACCCGATGCGCAATCTGGGCCGCGCGCGCGAGCTTCAGGCCAAATTCGAGTTCGGTCCGGAGGAAAATCTCGTCATCGTGGAAATGGACGGACGCTCCAAACAAATCAGCGCGGTCGACATGGCCGATTATGACTTTCTCACGCAGGTGACGGGCGATCCGCCGCGGTTGCTCGCTTTCAAAGGCGAGCAGGCGCTGACCAGCGCGATCATCGAGGTGTCGGAACCGCAACAACGGACGGTCTATTTCCTGCAGGGCCAGGGCGAGACTGTGCCCGGCGAAGGCTCGTCCATTTCGCTTTTGACCGAATACATCGAGAAACAGGGCGTGAAAACTAAGCCGCTCAGCCTCACAGCCAACGGCTCCATTCCCGATGACGCCGGCGCGGTGGTTGTGGCGGGCGCGCGCTACGATCTGCCGGCCGATGCGGCGGAAACGCTCAAGCGTTACTGGCAGGGCAGCGGGCGAATCCTCGTCCTCCTCGACCCTGACGCCGACACGCCGCTGCTGCGCGGACTCCTCGCCTCGGCGGGCATCACACCGCGCAACGACCGCGTGCTCCGCACCGTGCAACTCGGCTTCGCCACGGGCATCCTGCGCGATGTGGCCGGAAAGTTTTCCCCGGTCAACCGCGTCACCCGCCGCCTGCACGGCGCCGAGGCCATGCTGCCGGCGGCGACGTGTTCGCTTGATCTCGACGAACGCAAAGAAGGCGTTTCCGTCGAGCCCATGATGACCGCGGAGACGCCGTTCTGGGGCGAGACCGAATATGTGACCAACGAGGAAAAAGGTGTGCGTTTCGAGGAGGAGAAAGACACCGCAGCCCCCCTCGTGCTCGCCGCCATGGCGGAGCGCGGCGGCGTGGCCGACCAAAAACTCGACCTGAGCGCGGCGCGCCTCGTGGTGGTCGGCAACAGCGAATTCGTGGCCGACGGAGCGATCACCGAACCGAACCTCGACTTTGTCCTCAGTTCGCTCAACTGGATGATCGACCGCGGCCACCTCGCGCGCATCGCGCCGAAGTCGGTGCGGGCCTTCAATCTCAACCTGACCGACGCGGAAACCGGACAGATTGCGATGTACACGCTCGTGGTCATCCCCGCGCTGGCTGCGGTCGCGGGACTCGTCGTCTGGTGGCGGCGCCGGCGCTGATCCGTGAACCCGCGCGCCACCATCGTCCTGCTCGCCTTCACGCTGCTGGCGATTGGTGCGCTTTACTTTTTGCGGCAGAACATCGAACCGACCCGCGAAGCCGGGGAAAACCGGCGCTACGCCGCGGTCTTCGATCCCGAAGAGATCCGTGAAATCGACATCAAGCGCGGCGATGAAACAGTGAGCCTGCGCCGCGAGTCGGCTGGTTGGCGCATCGTTGCGCCCGCCGAAGACCGTGCCTCCCCCGAGGCGGTCGACCGCCTGCTCATGGCCGCACGCTTCATGGAAGTGCGTGACCGGCACACGGGACGCGTGGCGGAGAATTTTCCCGAAGCCGGACTGGTCCCGCCACGTCTGCGCATCGAATTGCGCGGGACGGAAAATGTCGGCCTCGATATCGGCGCGGGAACGGCTTTGCCGCAGGAAGTTTTCGCCCGTGTCGACGGACAGCGGGCCGTGTTGCGTGTGGCCGACACCATCGTCGAGCTGGCCTCCGCGCCGGCCGCCACCTTCCGCGATCCCCG
>JBILUI010000210.1:0-3009 GCA_044371145.1 Chthoniobacterales bacterium | reverse complement strand
TGCGCGCGTAGTAGCGGTTGTCGAACAGGTTGTTGATGCCGCCGATCACGCTGACATTGTCCTTCCACACGTTCACCTCGAAGGTGAAATCCCAAACATTGTAGGCCGGGATGAAATACTGCGTCGTATTGTTGTCATTGGCGTAACTCGAACCGTTGAACGTGCTGGTCAGGCCGAGTTGGATTTTGTCGCGCCAGTTGTAGAGCACGCCGGTGCGCAGCAGGTATTCCGGGCTGTATTGCGGTGTTTTGCCGTTGAATTGCCCCTCGATGTAGCGTCCCTGCTGCAGGGTGAGTCCTGCGTAGCCGAGCACGGATCCGAAAGTTTCGACCAAGTTAGACCGGCCATCCGCCGCTCCGTGCAATTCATCGGCCAGGCCCATGAGATCGAGCTGCAGCATCGTGTCCCATCCATAGGTCACCGATCGCCCGGTGTTCACGATGAAGGTGTCGCCGCCGATTACCTGCGTGCCGATCTGGTTCTGGAAATCGATGAGGAAGAAACTGGTGTCCCACGTGAGCCAACGGTTCGGATTACCGCGGAAGCCCGCTTCGTAGTTCCAAACGAAGCTTGGCTGCAGGTCGCTCGGCACGAAGACATTTGGTGCGGTGGGAACTGCCTGCGTGAAGACCGCCGGACGGTAGGCCTGCGAGACGTTGGCGTAGGCGGCCACTTTCGGCGTGAAGGCATATTCGGCCCCCAAGGCGAAGAGCGGGACAAAGGCGTATTCGGTCTGGTCGGCCAATTGCTCCCCGGCTTTCGTTTTGGCCGTGTTGATCGATTCGTCGACGCTCTGCCAGATGCTCTCGAGGCGAACGCCGGGCACGAGCGACAGTTTGCCGAAAACGAAACGGTTCTCGGCGAAGACCGAGTAATACCAGTTCTGCCGGTTGCTCTGGTTATCGACGATGCCGGAGGTCGCGCTCGGCGACTGTCCCGTCTCGTTGCTGACGGGCGACCATGTGTTGAAGAGCAGCATACCCCCGGTGAAAGTGTGAGTGTTGCCCAGCCACTCCCAATCGTGGCGGACACGCGGCTCGAAACCGAAGGTGTAGAATTGCTGCTCCTGGATCGCGTTGGTCTGCGCCTTTGGGCCGGTCGGCAAGGTGCCGAACCCGCCGCCATTCTGGCGCGCGCTGTAGCGCAGGTAGTAGTTCCACCAAGCGCGCACGCTGAGAAAAGTCGTGTCGCTCAGATCATTCTCGTGGATGAGTTGCACGGCGTAGCGGCTGATGCGCATCCGGTCGTGGAAGCGCGAGGTTCCGTAGGGATCGCTGTTCCAATTGACCGCGTTGGTTCCCTTGGCCAGCGTCACTCCGCCCGGCTCGCCGTGAGTCTCGTCGTAGGCGTCGAAGATGAGGTAGGTGCGCGCCGTGGTCTCTTGGCCGTAACTCAATGTGCCGCTCCAGGCATTCACGTTGAATTGGCTGTTAGCCTCGCGGAATCCGTCCGTTTGACGGTGGTTGTAGTAGCCGTAATAGCCGAACTGCCCGATCGTCCCGCCGATTTCGGAAAAGTTCGCGTAGTAGTTGAAACTGCCGATGGTGTTGAGCGAACGGATGCGGAACAGCGTGTCGGTCGGTGGTTTTTCCATCACGTAGTTGACCGCGCCGCCGGGCTGCGGTCCGTAAAGCAAGCCTGCACCGCCGCGGAGCAACTCGATTCGGTCCACCGCGTCGATCGGGGGTGTGTAGTAGGCCTCGGGGTAACCGATCATGTCGGCGTGGATCGGAATGCCGTCTTTAAGCACCTGCATGAATTGCATGCGGTGCGGATCGAACCCGCGCGTGCCGATGCTGACCAGCGGCGTCGATTCCTCCGCCAGCACCACGCCCGGCGTGGTGGCCAGCACCTGCCGGTAATTGTTGTTGTTGATCTGCGGGAGAAGGTTCGGGTCGATGTTGTCCGTTTTTTTCCCCGCATAGATCATCGCGCCCTCCACGTCGGGGAGGAACGGGCCTGTCTCCGCCGGCTGCAAAGCGGCGACGACCTGGACGGTATCGAGTCGTTCGACGCCGGGCGCTGCGGTCGGCACGGAGAGGGTCTGGGCTGACGCCAAGGGAGCGAGAAAAACGAGTGCGGCGAGCGCGGCGGCGACTTTGTTTGTGCGGCTTTTGTGCATCGGAAAGCCGGCTGTTCTAGTGAGACTGAGACACATTCGCAACATCTACTTGAGACAAAGTCGCAATAATTTCTTGATGCCTGGCGGGCCCTGAGGCATGCTTTACCCCCTGTCATGGAGAATCTTCCCTTTCACGACATCTTTTTGCGGGGCGGCATGGTCATGTGGCCGCTGCTCTTTTGCTCCGTGCTCGGCGCCGCGGTGATCCTCGATCGCGCCGTCTTTTTTCTCCGTCTACGCGCCACCAATCTCCGCCGTCTGCAGGACCGCGTGGTCGGCGACCTGCGCCGCGGCGATGCCAAAGCGGCCTTGCGTGCCGCGCGCGCCTCGAACCACCCCGTGGCCCGCGTGGCAGCATCCTACCTGGAAAACCTCGACCGCCCGGCTGACCTGCGCACCGAGATCGTGCGCCGGGAAGGTTCGTTGCAGCTCGAGCGTGTGGAAAAACGGCTGCGCGTGCTTGCCGCGATCAGCCACCTCGCGCCGTTGCTCGGTCTACTCGGCACGGTGACCGGAATGGTTGCCGCGTTTGCAACCATCGAGGGACTCAAGCAGGCGGCCAGTCCTGCCGACTTGGCAGGTGGTATCTGGGAGGCCTTGCTCACCACGGTGTTCGGTCTCGTCGTGGCCATCCCGTGCATGGCCGCGTATCACGGCTTCGAAGGATTCGCCGACAAAATCGCGCGACGCATGCAGTTCGTCGTTACCTCGCTGGACGAAGCTTTGGGTGAAGCAGGCGGTGATCTCGGCGAGGAGACGCGCACGGAAGAAGACTGGACGGCTGTTCGCTCATGAACCAAGCGGCCTTCTTCGTCCGGCCCAAACGCGCCAGTGCCGCGCTCGACATGGCGCCGCTGATCGACGTCGTTTTTCTTCTCCTCATCTTT
>JBILUI010000209.1:0-3015 GCA_044371145.1 Chthoniobacterales bacterium | reverse complement strand
TCGGTATTGATCACCATATTTTTGCTCCATTTGGCTCCCGCACAACGAGTTGGCATGGTTTTTGACACGAAGGCCGCGGATGGCCGTTTCCTCGTTTATCGGCCGTGGGAACTCACGTGCCGCGGGGAACCATAAGAAGCGTTTGGCGCGGGTGGTATGGAGGTAGCCGCAGGAGAACAAACGCCCGACTAATCACCCGCTTACCAGATGATCGAACAACCCTTGCTCGAGCGGCACCAGTGCAGCCTGCTCGGTCTTGAAGAAGTCAGCCTTCGTCTTGCCCATCGCCTTGCCGCGGCGGGTGTGACAATCAAACGCATATTCAGGGATCGGCACGTAGTCCGGTGCGCTGCGTAATTCATCAGCCAACGTGTCGGGATCGATGCCACGCATTTCATCGTAAACGAAGTTCTGCAAGTGGTCGGCGTCACGGCTCTTCTTGGCCGCGCAAAGCAAGATCACCGCCTTGGAAATGAAGATGCGGCCGCGGGCACGGCGACCGGACAAGTTCGCGTTGATCATCGCATACGAATCATGCAGCGCTTTGACCTCCTGCGTGATGATTCCCCAGCAGTCCTCGGCCGACACGGTGAGGAGGCGTTTCCAGACGTAGTTGCCAAAGCCGCTGGCCCAAAGCTCAAGCGCCCAGTAACCAGCGTATTGAGTTTGCCCACGCCGGATCGCCTTCTGCATAGCCGAGCTAACCTCGCCGAAGTCGTAGCCTCTGATTGTTCTAAGCCTCATGCCGTGTCCTGTGAGGCCGAACATGTCGGGTGTGAAGTTGCGCATCCCCTTGCCCTCTCGCAGGGGACGCACTGAATCCATCAGTTTTTTGCACCATTTTTCGCATCTCAAAAGAGTATCGCGTTGAAGGCACAGAACCTAATTCCCTTGGGGGTGCAATGAGGGTGCACGCTTGACTCTGCGGTGCGCGTATCGCGTAGTGGTCACGTGACCCGGAAGAAGTTTGCCAAACTGCTCAAGGACTACCGCGAGAGTCGCAGGTTCACGCAGGAAGACGCGGCTAAGCACTTGGGCGTTTCCTTACGCACGCTGCAGAACTGGGAGATCGCGCGGAATATGCCGAGGGGATTCGGGCTTCGAGCTTTGGTGGCGACGCTGGAAAAAGGCAGGAAATAGACCGCGCAACCTGAAGGTTGGGAGAAGCGTCCAGTGAGCGTTCAGCAGAACGGAACGCCACCTTCCACGAACAATGCCTGCAACTCCTTGAACGCACAAAACTTCCGCACGTTTGTCACCATTTTGTCACCACCATGAAAAAAGCCCGGAAAATCCGGGCCGAAAAATGCGCTTAAGGTGTTGGTGGAGAGTTGGTTGCGGGGGCGGGATTTGAACCCGCGACCTTCAGGTTATGAGCCTGACGAGCTACCAGGCTGCTCCACCCCGCGATTGAAGGGGCAGAATAACGCACCGGGGCGCGGTGTCAAGCGAGCTTGGGTGCGTATTTGACGATAGTCTCGTCGCTGACCACGCCGATATACGGGAGATTCCGGAAGCGTTCCATGTAGTCCAAGCCGTAGCCGACGACGAATTCGTTGGCGATGTCGAAGCCGACGTAATCGGCTTCCAACTCTCGCTGGCGCGGAACGTCTTTGCGCAGCAGGACGCAGATTTTGATGCTAAGCGGGCTGGTCTCGTTCTGCAGTTTGTCGCGGATGGCGTGCAGGGTGTGGCCGCTGTCGAGAATATCGTCGACGATGAGGACATGGCGTCCGTGGACGTCGGGCAAATGGAGTTGGTTGAACTTGACCACGCCCGTCGTCGAGGCGCCGTGGTAGCTGGAGACACTGAGGCAATCGAGGCGCAGTGGCATCTCAAGGCGACGCAGGAGGTCGGCGCCGAACATGAGACTGCCGTTGAGCACGGCGACGACGGTGAGGTCCTTGCCCGCGTAGTCCGAGGAAATCTGGGATGCCATTTCGTCGAGCCGACTCATGATGGTCGACTCGTGAAAGAGGATGCCGCGGATTTCGCTCCGCATCTCTCCGGCTACGTTGGGCATGAAACCGCGGCCTAAAGGCCGAGTTCTTTGCGGACGTTCGGGAGTTCGCCGGCGGATCCGAGCATCTTGTTCTTGTGCGCGATGAACTTGGCGTATTCCTCGACGAAAATTTTGCCGGGCGGACGAAAATCGAAATCGCCGGGCTTGTCGCGGAAGAATTCGCGATGCACGCGGGTCCAGATGAGGCGGCCGTCGGTATCGATATTCACCTTAGTCACGCCGAGCTTGGCGGCGGGGAGGTATTCATTCTCGTCGACGCCGCGGGCGCTCTCGTCGAGCTTACCACCGGCGGCATTGATGCGCTTGACCTCGTCCTGCGGGACGCTCGAGCTGCCGTGCATGACGAGCGGGAAGCCGGGCAAAAGCTGCTGGATCTCCTTAAGCACGTCGAAGTGGAGGCTTTGTTGGCCCTTGAATTTGTAGGCGCCGTGGCTGGTGCCGATGGCGCAGGCCAAAGAATCGCAGCCGGTGCGGACAACGAATTCTTTCGCTTCGGCCGGGTTGGTCAGGCAGGCGTGGCCTTCATCGACGTGGATGTCTTCCTCCACGCCACCGAGCATGCCGAGTTCCGCTTCGACGCTGAGGCCCTTGGCGTGCGCCTTGTCGACGACACGCTTGGTGATGGCCACGTTCTCGTCGAACGGCGCGTGGCTGGCATCGATCATGACCGAGCTGTAAAACCCGGAATCGATGCAGTCGTAGCAGGTTTCCTCGTCACCGTGGTCGAGGTGAACGGCGAAGACGGCCTGGGGAAACATGCCATCGGCGGTGCGGATGAGCGCTTCGAGCATGCGCTTGTCGGCATATTTGCGCGCGCCTTTGGAAAGCTGGATAATGAACGGAGCCTGACTGTCGATGCAGCCTTGGAACAGCCCGAGGGTCTGCTCCATGTTGTTGATGTTGTAAGCTCCGACGGCGTATTTGCCGTAGGCGATTTTGAACAGTTGTGCGGTCGTTACGATCATGGCAAACGACCATCAAAACCGCGGATG
>JBILUI010000208.1:0-3040 GCA_044371145.1 Chthoniobacterales bacterium | reverse complement strand
CGATGGGAAGCGCAATTTTCAAGGCGAGGTGGATTTGCCCGGGGCTTTGGGGCAAAAAGACGGGGTGGCAGTGGAAAAGCGCATCGCTCCGGTTCCCGGATGGGCCTGGGGCCTTCTGGTCTGCTTGGTCGCCCTGATTGTTTTCCTGCCGGCGCTGCGTTTCCCGTTTTTTCCTTTTTGGGACGATGACATCCACGTTCACGCCAATCCGCATCTGGCCACGCTGAGCTGGTCGGGGATCTGGGCTTTTTGGAGCGGCCCGTATCAGCAACTCTACATTCCCCTCACCTACTCCGCGTGGGCGGGATTGGCCGCCATGTCGCGCTGGTGGGATGGACAACCGATAACGGCTGGAGCCCTGAACGCGGCGTGGTTCCACGGGGCCAATGTCGTGGTGCACGCTGTCTCGACGGCGCTGGTTTTCGTTTTGCTCCGGCGGACGACAAAACGATTCGCGCCAACCTCGAACGACACGCGCATCAATGTGGCGGCCGCGCTCGGCGCAGCATTCTTTGCGTTGCATCCCTTGCAGGTCGAACCCGTCGCATGGATTTCCGGATTGCGAGATGTGCTTGGCGGGTGTCTGGGACTCGCATCGCTCGTTGTCGTCCTCGGCGGCACCAAACCGACATTCGCTCGTTGGTTAGGCGCAACACTGCTCTTCGTCGCTTCGTTGGCGGCCAAGCCGGCGGGAGTCGCGTTGCCTGTCGTCGCCGGATTGCTTGCGGTGTTCGCCTTCGCTTGGAGACCGGCGCGCATCGCACGCGAACTCGGACCCTGGCTCGTCATCGGTGCGCTGTGGGTCTTGGTGACAAGCAGCGCGCAATGGGCCGCGGAATTGGCGCAAAATCTCGTGCCCGCTTGGATGCGTCCACTCGTCGCCGGGGATGCGCTGGCCTTTTATATGGCGAAGGCTGTCTGGCCGGCGGGTTTGGCGGCAGACTACGGACGTGCGCCCGACGTGGCGCGTGAAGCCGGATGGTTGTGGTGGACATGGCTGGGCCCCCTCGTCGTTGCCGTGATCCTTGCCGTGGTCAAACCATTGCGAGTTTATCTCGTACCCTTCGGAATTTTTGCCGCCGCGCTTTTGCCGACACTCGGTCTCGTCCCGTTCAACTTCCAAGTGGTCAGCACAGTGGCCGATCGCTACGCCTATTTCGCGCTCTTTGGTCCGGCTCTGGCCCTCTCCATGATTGTGGCGCGTTCGGCGCGCTCGTGGGTGGCGGCTTTGATAGCATTGATCGTAGCCGCGTTAGCCACACTCACCGTGATTCGGTTGCCGCTCTGGTCGGAAGACGTGAAACTCTTCGCCTCGACGCTCGCGGCGAACCCGGAGAGCTGGAAGGCGATGCACAACTACGCGTCGGCGCTGGACGATCGCGGAAGAACAGCCGAAGGCGAGGCGCTCATGCGGAAAGTCATCGCAAGGCGGCCGGACAGCTCCGAGGCCTTCAACGATCTCGGGGTGATGTTGTGGAAACTCGGACGGCGGGGAGAGGCGGCGCAAGCCACGCAGCGTGCGCTGGAACTCCGGCCGACCCCCGGCGCGGCAAACAATCTCGCCACCATGCAGGCGCAACTCGGTAACCGCGCCGGACAAGTGGCCGCTTTGCGCAAAAGCCTCGAACTGGATCCGGCCGACACCGCGCGCATGCAGCAACTCGCGTGGGTTCTTTCCACGGCGCCCGAGGAGCAATTGCGCGACGGCAACGAGGCACTCGCGCTTGCGCAAAAAGTGATCAGCACCGGGCCGGTCAGCCCCGAAGCCGTCGTGGTGCTCGTTGCGGCGCAGGCCGAGTTGGGTCAATTCGACAGCGCAAGAGACAATGCGCGCGCCCTCGCGCAACAACTCGAGGAGGCAGGCGATCCGCGTGCCACCATGGTGAAGAACGAGGTGCTCGTCGCCGTCGAAGCCGGTCAACCCATCCGCAGCTCCGTGCCCTAAGCGACACTCCTTTACTCGCCGCGCGCAGTGGCTTAGCTAAGTGGGCATGGCGTTGGTCGATTTTTCCCTGCGCGAGAAAACCGGCGTCCTTTGCCTCAACCGCCCGGAAAAACAGAATTCGCTCAACCGTGTGTTGATGCAGGAACTGATGGGCGGAATCGACGCGCTGGTCGCGCAGGACGCGCACGTTCTCGTGCTTCGCGCGGCACCCGGCGCGAAAGTCTGGTCGGCCGGGCACGACATCGGCGAGTTGCCCGAACCGCGGCGCGATCCGCTGTCCTACTTCGACACGCTGGAAACGCTGCTGCGCAAAGTGCAGGACTGCCCGCTGCCGGTCATCGCCATGGTCGAGGGATCGGTCTGGGGAGGCGCCTGCGATCTTTGTTTTTCCTGCGATATCGTGCTCGCCGCGCAAGGCAGCACGTTTGCCATGACGCCGGCGAAAATCGGGATTCCCTACAACGCTTCGGGTCTCATCCACTTCACCAACCTGATCGGCTTGAACAAGGCCAAGGAAATGTTTTTCACCGCGCAACCCGTGCCGGTCGAGGACGCGTGGAACAACGGGTTCGTCAACCACGTGCTGCCCGCAGCCGAGCTCGAAGCATTCACCATGCGCATGGCGGATACCATCGCGAAGAACGCGCCGCTGGCCGTGCGTGCGCTCAAGGCGGAATTCCGCTTGCTCATGCGCGGACACAGCATCGATGCGGAAACGGCGGAGCGCATTCAGGCTATCCGTCGCGAGGTTTACGACAGCGACGATTACGCGGAGGGAATCCGCGCCTTCAAAGAGAAACGTCCGCCGCGGTTCCAGGGCAAATGAGCACCGCCGCTCTGCGCGCGCACGTGGCCGCGCTGCACGCCTGCCGGAAATGTCCACGCATGGAATCCGCCCCCGTCTCCGGCGGACCGGTGAAAAGCGAAGTCATGCTGGTCGGACAAGCCCCCGGCACGCGTGAACCATTTCTCGGAAGACCGTTTGCTTGGACCGCCGGCAAAACACTTTTCCGTTGGTTCGAGGAAGCCTGCGGATTCGGCGAGGACGTGTTCCGCGCCAACATCTACATGGCCGCGGTCTGCCGCTGCTTTCCG
>JBILUI010000247.1:0-3051 GCA_044371145.1 Chthoniobacterales bacterium | reverse complement strand
CCCGACGGCCGCCGCCGCCCCGCTGACGATCGCTTGGCGACGCGTCATCAAACCCGGCGCGGTGGGGGGAGTTGTCAATAGTGCCAACGATGAGCGTGGCAATCCCCGATGTCGAGCGGTCAGCGCCAGTAGTTGTTGGCCGCGGCGATGGTTGCGAATTCCTGCGCCACGGTTTGCCCTATGGCGATGAGCATGGCGGGATCTTCGGCGTAGACGGGGCGCAATCTTTCGCGCACTGCGGCGTCGGGTTGCGTGGCTTTGATGATGAGGCGCGCCATCTTCATGGCGAGTTGGCGGCCTTCTTCGGGAGTTTTGGTCAGCAGGGTGTTGCCGGGGACCAATTGGACGGGTTCGGGGGAGGTGGGGGCGCTCATGTGTTTTGGGGTTTTAGAAGCCTATTTTCTTATTTCCCTCGGTGCGCGAGTCAATGGCATTCGCCTGTTTTTGCGCGGCACTCGCCTAGTCTGGGGAGGTCATGATAGGCTGCACCCTGCAATGTCCGACAAAGTTATCATTTTCGACACCACGCTGCGCGACGGGGAGCAATGCCCCGGCGCGTCGATGAATTTGCGCGAGAAAATGGAAGTCGCGCGCCAGCTCGCGCGGCTCAATGTCGACGTGATCGAGGCCGGGTTTCCCGTGATCAGCGAGGGCGACTTCGAGGCGGTGCAGCGCATCGCGACGGAGGTGAGGGGACCGATCATTGCCGGGTTGGCCCGTTGCGTGACCAAGGACATCGAGGCCGCCGGGGCTGCGGTGAAACCCGCCGGCGACCGCGGACGCATCCACGTTTTCCTCGCCACCTCGAAAATCCATCGCGAGCACAAATTGAAAAAGGCGCACGAGGAAATCCTCCGTCTTGCCGCGGAGGGTACCAAGCTGGCCAAGTCGCACTGCAAGGACGTCGAGTTCTCGCCGGAGGACGCTTCGCGCACCGAACCGGAATTTTTGGCGCAGGTCGTCGAGACGGTCATCGCGGCGGGCGCCACGACGGTGAACATCCCGGACACCGTGGGCTTTGCCGTGCCGGAGCAATACGGGGCGTTGATAAAGTATTTGAAGGACAACGTCCGCAACATCGACGACGCCATCATCAGCGTGCATTGCCACAATGACCTCGGTCTCGCCGTGGCCAATTCGCTGGCCGCCGTGCAGGCCGGGGCCCGCCAGGTGGAAGGCACGATCAACGGCATCGGCGAACGTGCCGGCAACGCCGCGCTGGAAGAAGTGATCATGGCGCTGAAAACGCGGGCCGATTTCTTCGGCAAGCTGCACACCGACGTGAACACGCGCGAAATTTTGAAAACCTCGCGCATTGTCAGCCGCATGAGCGGTCTGCACGTGCAGCGGAGCAAGGCCATCGTGGGCGAGAACGCCTTCGCCCACAGCTCGGGCATCCACCAGGACGGCATGCTCAAGATGCGCGAGACCTACGAGATCATGGATCCGGTCGAGGTGGGTTGGGGCGGCACCGAGTTGCCCCTGACCAAGCACAGCGGACGCCACGCCATGGCCGCGCGCCTGGAGCATCTCGGATTCAAATTGAGCGACGAGGAAATCGGCAACGTGTTCGTCCGCTTCAAGGACATCGGCGACAAAAAGAAATTCGTCTACGACGACGACCTCTCGGCCATCGTCGATGACTCGATGATGCCGCAGACCGAGGGTTGGCAATTGCAGACCCTCGAAGTCACCGTGGCGTCCGGCCGCAAGCCGCACGCCAAAGTCTCCCTCGTGCGCCAAGGCGAGACTCGCGAAGCCGAAGCCGACGGCAATGGCGCGGTCGATGCCGCCATGCGCGCGGTCGACGCAGTGGCTGGACGCACCGGCAATCTCGTCGAATACAACGTGCAAGCCGTCACCCAAGGCCACGATGCCTTGGGCGAAGTGACGCTGAAAGTCGACTTCGGCGACGGACGCCTCATCACCGGCAAAGGCGCCAGCACCGATGTGATCGAAGCCAGCGCCCGCGCCTACCTCAACGCGATCAACCGCACCTTCATCCGCCGCGAGTTGGGGGAGAAGGCGGAAGGGGTTTAGGAAACCGCAGAGGACGCAGAGAGCGCGCGGCTATCCGCCTGTTTGCGGAAAACGATGGTGCGAAACACCTCCGCTCCCGGTGCACCCGGAGCCGTAGCAGTGAGCGATTTGATTCCGTCAGCTTTCCATCCAAACTCCCGCGCCCATCGTTGCAGATCGTCGAAATTCACGTCTGCCGTGATGTCCTGACGTCCGGGCAACTCGTAGACCTCCGATCCGGTCAGCCGCTGCTGTCCGCGATAGGCGCGCAATGTTCCTTGCGGTCGCCGTTTATAAATCTCACCGGTCGTTCCGCCGTAGTCGATGGACAGCATTGCGCCCTGGTGCCACGCATCGGACAGATGTTTCATCCAAGTGCGCGCTGATTCGAAGACTTCGATCCGCTGCCCATCCGCCCAAGCGTGCTCGAGAAGTTGCGAATTGGGCAGGGGACGCCGTGGAGAGAGAAATGCTTCCGTCAGCTTTCCGTCGATGACCTGCAAATGCAGTTCTGTCCATGCGTCCGCGTCCTTGCGAAACACGCGGCAGGGAAAGGCATCGAGAAATTCATTGTGATAGATGAACGCCTTGCCGTCGCACGCGGCCAAGGCCTCTTCGATCGTGGTATGCCATGTCCCGCGCACGCGTATCTTCTGCTCTTTGCGTAAAGGTTCCGACGTTTCGACCAAGTGCAGGTCGACCTTTCGTTTTCCCAGCCAGCCAAAACTTTTCATTACCGATGAAGCCAATGCCCCGGAGCCCGGACCGCATTCGATCACGTTGAAACGCTTCCAACCCCGCTGCCACGCTTCCTCGCGTAGCCATCGGCCAACGGCTTCGCCGAGCGCCGGGGTCAATTGCGGAACCGTGGTGAAATCGCCCTGCGCACCGATACCGCGGATGTTTCGCGCGTAGTAGCCGTCCTCCGGATGGTCCAGGGCGATGCCCATGAACGTATCGAAGGGAATCGTTCCGCCATTTTCATCGAGGGCGGATTGCAGGGCTTGGCGGACGGTGGACATCGCAGGCAGA
>JBILUI010000077.1:0-11191 GCA_044371145.1 Chthoniobacterales bacterium | reverse complement strand
TCTTGTTGGTGGACTCCGGCGGGTTGTAGACGATCGCAGTGTTTGTTCCCGAGTAGGTTTGGTTACCATTGGTGTTGGCCACCCAGTTCACACCATCGGAGGACGAGTAAAACTCCCAGCTTTGAGTCCGGCTGCCCATACGATAGCGCTCGAAGTTCCAATTGAGATCGAGGTTTGTGATCGTTTGGCCGAAGTTGTTTTGGAACCCGAAGAGAAGAGCGAGCTGCTGGCCAACGTAGGGAGTGCCTGGGCCGGGATAAGAGCCCGTCGTGAGGAAGCCGATCGACTTATCGGTGCCAGAGGCTAGCGTGCCGCTCACCCAGAGATAAGCTCCACCGCTGCTGTTGTTGGCTACCACGCCCGTGCCGATTGTGCCGGCATTCTGCGTGTTGGTGGTGGTGTTCGAGCCGGAAGTGTAGGTGGGCGTGATGACGATGGGGTTAGAGATCGAGGCGCCAGCGCTTGTTCCAGTGCGGAAGAAAGACCAGCCCGGGGCGGCGGTGGCGATGGATGAATTCGAACCGGTGGGGATGCTGTCGAAGTTTTGCGTGTATTGGTAGCCATTGCTCACCGCGGTGGTGTTGCTCGTAGTGAAACCAACCGCCGTGGCCTGCGCGGCGGCCTGATGGATTAGCGCGGCGAAAAGAAGGGCGGCGATGGGGAGTAATTTTTTCATGGCGATACGTAGATCCTGACAAAAAGTGGCGCATTTGACCCGTCTCCGCAATGGGGAAATTACCACGTGACAAAATCGTTGCCCCGTCACAGGACAGCACGGTCAATCAGACACTGCGGCTACTTGGCTCGAGGAGGAGATTCGGCCTGGGGCACAGCCGGTGATCCGGACTTTTTGGCGAGAGCCAAGGCGAGTCCCTCGGAGGCCTTTTTGAAGTTTGGCGCGATGTCGAGTGCCCGTCGGAACAGCTCGACCGCTTCGTCCAGACGGCCGCTCATGTAGAGGGAGAATCCGTAGCTCTGGAGCGTCTCGGGATTTCCCGGATTCCAGCCGATGATTTCCAAAAACTTTTCTTCAGCCTCGGCGTAGCGCCCCTGGGTGCTGAGGGCATTGGCGAGGTTGAGATGGCAGATCAGCTGACGCGGGGCCAATCGGCAGGCCTCTTGGAAGCGGAGGGTTCCGGCTTCGAGTTCCTCCCCGGCGCCCTCGCGATCGCCGCGACGGCGGAAAATCTCCGAGCGCTCGAGGTGGGAGGAGCCGAGATTGTTGAGCGTTTCGGGCAGATCCGGTCGCAGACGGACGGCATCGAGGAAGTGATCGTGGGCGCCGTCGAAGTCGCCGCGACTGGCCTTGACGGCCCCGAGGCGGTTGTGGGCCATCCAAGCGTCCGGATCGCGGCGGAGCGTGTATTCCCAAAGGTTATCCTCGTTTTGCCAAACATGCGCGTAGCGGAAAGCGAGAAAGGCCAGCAGGCCCAGCAAGAGCACGCCGATGGACAGACACCCGATTTTCGCAACCTCCGGAAGCCGATTGAAAAAAAAGGCCGCGGCGGCGCAGAGGAAGGCGACGACTCCGATCATCGGCACATAAACGAAGTGATCGGCCACCCACGTGACCCGCATGTAGGCGATGTCCACGAACCCGAGGACCGGCGCGAGCATCAGCAGGAAAAAGCCGAAAGCAAAGAGAGCGTGGCGGCCCCAGTTCGGCGGAAAGGCCGCGGCGCGATTCCTCCACATCCACCACAGCGCACCGAGCACGACCGGCCATCCGAGAAACATCCAAAGGGCCGGCGGATCGACACCCCAGCGCGGATAGTTCGGCAGGAGGCCGACCGGCCAGACGATCGTTGCGAGGTAGTGGAGAATGGCGGTGCCCGAAATGGCCACACGATCGAGAAATCCCCCGACCGTGAGCAGACCGGCAAGATGGATTTCCTCAGCGCCAATGCCGCGGCCCCATTGGTAGGAGAGCGTGATCAGACCCAGCGTGAGCGAGATGGCGAACAGCGGCAGCGCCTGCACCACGTCGTCGCGATCCACCTTGCCGTGTTTCCACCACGCGTAAAGCAACACGACCAGCGGAAAGGCCACCATCGAGGTCTTGGCCAACATGGCGGCGAGAAAAAACAAAACGGAAAGCGCATAAAGCCGCTGGCGCTTGCGCGCGTCGGTTTCGTCGTCGTGGCCGACCCAGCAGAGGCAGGCGAGAAGAAACAACGGCAGCGACAGCGTGTTCTTCAACTCCGAAACCCAGGCGACGCTCGAAACGCAAACCGGATGGATGGCAAAGACGAACCCGGCCAACCACGCACCGGGAATCTGCATCTTCGCAAGCAAAGCCCAAATAAGCAACGCAGCGGCGATATGCAGCAAGATGGACGTGACATGGTAGCCCGTCGGATCGCTTCCGAAAAACGGCCACTGCGCCCAGAGCGCCGTGTAGAAAAGCGGGAAGTAATCGGGAGTGCCGGGCTTCAGCCACAGCTTGACCAGCGTGGCCCGACTGTCGGCCGGCACCGTCGGATCAAACGAGACGCGGTGCTGGACCGTGGGGTTTTCGACCAAGAGAACGTCGTCATCCCAAAGCCATTCACCATGGTAGGAAGGCGAATAAACCCAAAGGCCCGCCAACACGATGATGGCAGCGAGAAGGATCCGGTTGCGCCAGCGAGCGAGAAACGAATTACCGGTCACGTCGGATACTATCGTCGGGTGGTCCGCCTTGGCCGACCGCTCGTCCGAACTCCCCTCGTCGCGCATGGACGTCATCCGGAATCTCCTTTATGCGCCGGAGCCTTGAGTCAAGGCACCAGCGCTTTGGCCAAAGCGCCGGCCACCTCGCGGATTTGTTCCGCGGTCAGCTCGGGATAGATCGGCAGCGCAAGCGACTCGCGCGCTGCTTTTTCCGACTCGGGGAAATCGCCAACGGAATGGCCGAGCGAGGCAAAACATTCCTGCAGATGGAGCGGGATCGGATAGTAAACGGCGCAGCCGATGCCGGCGGCGGTCAGTTTCTCGCGCACCTTGTCGCGGTTCGGCACGCGGATGACATATTGGTGGTAGATGTGGTGATTCTTCACGGCGGACGCGGTGTAGGGCTCGGCCGGTAACGTGATGCGGTCGAGCAGTTCGAGTTTGGTGAACTCCTCGCGGTAGAGCGCGGCATTGCGGCGGCGCGCGGCGTGCCATGCGTCGAGGTGCGGCAACTTGGCCGAGAGCACGACGGCCTGCAGTGCATCGAGGCGAAAATTGCCGCCGACCTTTTCGTGATGGTATTGCGCATTCATCCCGTGGTTGCGCATCAGCTTGATTTGCGCGGCGAGGTCCGCCTCACGGCACGTGGCCATACCGGCATCACCGAACGCGCCCAAATTTTTCGAGGGGAAAAAACTGAAATAACTCACCTCGCCGATCGCGCCAGCGCGGACCGCTTTACCCGATTGCGAGGGATAATCCGCCCCGATGGCCTGCGCGGCATCTTCGATCACCGGCAGATCGAATTCCTTGGCCAGCGCACCGATGCGGTCCATGTCGCAGACGCAGCCGAACAAATGCACGGGCATGATGGCGCGCACGCGATTGCCCGCCGCGGTGAGGAGTCGTCCATCCGGACCGCTGCGGCACTTTTTGCGCAGGCATTCGTCGAGTTTCGACGGATCCATGTTGTAGGTCGCGGGGTCGATGTCGACGAAGACCGGTTCCGCACCGACGCGTTGGATGCAGCCCGCCGTGGCGAAGAAGGTGTAGGGCGTGGTGATGACCGCATCGCCGCGACCGATGCCCATGGCCATCAAGATGGCGAGCAAGGCGTCCGTGCCGGACGATGCGCCGATGGCATGTCCGCATCCGGTGTAATCGCGCACCGCAGTTTCGAGTTCCTCGACCGGTGCTCCGAGAATGAAATGCTGACTTTCGCACAGCGCGTTCATGCGACGCTGCACGTCGTCTTTCACCTGCGCATACTGCAGGCGCAAATCGAGCAGAGGAACTGCCACGAAAAAGAGTTTGGTTAGCGGATGACGCCGATCTCGGCGCGGCGGTTGGCCGCCCAGGCCGCTTCGCCGCCGCCGGAACTGATCGGCATTTCCTCACCGAAACTGACCGTTTGGATGCGTCCGCCGCTAATGCCTTTGCCAATGAGAGCCTCGCGCACCGCCAAAGCGCGTCGCTCGCCGAGTCCGCGGTTGTATTCCTCGGTGCCGCGATCGTCGGTGAAGCCGGCAATGATCACATCTTGCTTGGACGAACGCATGAAGTCGGCCACGGCCTGCACTTTGCCCATCTCGCCGCCGCTGACCTCAAAACTGTCATATCCGAACTGCACGGGCGAAAACTGACCCTTGGAAACATTGCCGCCGAGGTAGGCCGAGCCGTCCGCGCGGTCGGGCAGCGGAACGCCGCTGACAAAATCACCGTCGACACCGGCGTATTCGTCTTTCGGTTTGGTTTTGCAGGAGGCCGAAAGAAGCACGACGCAGAGACCGGCAGCGAGAAGAAGGGTTTTTTTCATAGTGATTTTCAAGGGCTTCACAGCGACCAAGTCGGCTCGGCAACTTTGCCCAAACCGCTGACGATAGTTGTCGTCCGGCCCGTGGGCACGTCAAGGAGAATGAGGCTCGATCCGGTCGTGTAAACAAGATGACGCGAACTGCGTCCCCACACGGGGTTCTGACCCGAGGCGACGACCTTCGCCCCGCCGCCGCCGACGTCCATCACCGCGACGGAAAACCCGCCACCCGAACGCACCGTGAAAGCGACTTTTTTGCCGTCGGGCGACCAACTCGGATCGGTGCAGTAGCCAAAGCCGGTGGAAATCATGCTCCCGCCTCCTCCGCCCGCGCCGATGCGGTAAAGTTGCGGACTGCCGCCGTTGTCGGACGAATAAATGAGCTGCCCTCCGTCGGGTGACCACGTCGGCGACGACTCCACGCCGCGCGTGCTCGTGAGGCGGCGCGCCATGCCGCCGCGCAGTCCGGTGATGTAAATCTCCGGATTGCCGTCTTTGCTCATGGTAAGCGCCATTTTTCCGCCGTCCGGTGAAATGGCCGCGCCCGAATTGGTGCCCGGGGCTTTGACCACGCGTTGCCGCGCGCCCGTGGCGACATCAATGACATAAACGTCCGGGTAACCTTCGTGATAGCCGGTGTAGGCGAGATTTCGCGCGCCGGGCCCGAGCGACGGGGCCACGCTGATGCTGCGATCGCTGGTCAGACGGCGGGAATTGTTGCCGTCGTAGTCGGCGAAATAAATTTCTTTCACCCCGCTTGCCGTGCCGACGAAGGCGATCTTCGTCGTGGCAATGCCTTTGTTGCCGGTCAATGTCTCGACGATGTCATCGGCAAACTGGTGCGCCGCCTCGCGATCGCCCCCGCTGTAGGTTTTCGAGAGTACAACTCCTCCGCCGCCATCGGTCACTTTTCCCTGCAGCGATCCTCCTCCCGCCGTGCCCGACACCGTGTATGAGGCCCGCGCCGCATCGACCACATCGAACCATCCCGCGAGATCGAGATCGTTCTGGAGAACCTTGGTCGCCGCCGCGCCAGACGAACCGCCGAGCGGAGTCACGGTGAGCGAGACGCGATCGCCCTTGCGCACCGTGATGACCGGTTCCTCGGCGGCGAAAGACGAAATAACAAAGGCGAGAAATGCGAAGAAGAAGCAAAACGTCTTATCCATGGTCCGATCTTATCTGCGGGCGGATTTCCGTCGAGCAAGACCGCAGTGCCCGCGCGGACGGCATTTTGTCCGGGCAACGCAACTTCGCCTCGAGTGAATTGCCAATCCCGAAGGGACCTAGTTATTGGGTGCAACCACGACGTTCACCACCCGGACTCTCTCCGCTTCGCCGCCATCTTGGCATGCTGGGTCGAATCATTTTCGGAACAGCCGAGGCGTCGCGAGATGGCCGTAAACAAACCACCGCGGCGAAAAAAGTCTCACGAACATTCTCACAAGCATCATGGCCGCTGGGGAAACGCCTCTTCACGCCTCCTCCACTGCGATGGGGGCAAAACTTCTACATTTTGCCAAACGTAGAAGTATCCGCCAGAGACGACTATTTTTCTCTGACGGACGGTCGTGGACGGCTTGACGGGGGGGGTGGCTGCGCCGCCTAACGGACGGCATCGCGGATCTTACCGCGGAAGGCGACGAATTCTTCGTAGCTGACGTAGCCGGTTCCGCCACCATCGGCGTCGGCCTCGTCGAAGGGCATGGCCATCTGGTGGCGCGCCAAATCACTTTTCTTGGCCTCGGCGAGCGTCACCTTGCCCGAGCCGGACTTGTTGATCGCCTTGAAGCCGCGCTCGGTTCCGCCGCCCGCGACATACTCGTCGAGGGTCACGTAACCCTTGCCGTCTTGGTCGTACATGGCGAACGCCTCCTCAATCATGAAATCGGTGAATTCATCGCGGGAAATTTTGCCGTCGCCCGACGAATCGACCTGATTGAAGCGCTTTTTCAGTGCTGCTTCGTTGGCCGACGAGGGACCGGTGGCGCAGCCGACGGGCAGCAGAGCGACGACCAGAAGAGCGAGGAGAGCTGAACTTGGTTTCATGTTGCCGTGCAGGGGACCCCAGCGCCTTGCCTGCGGTCAAGGCTAAACCCACATCTGACTCACGCCCCCGCTGGCACCGCGCCGTCAGCAGCGGGAGCAGCGGAACGCGACTTGGCCGAATCCTTGGCCAGCAGGACATAAAGACAGGGCACGATGAAAAGCGTGAAAATCGTGCCGATGGCCATGCCGCCGACCAGGACGAGTCCGATGGAATTGCGCGCGGCGGCGCCGGCGCCACTTACGAGCACGAGCGGAAAGTGTCCGGCCACCGTGGCCACGGTCGTCATGAGCACGGGCCGCAAACGGACGCGCGCCGCCTCGCGCACCGAGGCGAGTTTGTTCAGGCCGCGAAGCTGGCACTGGTTGGCGAACTCGACGATGAGGATGCCGTTCTTGGCGACGAGGCCGACAAGAGTGACCAGACCGACCTGCGAATAGATGTTGAGCGTGGTGGTCCATCCATCGGTCCAGAACGGCACATTGGGCGCGGGCATTTTCAGGAAAGTGAAGACGAGCGACCCGAACATGGCCAACGGGACGGAGCCGAGCAGGATGATGAGCGGATCGCGGAAGCTGTTGAACTGCGCGGCGAGGACAAGAAATATGAGCAAAAGGGCGAGCGCCAACGCGGGCAGGAATTTGTCGCCCTCGGCGCGCAACTGGCGCGACTCACCGGTGTAGTCGATGACGTAACCCGGCGGCATAATTTTCGCCGCTTCGTCCTCGAGAAAACGCAGCGCCTGGTCAAGCGGCCGGATGGCCACACCGCTCAACTTGACCGCGTTCAGTTGCTGGAAGCGGTTGAGCGAGCGCGGTTGGGCGGATTCCTTCATCGTGGCCACGGCCCCGAGAGGAATGAGGCGGTTGTCCGGCCCCGTGACATAAATACTCTCCATCTGGTCGGGGTTGAGACGCCCGGCGCGATTGATCTGCGGGATGACCTTGTAGCTGCGTCCGCCGATGTTGAAGCGATTGACATAATTGCCCCCGACCATGGCCGAGACGTCCTCGCCGACCTGGCGCAGGTCGAGACCCATCGAAGCAACCTTGTCGCGGTCGATGACAATTTCCGCCTGCGGTTGGTCGATCTTCGTGTCGATGATCGGCGGGAAGGCGAAGATGCCGCTGGCCGCAGCCTTCTGCTGCAATTGGCGCGCGATCTCGAGGATCTGCTCCGGTTCCGCCGTGGAGGCGAGAATGAACTCGACGGGAAAGTTGCCGCCGCCGGGCAGCGCAGGCGGTGTGACGGCGCGCACGCTGATCCCGGGGATTTTTTCCAGCTTGGCCGAAAGCCCGGGCAAAATCTCGTTCGGCGTGCGCTCCCGCTCGCTCCACGGTTTGAGCCGCATGCCACTGAAGCCCGACGAAGCCTGCGTGAGTTGGAAGCTGAAATCCGTCTCCGGTTCGCCGAAGTAAATATCGTTCGCTGCCGCGGCGTAGCGCGCCGTCTCCTCCACCGTGGCGTTGGCCGGCGCGTCGACGATGCCGAAGATGATGCCCTGATCCTCGGAGGGAGACAGTTCGCCCGGCGACATCTTGAACATGGGGAAGCAAAGCAAAGCGAGAACGGCCCATACCGAGTAAACCGCGGGGCGCGAAGCGAACACTTTGTCCAGCGCGCGCCCGTAGGCACCGCGCAACCGCGCGAAGAAAAGCGACACAACGCGCGCAAAACCGCGTTCCCCGATCCCGGGCTTGAGCAACTTGGCGCTCATCACCGGGGAAATAGTCAACGCAACGATACCCGAGACGAACACCGCGCCAGCCAGGGTGAAGGCGAACTCGCGGAAAAGCGTTCCGGTCAGGCCGCCCTGCAGGCCGATCGGCGCATAAACGACCGCGAGCGTCACGGTCATGGAGATCACGGGCCCGATCAGTTCGCGCGCCCCGCGCAACGCGGCATCGAGCGGCGCCATGCCACGGGAGACGTGACGCTCGATGTTCTCCACCATGACGATGGCATCGTCCACGACCAAGCCAACGCAAAGCACGATGGCCAGGAGCGTGAGAAGATTGATGGTGAATCCGGCCATCTGCATGAGAAAAAACGCGCCGATGATCGAGAGCGGGATGGCCGCCACCGGAATGAGCACGGCACGCAGCGATCCGAGAAAAAGAAAAATGACCACGACGACGATGAGCAGCGTCTCGGCCAGTGTTTTGACGACCTCGCTGATGGCGTCGTTGATGTAGACAGTCGAGTCGTAGCCGATGCCCGCTTCCATGCCGACGGGAAGCTCCGTTTTGATTTCCTCCAGTTCCTTGCGGACTTCGCGGATGACGTCGAGCGCGTTGGCGTTGGGCAGCACCCAGATCCCCATGAAGACGGCCTTCTCGCCGGAGAAGCGCACTTCCGAACTGTAGTCCTCCGCGCCGAGCACCACGTCGGCCACGTCTTTGAGGCGGACAACGGCGCCGCCGCTCTCGCGTAGGACGAGTTCGCGGAATTCCTCCGGCGTGCGCAGATCGGTGTTGGCGGTGAGGTTGACCGTGACGAGCGCGCCCTTGGTTTGTCCGACGGCGGAAAGATAGTTGTTCCCGGCCAATGCCTGGCGGATTTGCGCGGGGCTGATGTTCAGCGCGGCCATGCGCTCGGGCTTGAGCCAGATGCGCATGGCGAAGACGCGGCCGCCGAGGATTTCGGCGCGTTGCACGCCGGGGATGGCGGTGAGGCGCGGTTGCACCACGCGGGCGAGGTAATCGGTGATCTCGTTGGGCTGGAGAATGTCGGAGACGAAGCGCAGATAGGCGGCGGCGCGCTGCGAATCGGCGTTCTCGATGTTGATCACCGGAACCTCGGATTCGGGCGGAAGATCGCCGCGCACCTGGTCGACCTTGGACCCGATCTCGGCCAGCGCCTTGTTCGGATCGTAGTTGAGTTTGAGCCGCGCGGTGATGAGCGAGCGGCCCTGCGAGCTTTGCGACTCGATGTAGTCGATGCCGTCCGCACCCGCGATGGCGCGTTCGAGCGGGACGGTGATGAATCCGCGCACAAGGTCCGCATTGGCGCCGATATAGACCGTGCTGACGGTGACCGAGGCGTTGTCGCTGCGCGGGTATTGACGGATGTTGAGCGAAACCAAGGCCTGCCCCCCGGCGACGAGAATGAGCAGGGCCACGACCACGGCCAACACCGGGCGGCGGATGAACAGGTCGGTGAAAGCCGAGTCGCCGCCGTGTCTCGACATTTTCCGGATGCTCATGAGTCGGGCGGGGTCGGCGCGAGCTCCGGTTGCGGGGCGAGGTCGTTGCTCACCTCGACCGGCGTGCCGTTGCGCAGCTTGAAGGCGCCCGCAGTCACGACCGTTTCGCCGGGTTTGACCCCCTGCGTCACCGAAACAAAATCGCCCCGCGCGCGGCCCGTGCGGATGAAACGCTGGCGCGCCACGGTGCGAGCGGCGCCGTCCTCGGCCGTTTCCGTCTCGAGCACGAAAACCGAGTCGCCGTATGGCGCGCTGATCAAAGCCGTGGCGGGAACCGACACCACTTCCTCAGCCTCACCGAGGGTGAGGATAACCCGGGCGAACATCCCGGGACGGAGAGCACCGTCCGAATTTTGCAGCGTGCCCTGGAGACGGATGTTGCGCGTCACCGGATCGATCTCCGAGTTGATCGCGGTGAGTTTGCCTTCGAAACTGCGACCGGGATAGGCGTCGGTGATCAGCTTGAGCGGTTGGCCGACCGCAAGCCCGGCGATCAGTTGTTGCGGGAGCAGAAAATCGACGTAGATCGGATCGAGCGATTGCAGCGAGACGATTTTGTCGCCGTTGTCGACAAACTGACCAAGGTTCACCTCGCGGATGCCGAGGCGACCGGAGAAAGGCGCGCTGAGTTGCTTCTTGTTGATGGTGGACTTGAGCTGTTCGACAAGCGCGGCGGTCTTGCGCAATTGGGACTCGGCCGCATCGAGGTCCGACTGCGGGACGGTGTTGTTGACGCGCAAGCGTTTGGTCCGCTCGTAAACGGTGCGCGCCAGATCGGCCTCGGCCTCGGCGGATCGGAGATTGGCCGATTCGGTCTCGTGGTCGAGTTCGACGAGCAGGTCTCCCTTCTTCACCTCTTGTCCGTTTTCGAAATGTATCTTCGCGATCACGCCCGAGGATTCCGTGCTCAGGTCGGCGCCCTGCACGGCGCGGAGCGAGCCGACCGACTCGACCGATCTTTCCCATTTTTCGGCGACCACAGCCGCCGTGCTCACCGTTTCGACGGGCGGACCTTCCTTTTTGCCGGACGAAATCAGTTTTCCGATTTGCAGCGCCTTGGTGCCGGCCACGGCACCCACCATGAGGACGAGAAGGCCTGCGGCGTAAAGATAGGGCTTGAGCTTCATAGCGGCGCGACGGCTGAACGTCCGTATGAACCTACACGGATGCCTTGCGGTGTCACGAGCCCTCCAAATCAGGCCGCCGCAGGCGCGTGCGTTCCCTGGCCTGCGCGCGCCGCCAGGCTTCGATCTCCGCGTGGTGCCCGGACAGTAGAATATCCGGCACTTTCCATCCGCGGAACTCGGCGGGGCGCGTATATTGCGGATACTCGAGCAGACCATGCGAGAAGGACTCGTCCGCCGCCGATTGCTCGTCACCGAGCACCCCGGGCAGGAGCCGCACCACCGCATCGGCCACGACAAGGGCGGAGAGCGTGCCATTGGTCAGCACGTAGTCGCCGATGGAAATTTCC
>JBILUI010000076.1:0-11204 GCA_044371145.1 Chthoniobacterales bacterium | reverse complement strand
TTGCAAGTTCTGCCAGCGCGATCGGGCGGAAGAGAGAGAACCCGCCACAACATTGGCGGCCACCGCATCCAAGACCGGGTCAGGCCCGAAAACGATGCGCGAAACGGTGTCACGCTTCATGGTCGTGGTGCCCGCGGCCTGCCCCGGCACGGGCGACGGAAGCGAAATGAGATAGGCACCGTCCTGCACCCCGAGGATCTTCACACTGCGCTTCGTCCCGTCGGTCAAGTGGACGGCATCCTGCGCCGCGAGCGGCGCGGCGCCTGCGCACAGTCCGGCAACAAATAGGGCGATGGCTTTTCTCACGATGACGATGGGTTCGGCGCTGCGGGAAACCGCTTCAGGCGTTCGCGCGCGGTCTCGGCTTCGGGAAGCGATGCGAGGTCCTCGCTATTGGCCAGCTCCTCGTAGGTTTTTCGCGCGGCCTCGGCATCCTTTAGTTGCTCGAAAGCTTCGCCGCTGCGCAGGTAAGCCTGCGCCACGGTCTCGCGCCATTTGCCGTAGAGGACATAGATGCGTTGGTAATACGGGATGGCCGTCTGCGGTCGCTGGCGCGACATCTCGATCTCACCGAGGGCCAGCAGAGCCTGCGCTTTCATTTTGCTCGGCACATTTTCCGCGGCAAGCAACCGCGTGTAAGCCTCCAGGGCCTTCTCGGTGTTCCCCGCTTCCATCTCGATGCCGGCACGCGTCGTGAGGACTTCGCCCATGAGCGAAGACCACGGCGTGTCCCGCTCGAGTCGGTCGTAATAGGCCAGCGCCGTCTCAGTGTCCCCCGCGTCGACGGCGATGCGCGCGAGCGCGGCAAGCGCTTTGTCTTTTTGCGCCGCGCGCGGATGCCACTTGAGCAGGTCGCGATAAATCTGCGCGGCGTTGGCCCGGCGCACGGCCGCATCCTCGGGCGCGGCAGCGGCCGCGGCGGCGAATTGCGCCTCGGCGCAGTCCGCCAGAATCACCGGGCTGGTGCGCTCCGCTTCGGCCAGCGCGCCGGCCTCGCGCAACAAAGCTTCGCTCAACGCCGGGTCCGTTTTTTTCACGCTGCGGGCCAGGGTCCAGATGGCCCGCACGGCCAGCACATTTTGCTTCTCGGCCTGCGCTTTCTCGCGCACCGCGCGCAGGCGCGCCTGGAAATCGCGCTTCTCCGACTCGCCTTTGTAGTAGCGGTCGAGGGCCAGCATCATGTCCTCCACCGCATAAGCTTGCTCGTCGTTGCCGCGCTCGGCGATGGCCGCCCAGTAAGCCTCGATCGCCTTCTCCGTCTGGTCTTCTTTGCGCCAGGCCTGACCGATCTGGAAAAGCGCTTCCGCCGCGCGCGGACTGCGCGGGTAAGTCTGCAGGTATTTCTGCATCAGATCGCGCAACCCGTCGTAGTCCTCCTCGAGCTTCAGCACCTTGGCCAATTTGAATTGCGCGTCCTCGTGGAAACGCCCCGTCGACGGTTCGATCGAGGCATAGACTTTTTTGCCCTCGTCCGATTCGGCCTGCGCGAGCAACGCGTCGCCGAGCAGGATGCGCGCCTCGGCGTTCTCTTCGCCTTGGGGAAACTTTTTCAGGTAGTCCTTCAGCTCCGCTTCCGCCGTCTCGTATTCCTTCATCGACTGCGCGCAATAGGCGTGGCGGAAGGCCGCCGGTCCGAGCAATGTTCCTTTGGGAAATTTCTCGGCATGCGCACCCAGGACTTCGCGCGCCTCGGGGAATTTTTTGGCGAAGGCCAGCGCCGAACCGCGCCAGTAGTTCGCCGGCTCGGCCAACTCGTGATCGGGATACTTCTCCTGGAATTGACGGAAAGTCTCGGCCGCTTCGTCATTGCGCTCGGCCAGCAATTGCGTGAACCCGGTCATGAAAAATGCGCGCGGTGCCTGTTCGGAAGAGGCGAATTTTTCGCGCAGGAGCGAGAATGTCGCCACGGCATCGTCGTATTTTTCCGCTTTTTGCTGCGCTGTGCCGCGCAGGTAGACGACCAGGGGCAGACTTTTCGACGCGGGAAAATTCTGCTCGAAAAGCTGCGAGGCTTCAATGGCGCGGTCGTAACGCTCGATCGCCATCCAGCTCTGCAGGGCACTGAGGGTGGCTTTCTCAACGACGGGATCCGGCTTCATCTGCCGCAGCATGTCGTCGAGCAACATGGCGCACTCGCGGTAGCGGTCCTGCGAGTGGAAGGCGGTGGCCAGACGGAAGCGGACCGAAGCGTCGAAGGACGGAATCTTTTCCAGGTTGGCCAGCTCTTTCTCCACTTCGCGCACCAATTGCTTCGCCTGTGCGCGCGCGAAAACATCCGGCTTGGGCGAGGCCTCGATCGCGGCCAGACGCTGTTTGGTTTCTTCGAGCTTCCGTTTCTGGTGGGCGATCAAACGCTCCCGCGCCCAGACGTTCTGCAGGGCGCGGATGGCATCCCGCGGCCGGTCTTCTGCGAGCAGCTTTTCGCCCAACGCGAGCGCCAGCGTCTGGAACGTCGCCACTTGGTTGATCCTTTTGCCCATCTCCGGGCCCTCCTCGGCAAGAAGTTCGAGTGCGGGGTTGTCCTGGCCCGTTTCGATCAGGCAATGCAACTCAAGCACCGCAGCACGCCCGGCATGCGGATGCTTCGGGGATTTGCGGATGGCCGCAAACGACTTGGCTGCCTCCTCCTTTTTTTCCCCGGCCAACAACGCGGTGGCGGCGAGCAGTTCGGCGTCCGGGCGACGTGCGGATTGCGGAAACTCCTTGCGGAATTCGGCCAGCGCTTTGCCCGCTTCCTCGTGGTTGCCGGTCTGCAGCAAAGTCACGCCCGACCAGAAAGAGAGATCTTCCCTTTCTTTCGCGCCCATCTCCTTGATCTTGCGGGCCTCCTCGATGGCCTCGACCGCGTCATTGTATTTCTGCAGTTGCAGGAGCGCGGCAGCCAGGTTGTAGCGCACGCGCGGCATCAAAGGCGCCGCTTCCGTCGACGAGCCGAAGTCGGTGAGAAATTTGCGGTATCCCGCCACCGCTTCCTCGTAACGCTTGTTGTTGTAGGCGCTGTCCGCGCGCGAAATGACATCGCGCGCCGTGCCGGCTTCGGCCGGCTGCGCCGTGGCCTCGTCCGCCGCGTGCGTGTGCGGGATCAAGACCGCCAGCAAGAGGCAAAGAGTGACAACACACAGACGCACACCTCCAAAATGTGCCCCGCTTCCGCCCGCGCGCGAGGAGAAAATGAGGTTTGCCCGCCGCCGGAGGATGGCAGGATGGTGCCATGCAGGAAGAAGCCGCAAATCCGGAGTCGCAGGTGCTCTCTTGGATCCGGGGAGACCGCCGCGCCGAATTCGGTGAAACGGCTCTCCAGTTGCACGCGTTCCAATTTCGTCACAATCCGCCTTACCGTCTTTTTTGCGAGCGACAGGGGGTTGGCGAGAGCGTGAGCTCATGGCGCCAAATCCCCTGTGTCCCGCAAGAAGCTTTCAAACATGCGGACCTGCGCAGTTTCCCCGCCGGGGAAACGGCCAAAACTTTCCGCACCAGTGGAACAACCGGCGAGGGATTCGGGCAGCACCATTTCCGCACGCTGGAGATTTATGAGGCCGCGGTTCGCGAGGGCTGGCGACAGGCGAACATGCCGGCCGGACCTTTTCTCGTCATAGCCCCTCACCCCGACGAAGCCTCGCACTCCTCGCTCAGCCACATGTTCGGCGTGCTCGCCCCGCGCGAAAACTTCATCGCGCCGCAAGGGGTGATCGATCTCGCGCGCTTGCAATCCCTCGAGGAACCGGTCTGTCTCCTCGGCACCGCGCTCGGCTTTTTGAATTTGTTCGAGTCGATGGACCGGCAAAAACTTTTGCTCCAGCTCTCCGCCGGTTCGAGCGCGATGGAAACCGGAGGATACAAAGGCAGCGGCAGGACCATCGCGCGCGCCGATCTCTACGCCCTGTTCGGCGACAAGCTCGGCATCACCCCCGCGGACATCTACAACGAATACGGCATGACCGAGCTGAGTTCGCAATTCTACGCCCGCGGGCCGCAAGGACTGCATCGCGGCCCGTTCTGGGCGCGTGCGGTCGTCGCCGATCCGGTCACGCTCGAGGAAGTCGGCGAAGGCGAAAAGGGCATCGTGCTCATTTACGATGCGGCCAATGTCGGATCGGTCGTCGGCATCCGCACACAGGATCTGGCCATCAAGCGCGATGACGCTTTCGAACTTCTCGGACGTGATCCGTCCGCCCTCCCGCGCGGATGCTCCCGCGCGGCCGACGAATGGTTGCGATGAATACGCAGGACCGAGCCAAGACCATCGCCAAAGCGGCAGAGCCTTTCCGCGCGCTACTCGGGCCGACCACGGCGGACGATCTTCTTCTTTGGCTTCAGGCCGAACTCGGCAAGGCGGAAGCCCTTGATCGATGGGTCGACCACGGCCGGGCAAAAGCCAGAGCCATTGCCCCGGACACCATCTTGCACGTCGTCAGCGGCAATACGCCGCACGCCGCGCTGCAAAGCCTGGTCGGCGGTCTGCTCCTCGGTAGCATCAATTTGGTCAAACTTCCGCGCGGCGGGATCATCGAGGTGGACGAATTTGTTGTGGCCCTGCCCGAGGCTTTGCGCGCGACGATTGAAACAGCGGAAGAACTGCCGCCCGGCTGGGTCGCGCGGGCGAACGCCGTGATTGTTTACGGATCGAATGAAACCATCGCTCATTTCCACTCTCTCGTCTCTCCATCGCAGGTTTTTATCGGGCACGGACACAAGGCAAGTTTGGGACTCGTCTGGGAAGATCCTGGTTTTGCCTCATGTGAAGGCGCGGCGCGCGACGCTTCGCTTTACGACCAGCAAGGCTGTCTCTCGCCGCAGGTGTTTTACGTGAACGAAACGCGCCCGGGCTTCGCGCGCGAATACGCGGAACATCTCGCCTCGGCCATGGATCGCTTCAACCGCACGCATCCGCGCGGTCCGCTCACCACGGAAGAAAAAGCGGCCATCGCCAACCTCCGCGCCGCCTATCGCTTCCGCGCCGCGGGCGATCTGCGCGTGGCCCTTTGGGAGGGTGGCGCAAGCCTAGATTGGACCGTGGTCTACGAGGAAGATGCGTGGTTTCCCGCCTCGCCGCTCAACCGCGTCATTTTCGTCAAACCACTGCCGGCGGGTCTGCCCTCCTCGATCGGTCCGGCCTCCGAACATATCGGCGCGGTCGGGCTTTTTCCCTGCACGGAAGAACTGGCCGATCGCTTCGCCGCCCTGCGCCCCTCGCGGTTTTGCGCTCTCGGACGCATGCAGGACCCCCCCTGGACCTGGCACAATGGCGGCGTGCCCCGCCTCGCTTCTTTGGTCAAGTGGGTTGATTTCGAACCCTAAGCAAGATTCACTGCTCGGACTCCATGGCCAAAGAAGAGTCAATTCCCGCCGAAGGCGTTGTTGTCGAGGTGCTCCCCGGCACGATGTTCCGCGTGAAACTGACCAACGGAACCGTCGTGCTCGCGCACATCGGCGGCAAGATGCGCAAACATTTCGTGCGCATCGTCCCGGGCGACAAAGTGCAGATCGAAATTTCCCCCTACGACCTGACCAAGGCGCGCATCACTTACCGCGAGCGGTAAAAAGAAACCGCAGAGAACGCGGAGAACACAGAGGATTACTCAGGTGGATCGCGCCGTCCCGGCGCGATTTTTCGGTCCACAAGTCGGGTAAGCGCCCACGCTCGAACTGCTCCCCCTCAGCGCCCTCTGTGTCCTCTGCGGTTAATAAAAAACCGCTACCGGTCACACTCGCCCATCACGAAGTCGATACTCCCAAGGATAGCCGGCACATCGCTCACGTAGTGGCCGGGGAGAAGACCCGGAATAATGCTCAGATTGGCAAAGCTGGGCGCGCGGATTTTCAGACGATACGGCACGCCACCGCCCTTGCTGTAGATGTAGAAGCCAAGCTCGCCTTTCGGGTTCTCCGCGCCGAAATAAACTTCCCCGACCGGAGCGTCGATACCCTGTGTGGTGATGATGAATTGATGGATCAATTCCTCCATTTTGGTCATCACGTCGGTTTTCTTCGGCAGGATGTTTTTCGGATCCTCCACGCAAATCGGTCCGGATGGCATACGATCGAGCGCCTGCAGGATGATGCGCGTGCTCTGACGCATTTCTTCCATGCGCACGAGGTAGCGGTCAAAGCAGTCGCCGACCGAACCGATCGGCACATCGAAGTCGTATTGCTCGTAGCCGAGATACGGATGCACCTTGCGCAAATCGTGATCCACCCCCGAGCCGCGCAGGTTGGGACCGGTCAAACCGTAGGCAACGGCGTCTTTCGCCGAGATCACGCCGACGTTTTTCGTGCGGTCGAGCCAGATCGGATTGCGGGTGAGCAGTTTGTCGACCTCATCGAGGCTGGGCAGCAACCCGTCGATGAAATCGCGCACTTGCCGATCGAAACCCGCCGGCATATCGCGGGTCATTCCCCCCACCCGTGTGTAGGACGTGGTGAAGCGCGCGCCGGTCAACTGCTCGGTCAAGTTGTAGACCACCTCGCGATGCTTGAAGGTGTAGAGAAAGACGGTCATCGCACCGATGTCCATGGCGTAGGCCCCGATGCCGAGCAGGTGCGAAGAAATACGGGCCAGCTCGCAGCAGATCACGCGGATAGCCTGACCGCGCGCCGGCAGCGTCCATCCCATTAATTTTTCCACCGCCAGCGCGTAAGCCACGTTATTGGCCAGCGGCGCGAGATAATCCAACCGGTCCGTGTAGGGCACGAACTGGTTGTATTGCATGTTCTCGGCGATCTTTTCGTCACCGCGGTGCAGGTAGCCGATGTCCGCATCGGCCTTGGTGATGACCTCGCCGTCCAACTCCAGCACGATGCGCAGCACTCCGTGGGTCGACGGGTGCGACGGACCCATGTTGATGGTCAGTGTCTCGCCGAGGAGCTCGCCCTTGGCGCGGGCTTCGGCCTCGACCGCGCGGGTGCGCGCGGCGGCATCGGGCGTCTCAAGAACGGTGGACATGGGATGGATTGTTACGTTTCGCGGGCGCTTTTGGCAACTTCCGGCCTCTTCGCCAGAAGCGCCAGCCGCGGCCACCACCAGACAATTTTTTCGTCCTCCTTGGCGATGCCCAATACCCGGCGGGCTTTTTCGGGGGCGTTTGCTGCGAGTTCGAGCACCGCGTGACGGTTCTCTTCCGGCGGCCTCGCGGCGCGGAAATACCAACGACCGCCGTCAAGTCGGCCCCGCGCCGCGCGCCTCCCGCGCACAACTCGACCGCCCCATGATCGTGCGCGGCACGCAGGAACGCGTCGTGCCCGTGCTTATGACCGCACTCACCGCCGGCTTGGCTCTCTTTCCGCTGCTGCTCGGCGCCAACCAGCCGGGCAAAGAAATCCTTCACCCCGTCGCGGTGGTCATCTTCTGCGGACTTTTCACCAGCACCTTGCTCGATCTCGTCGTACGTCCGCTCGTTTTCTGGCAATATGGTCGCCGCGCCGCGCAGCGACTCGTGCCTCAGGCTTTCACCGACAATCCAACCAACAACACACCATGAAACACATCCTCACCCTCCTCGCTCTCCTCGCGTCCTCAGCCGCGCTCCTTGCCGGCGAGTCTGCCGAACACGGTCATAGCCACGAGCACATCGTGGTTCCCGCCACCTTGCCCGAGGTGCGGGCTGCCATCACGGCCAAGCAGGCGGAATTGTCCGCCGCGCTCGCCGCCAAAGATGCCGCGGCGGCCCACGCGGCGACCGATGCCCTCGCGGCTTTCGTCAAAGCTGTGCCGACGATGGCGGAAGGGTTGGACGAGACCGCGAAGCAGCGCGTCACCGGCATGGCCAACAATGCGTCGCACGCCTGGAGTGAAGTCGCGCACGAAGCCGAGCACGGCGACTATGACAAAGCCGGTCGCGAAGCCGCCAAAGCCGACGCCGCCTACCGATTGCTCGAAGCACGGCTGAAGCCATAGCAGTCGATGCCACGGCATCTCCGTGCGATCACACCGTCACGAAACCTTCTTCCGCAACTGCTTCGTCTCGCTGCGGCGGCGCTTTGATTCCACCAAACGCCGCTTGGTTGTCCTCGAGCGTTTGGCGCGGCGCCGGCGATTTTTGGAAACTTCGGCCAGACGCGACTGACGCGCGGCGGCCGCGGCCGCTTCCAGCTTGGCCGCCAACAAACGCGTCGCTTCGGCCCGGTTGCGGGCTTGGGATCGCGAGCTGCTCACCCGCACGGAGATTCCCGTCGCGATGTGCCGCAGTGTGACAGCGGTCGAGACCTTGTTCACATGCTGGCCGCCCGGCCCACCCGACCGGCAGAAGACTTCCTCCACCTCACCTGGCCGCCAGGAATTCATGCGCCCAGCTTCCCGCCTGATGACCCACGGCACAAGCCCTGCGACCTCGTGCTGATTACAACCGAGTAAGGCATTCCACTTTGGCGCAGCGCGCCTCAGTGACCGGGGGTCACGGCCAGTTCAAGCCCGTGCTTTGTCATGGCTTGAAAGTGGTCGCTGTTCAGTGTCGCGAGCTTGGCTCCCTGCAGAATGGCGATGGCGGCAATCATCACATCAACGCGCCTCGTCCTCGGTCGGCCGATGTTGTTGAAAAGCTCAGCGGCCAGTGCGGCCGCAGTGCTATCGAAAGGAACGATTCGCTCGCCGACCAAGTCGCTCATAGCGGCGACATCTTCGATCTTTGCCGGACCGCAGAGGAACTCATACCAAGCTGGAGCAGGTGTGCAGAAGATCTCGCCGTCATCGATCCAACGCAGCAGGTGTCCGGATTCCGGACGGTCATGGCTTGTGCCACCGATGAGGTAGTTTGCGTCCAGGCAAATCACCGCGCTCTCCACGTCTCGCGGTCGTCGTAGACTTCGGCGATGCGTGCCGTTGCGGTCGCGCCGTTGATACCCCGGCCGGCAGCCAACAACTCCTTCAGCTTGGCTGCAGGATTGGCATGGCCGCTGTCAGCAACCTCAAGAGTGGCCACAACCTTCACTTTGGATGAGCGCATGTCGGCAGGAAGAGGCAGATGGAGTGTTCCATCCACATCCGGCTCCAAGATGGCGGTGATCGTGCTCACGGGGGAAAAATAGCGCGGCGAGGTTTGGATCGCAAACCGGATTCGGTCTCTTCAGTGGAGCTTTATTTTTAGCCGTATCAGATGGTCGCGGCGGCGACCCGTCTCGCAAAGCCTCGGCTGTCAGTCAGCTAAAAATGAATCCGTGCTTATCCGTGTTAATCCGTGGCTACGTCTTCTAGTTTGCCCTCGGCTTTCTTTCCTGCTTTCCCACCTTCCTACTTTCCCACTTTTCTACTCTTCGTTTGCCCTCGGCTGCGCATCGCCCGGAAATCCAATTTCTTATCCGCCCCGGACGGGCATACTTCGTTTTATGAAATCGGATCAGGAGCTCTACAAACGGCTGTGCGATCTGCCGAAGGGGCAACTCTGGAACTTGGAGGTGCCGCGATTCGATGCCGCTTCTCCGCGCGAGCGCATGCAGGGAGTGGCCCTGATCCGCGCGCTTGGAACAATTTTCTCACGGTTCGGGACGGATGAGGAAAAGGCGGCGGTGCGCGGGTGGCTTACGGCGCTGCTGAGGGATCCGCAGGAAAAGATCCGGCGCTACGCCATGGCGGCGCTGCCAAAGATTGGCGGGGATGAAGTTGTGGAGGCGCAGATGTTGAGTCTGCTCAAGGAGAACGGCGGCGAGAGAGAGAAACGCCATCTTGGCCGTGCGCTGGAGAAGATCGGGGGGAGCGCGACACTCTCGTTCATGGCGCAAGGGGAATCGCTCCCGGAGCTGACGCAACAAAAGGTGCAGGCGGCCATCGCCCGGCGCGAAAACCCCGGCACGGTAGATCTGGAGGCACTGCTCCCGGGCAAACCCGGGATGCAGATCAACCTCCGCTGCCGACGCGGCTTGGAGAAGATCGTCAGGGAGGAAGCCGAGGAGCAACTCGATCCGAGCATTTTCCGTCTCGGACAAATCCGCCCGGGATGTGTCACGCTGACTCCGCTGAGGCCGTTCTCCTTGTCGATGCTCTATGAGTTGCGCTGCTTTGCCACCGTGGGCATTCGTATCGGTCTGATCGAGAACAGCTCCGGTTCCGAATGGGAGGACGCCCTCGCTGGCTGCATCGCTTCCCCGACGGCGAGGAAGATCATGCGGGCCGCGACCGATGGAGTGCCCCGTTACCGCTTGGATTTCCCTGCGCGCGGTCATCAGCGGGGTGCCATCCGCAACGTCGTGCAGCAAGCCCACGCACTCGCGCCCGAACTCCTCAACGATGCGCGGCAAGCTCCGTGGTCTGTCGATGTTATACCGGTTGGGAGCGGACCGAGGAAGCAGAGGGACGCGATCGTCGAACTGCGCCCCCGACTCTATCCCGATCCGCGCCTTGGGTATCGCAAGGATGACATCGCTGCGGCCTCGCACCCGCCGTTAGCCGCCTGCATGGCGCGGTTGGCGAAGCAAGCCAGTCCCGACAGCGAGGAACCCCGGCAGGTGGTTTGGGATCCTTTTTGTGGCTCAGGACTGGAACTGATCGAGCGCTCGATGCTCGGCGGCGTCCTGGCCGTGTATGGCACCGATCTCGATTCGGCGGCGATCGGGATCGCCCGCGCCAACTTCGAAGCGGCAGGCTTGGAGAATGTTTCCGGGACTTTCACTCAGTGCGATTTCCGGGAGGCGGAACAACAGGCCGGCATCTCCCCGGGAAGCATCACGCTGGTCATCACCAATCCTCCCCTCGGACGACGCGTCCGGGTGAAAGACATGCGCGGACTCATTGCCGACCTCCTCCTCGCCGCAAGCAAAGCGCTGGAACCGGGGGGCCTGCTCATTTTCACCAACCCGTTGCGCGATGGGCCAAGCTCGCCCTCACTCAAGTTGGAATACCGCCAGACCGTCGATCTGGGGGGATTCGACTGCCAGTTGGAAATGTATCGCAAGCGTGCGGCGCGAAGAGACGGAAAGATCAGCTAGGAGCCACCGCTTTTCCACCTTCCTACCTTCCCACCTTTCCACTTTTAGTCTCTCGTCTTTTGGCCCTTCCGTCTCCTGCCAACTGACCACCGCCAACGTCCCCTCCTCACTTCGCCTGAATTCGCAAGAAGCCCTTGTTTCCCGGCATCGGAACCGTGTTGGTGATCGGTGTTCCGTTGTTGGTGAAAGGCTGCGTGGCGAGATCGGTGGTTGTTTGCGTTTGGAAAACCACGGTGCCGTTGGTTCCCTGCTTCTGGATCATCAAGCCGCCCATGCGGAGGTCCATGATC
>JBILUI010000075.1:0-11227 GCA_044371145.1 Chthoniobacterales bacterium | reverse complement strand
CGGGTCACCTTGGTCCACTCGCGCCCGGCGGGACGCGCCGGGGTGCGCATGGTTTCCCGGATTACACGGACATGCGGCGAGTCGAGCAGGACTTGCTCGCCGAGCAATTCCCAGCCCGGAGTCGGAGTCATTGGGCGCGGCCGGACAGATGTTTGCGCCACCACGCCAACCGAGCGGCCACGCGCTTGGGCGAAGGCGCGCCCTCCGCGGTGCGGGCGGCGAGCGAACGCCGAGCATCCAAACACCGGAGAGCATCCGGGCGGAACAACTTGCTCGCCGTCTGCAGGTCTTTGAGCGACAGGTCGCGCAGCGTTCCGCCGCGCTTGATGCTCAACGCCACAAGTTTACCCACCGCTTCGTGCGCCTGACGGAAGGGGAGCTTTTTGCGCACGAGGTAGTCGGCCCAATCCGTCGCCACAAGCAAAGCGTCGTCGGCCGCGGCGGCCATGCGCTTTTTATCCCACTGCGCCGCGCCGAACATTTCGGAGAGGATCTCGAGCGAAGACCCGAGCGTGTCGGCCGAATCAAAGACCGGCACTTTGTCTTCCTGCAGGTCGCGGTTGTAGGAAAGCGGAAGTCCCTTCAGCGCGGTCAGCAACGAAATCAGATTCCCGTAGAGCCGGCCGGTTTTGCCGCGCGCCAATTCGGCGATGTCCGGGTTCTTTTTCTGCGGCATGAGGCTCGATCCCGTGGTGTGCTCGTCGCTCAGGCGGAGAAATCCGAATTCGCTCGAGGCCCAGAGGACCGTGTCTTCGCAAAGACGGGAAAGATGCATCCCGCAAATCGCGCAGGCGGAGAGAAACTCGCAGGCGAAATCACGATCAGAGACGGCATCCATGCTGTTCTGCGAGACGGCCGCGAATCCGAGTTGCTTGGCGAGGAAACGGCGGTCGAGCGCAATGGTCGATCCGGCCAGCGCGCCGGAACCGAGCGGAAGAATATCGGCGCGGCGCGCGGCGTCGGCCAGGCGCTCCGCATCACGCTCAAGCATCTCGACATAGGCCAGAAGATGATGCGCTGCCAAGACGGGTTGGGCGCGTTGCAGATGCGTGTAGCCCGGCATGACCGCATCGCCGGCGCGAACGGCAAGACCGAGCAAAGCTTTCTGCAGCGAGCGAACCGAGGCCGCGAGGGACTTTGTCTCGTCGCGCATCCATAAACGCAGATCGGTGGCTACTTGGTCATTGCGCGAACGGGCGGTGTGCAACTTCGCACCGGCCGGACCGATCTTCTTGGTCAGGGCCGCCTCGATGTTCATGTGGACGTCCTCTAGTTCCTCCCGCCACTTGAACTTGCCGGCCCGGATTTCCCGGCCGATGGAATCCAAACCGCGATGAATGGCTTTAAGCTCAGCTGGCGTGATAAGTCCTGCTTTGCGCAGCGCCGCGGCATGGGCTTTCGAGCCCGCGATGTCATGCAAGGCGAGGCGCCGGTCGAAAGACACGGACTCGCCGTAGGCGCGCAGGCGCTCCGAGGGGTCTTTGCTGAAACGTCCGTGCCACATGGTCAGGCGGCGGCAGTGACTTCCCGGCCGCCCTTGCGGCAGACGCCGTTGAGGCGGAGTTCGTCGCAACGCGCTTCAATGCGGACCTGCTTGTTGGCCGGGGTGAAGCCCATGCGCCTCGCCATGCAGTTCTCAAGCAGTTCCATATTCAGATCCTCGAACTCGAGGATGGTTTTGCAGTCGAGGCAAATGAGGTGGTTGTGGTGCGGATGATCGACAAAATTCGGGTCGTAGACCTTGCGGCCTTGTCCGAGATCGAGTTCCCGGAGCAGCCCGCTGTCCACCAGAATCGGCAACGTGCGGTAGACCGTGGCGCGGCTGACCGTCGGCTCGATCCGGCGTGACATGTCGAGCAATTCGTCCGCCGTGTAATGCCGATCCGTGCTGAAAGCCGCCTCGATAATTGCATCGCGCTGCGTGGTCTTGCGCAGTCCCTTGTTGGCAAGGAATTCGCGGATTTGGTTGCGCACGGCCTGTTCCATGGATGGCGCCGCGCCTCCGCGGCCGTGGGCATACTCCGCGCCGTGCACGGGCAGGTCAAGACCGCGCGAGACGCAGGAAAAACCTCCCGCCGCGCCCCCGGGACGTGCATAGTCACACTGTGTCGAATACGCAGGATGAACTGAAAAAACAGGCCGCGGTTTATGCCGTGCGTTTCGTGGAACCGGGCATGACCGTGGGCCTCGGAACCGGATCGACGGCCATCCACGCCGTCCGTGAGATCGCCCGCCGCCATGCCGCGGGAGAGTTGGAAGGCATCAAAACTTTCGCCACTTCCGCCGATATTGCGAGTGTTGCGACGCATGCCGGGCTCCCCCTGCTCGGTTCGCAAGGTCCGATCCGGATCGATGTAACTATCGACGGCGCGGACGAGGTCGATCCCCAACTCAACCTGATCAAAGGCGGCGGCGGCGCGCTCCTCCACGAGAAGATCGTCGCTCAGGCCACGCTCCGCGAGATTATCGTGGTCGACGAATCAAAAATGTCCGACCGCCTCGGCAGCAAGCACGCGCTGCCGGTAGAAGTGTTTCCTTTCGACTGCGAATCGCAGCGCGCCTTCCTCGAGAACCTCGGCGGCCATCCCGCTTTGCGCATGGACGATATGCACCAGCCGTTTGTCACCGAGGAGGGCAATTTCATCTACGATTGCCGCTTCGGTCCGATCGCCGATCCCGAAGAGCTGGCCGCGGAACTTGACACGCGTGCAGGCGTGGCCGCGCATGGACTTTTCCTCGGACTAACCAGCGATCTCATCGTGGCCGGAGCAAATGGTCTTCGTCATCTGCAACGCGACCACGTCACCGGGAAAGTCCGCGAAGCGGCTGCCGCGTGAGAGTGGATCGCGATGTCCCATCGCGGTCTCTGACAGTCTTTATCGCGCCGGGACGGCGCGATCCACCTGATGTCTCGATACGTCTCCCCACGCCTTCGATAACCGTCCTCCGGGCATTGGCGGAATCGCCATTCCGTCCCGCGAGTAATGCGCCACGTCATTGTAGAGCGTGAGCCGCGCGTTGGTCGCGCCGGTGGAATCGAGAATGGTGAGTGAAGCGGGGTTCAGGTCGAGATGGTCGCGGTAGCGACGCGGATCAAAACCGAGGACCGCGCCAAGCAGGAGGCGAATTGTCGCTTTGTGCGAAACGACACAAACCATCTCTCCCGGGTGCCGGGCGATGATGTTGAGCAGCGCAGGCATGGCGCGCGCCGTGACCGCGAGGCCCGTCTCACCGCCTTCCGGAGCGAAGTTGAAAGGATCGGCCTGCCACTTGCCATACATGTCGCCAAATTTCGTTTCGGCCTCGAGACGTGTCAGCCCTTCCCACACCCCGTGGTTGATCTCGAGCAGACCAGACTCCGGCGTCACCGGTTTGCCATGCGACCCGGCGAGAACCTTCGCTGTTTCCATGGTCCGTCCGAGCGGCGAGGCGTAGAAAGCCGAGATCGGTTGCGGGGTCAGACGCCGCGAAAGAGCACGGACCTGGTTTCTTCCGTCTTCGCTCAGCTCGACATCGGTCGCTCCGGCAAAACGATCCTCGGCGGAAAGCACCGTCGCGCCATGGCGCACGAGAAACACGCGGGTTTTCACGAACGCGTTTTACCAGCGGATAGTCGCGGACGCCATCCCGCGACGTGATCAAGACATTCGGCGATAGCCGGGGCGATCAACGTCAGACATTCGGCTATGGCCGCAGGACGTCCGGGAAGATTGATGACGAGCGAGCGGCCCGCGACGCCCGCAACCGCACGGGTGAGAATAGACGTCGGGACTCTTTCGAAAGACTTCAGTCGCATAATCTCGCCGAAGCCCGGCAACTCTTTTTCGATGACCGCGCGCGTCGCTTCCGGCGTGACATCGCGAGCCGAGGGACCCGTGCCGCCGGTGGTGATGATGAGCGGAATTTGCTCGGCTACCATTTCTCGCAGCGCTTCCTCGATGGCCGCGCGGTCATCAGGCAGCACGCGCACCTCGAAGTTCATCACCTCGTCAAAGAACTCCCCTAGCACGCGCTCGATCTCAGGACCGCTGGCGTCGTCGTAAACGCCGGCCGCCGCGCGGTCGCTCAACGTGATGCGGCCTACCCTGAATTTGCGCCCGTCCATTTCGGTCATGATAGCGAGTGACAAAACTGTGACCAAGGGTATTGACACCACAACCTGTTGTGTTACCAACTAATTCAAGTCAGGTAAAACCACCATGCGTTGCCCCCGTTGCGGAGACATGAGCGACCGCGTGATCGATTCGCGTGTCATCCAGGAAGGCGAGCGAATCCGCCGTCGCCGCCAGTGTGTTGCCTGCGGAACACGCTACACCACTTACGAGGAAGTCGAACAGGTCGAGCTGCGCGTGCTCAAACGCAACAGCCGCATCGAACCCTTCCACCGCTACAAATTGCTCAGCAGCCTCTCCAAGGCATGCGAAAAGCGTCCAATCAAACTCGACACCCTCGAGCGGCTGGTTGACGAAATCGTGACTGAACTCGGCGCGGAGACCGGACGCGAAGTTCCCAGCCGCCTCATCGGGCTGCGCGCCATGGAAAAACTTCAGGCCATCGATCCGGTGGCCTATGTCCGCTACGCCTCGATCTACCGCCAGTTCCAAGAAGCCGGCGAATTTGTCGACGAGGTGGAGCAAATGAAAAAGCGCACCCCGCGCCGCGCCGACCAACCCGAACTCTTCAACGCCCCCGCCAAAGCGCCCGCCGTCCCCGCGTAGCCCCTCCCTCAACTCTTATCCCTCAACCCCCAGTGATCGCCCTCGCCGACAATCTTCCGCTCGTCCGCTTGCCCGACAGTCGCGCCGTGCGCTTCGAGCGCGAATGGATCGAGCGCGCTGTGGCTGAGGCCGCCGAGGGCGCGGGCTACAGCCGCTGGTGGCTCGCACCGCACGTGGCCGAAAGCGTGACCAATTACCTCGAGCGCGAATACGAAGAGAACATCATCGCCAGCCAGTGCCTGCACACTCTCGTCTCCAGCGTGCTGCAGGTCATCGGCTATCCCGAAGTGGCGCGTTCCTTCCGCATGCCCGAGCCTCCGCTGCGCATCTCTCTCGCCAGCTTGGCCGAAACGGCAGGGGACGGGTTCGAACTCGCTTTCTTCCGCCAACTCGACGACACGCTGCAGCGCGTCCTCAAAGGCAATACGTCGCGCCTCGAACTCTGCGATCTCACCGAGTGCGTGAAACGTCTGCGCGCCGCGCGCAGCTGGCGCAAGGATTGCGCGGCCCTGCGCAACGAAATTGTCGCCCACGTGCGCGGACAAGCCGCGCGCCTGCGCAAACGCCGCGCGCTCGACCTCGAGCTGACATGACACTCTTCGAGCGCATCGCCGCCGGTGAAATTCCGGCCAATATCGTCCGCAACGATGACGAGATTCTCGCCATCCACGATATCAATCCCCAGGCACCCGTTCACATTCTCGTTGTCCCGCGCAGACCGATCACGCGCATCGGCCAAGCCGCGCAAAGCGATGCCGCCCTACTCGGCAACCTTCTCCTCGCCGCACGCGACATTGCCAAGGAGCAAGGACTCGAAGAAACCGGCTACCGATTGGTCATCAACAACGGCCCCCACGCCGGGGAAAGCGTCCCCCACCTCCACGTCCATCTCCTCGGCGGCCGCCCGATGGATTGGCCGCCTGGCTAGCGCGTCTTGTCGCCCAGCCAGCGCAAGAGGCCTCCGCGCTCTACAATCCAGCGCCAGACAACCCACCCCGCCAGCACTCCAATGATCGCCCCACCGGCGATGTCGGACACGTGATGGGCGTTGAGCTGCACGCGAGACCAAGCAATGGCTGCGGCGACGAGCAGGCCGGCTGATCCGAGGAATCGACGCGAAAGAAACAGCGGGAAGAAAAATCCGAAGGCGCACGCGGAGTGCGAAGAGGTGAATGCCTGAAAATCGTGGCGCAGGGATACCCATCGGCCTTCGTGCGTGGGTCCATACCACCCGTGTTCCACGTTTTCCACGCGCGGGCGCACTCTCCCCGTGCCGAGTTTGATGACGTTCGAGGCGAGTCCGGCGAGGACCCCCGCCAACAACATCGCCGTGATAATGCGCGCAAAATCACGCCTCTGAAAACGAAGGCAGAGGGCAAGCGAGACCAGTCCCCCGCCGAGCAGCCAAGGGAAATCGCCGTATCGCGAGAGGAACCGCGCAAGCTCGCGCCAATCTTTCCCCGCACCGTCGCGCACAGCTTGGAGGACCGGCTGGTCCAATGTCGCTAAGCCGGAAATCAGCAGAGCGGCGAACAAAACGACCAGCCCAATCGTCCACACCAAACCGGAGCGCGCTTGCGCGGTCATGGCAGGAACACCGCCGCGGTCAGCGGGGCCAGATCCGTGATAACTTCGCCGCCCATGCGACGCAGGACGGCCGAACCGCCGTCGGAGACAAATTTGGCAGGGACATTGGCCTCGGGCCATCCATCGGGCGCGGCGAAGCGCACCGTTTGCGGCGTCTCCGAGCGATTGAAAACGACCACGGCGCGCGCATCGCCGCCCGAGCGCAGAAACGCGAGCGTGTTTGCCGTATCATCCGTCGCCAGCCATCGGAAAGCGCCCGCGTTGAGCACCGGCGTGCTGCGTCGCAGAGCGATGGCCGCTTTGAAAAACGCATGCAGGTTGCGATCGAACTTCACCTCGTTCGGTCCCATGCGTTTGCCATCGGGACCGGTGAACTCGGGATCGTAAGCAAGGTCATCCCAGACCATCGGCTTGCGGCAATCGGGATCGTTCGCGCCCCACATCCCAGCCTCGCCGCCGTAGTAGATGAAAGGCGTTCCGACGTAGGTCATTTGCAGGGTGGCGGCCATGCGCACGAGTTTCCACGCGCGCTCGTCGGGCTTTTGCCAGCGGTAGTTCGGGTTGTCCTTGGGCGAGACACTGCCGCTCACCGCGAGATCGAATTCGTGGGCTTTGAGGTAGTTTTTGCCCGGGCGCCCGTCGGCCGCGGCGGATCCCGCGCGGGGGGTGTCGTGCGAATCGAGCAAGTTTTGCAACCGTAACGCATTCCACTCCGGCCACGGACTGCGCGTGCGATCGAGCCACGCGGTGAACTCGCTCGGCTTGAGCGCCGTGTCGAAGAGCCAGCCTTTCGCCGGCATGGCGAAGCCCTCGTAATTCATCGTCGCGTCAAAATGCCCGCCGAGCGTCGTCTTGTGCGCATCGACCCAGATCTCCGTGATGGTGAAGGCCGACGGATTGATTTCGTGGACCATTTTGTTCCACTCCTGCCAGAAAACATCGGGCACCATCCACGCAACATCGAGGCGCCAACCGTCGACGCCGCGCGAAACGTCGCCGTCGGGCTGCATCCAACGGCGGGTCACGGCCATGAGATAATTCTTCACGCCGGGAACAAGATCGCCGCGACCGCCGGTCCATACCTCCGCGAACTCCGGCATTTGTTTGATCCCGTGCCACCCCTGCCAAACAAAGTCATTCTCCGGTGTTCCCGGATCGTCCCACTTCTGCACGATGAACCAGTCCTTGAAGCGCGAGTTTTGGCCGTTGTTGCGCAGGTCCTCGAAGGCGAAAAAGCCGAGTCCGGCGTGGTTGAACACGCCGTCGATAATGACACGCATGCCGCGCTCGTGCGCCTTGGCCACCATCTCAAGAAAGAGTTTGTCTGCTGCAGTCCACTTCCACGTCGCGGGGTCCTCCGTCTCGGAGGCAATGAGCGCGAGGTCGCCTTTCGGATCCGGACCGAAATACGGGTCGACGTGGTGGAAGCTATAGGTGTCGTATTTGTGGTGTGAGCCCGACCAAAAAACCGGATTCAAGTAGATCGCGTTGATCCCGAGGTCGCGGAGGTAATCAAGCTTGTCGATGATGCCCTGGATATCGCCGCCGTAGCGCCGCTCGCCGACCGTCCAAAAAAAATTGTCTCCCCTCGCCTGCTCCCATGCGTCGCGCGCATACCAGTCCGAGGTCCATGCGCGCACCCGCCACGATTCCGGCGCCCATTCTTTGCCGCCGAGACTGTCGCGGATCGGATCGTTCGACGGATCACCGTTGCGGAAGCGCTCGGGAAAAATCTGATACCAGACGGCTTCGGTCTGCCATGCTTTCGGGTCGGGCTTGGAGGCAAAGGCAAAAAGCGACGGGCTGAGACCGATGACGACGACAAATGCGATCAATGCTTTCATGAAATTCCTCCCAAACGACAAAGGACCTTCGCTTCGGCGGGGGAAACAGGCAGGACACTCAGGCGCGACTGGCGCAGCAAGGGAAGATCGCGCAGTCCGGGTTCCTCTTTGATGGCCTCGAGCGTCACCGTGTTTTTACAGGCTTTGCGCGGCACAAGGTCGACGCAGGACCAGTCCCCCTCTTTGGCCGTGGCATCGGGGTAAGCCTCCCGGGCCACCTCAGCAAGGCCGACAACCTCCTTGCCGGTCACGCTGTGGTAATAAAAGACACGGTCACCTTTTTTCATCGCGCGGAGATTGTTGCGCGCCTGGAAGTTGCGCACACCGGTCCATGCGGTGCGCTTGTCGCGGACGAAATGCTCCCACGGGTAAGAGTCGGGCTCCTGTTTGACCATCCAGTATTTCACGACTTGGTCCTCCTGCGATGACCCGCGGTTCCGGCGATGAAATTGCGGATGTTCTCCACCGTTCCGATGTTGATGCGCTCGATGGCCTCGACGCTGTTGAATCCAACGTGCGGGGTAAAGAAGACATTGGGATGCGCGAGCAGACGGCGATTGCGCATGAGGCCCTGCAGTTCGCGCAGGCGCTCTTCGCGCCGCTCCGGGTCACCGCCCGGCGTGGCCACGGCCTGGATGCGCTGCACGATCTGCGCGCCGAGAAGCTTGGCCGAGTCGGCATTGAATGCCTTCTCGTCCTCGAGAACATCGAGCCCCACCCCGCCGACCTGTCCGCTTTCGAGTCCGGCGATGAGCGCCTCGATGTCGACGAGCGCGCCGCGGGCCGTGTTGATCAGGATCACCCCCTTCTTGCACTTGGCAAGGCGGCGCGCGTTGAGCATGTGGCGGGTCTTGGCGTTGAGCGGGACGTGCAAGGTAATGATGTCGGAAATCTTGAGCAGGCGGTCGAGCGTGACGTAGTCGAACTCAAGCATCTGGGCCATTTGCGGGCGCGGGTTCATGTCGTAGGCCACAGGTTTCATGGCGAACCCGTGCGCGATACGGATCACCTGCAACCCGACCCGACCCCCGCCTACAACACCGATTGTTTTGCCGTGCAACTCGATTCCCCGCAGGCGTTCGGACGAACCCTTGCTCCGGCCCGAAGCGAGGCAATCCCGCAACTTGCGCACCACCCCGAGGATGAGAGCAAAAGTGTGCTCGGCAACCGTGGCCGCGCCGTAATCGGGGACGCTGGCAAGCGCCACCCCGCGCTTTTTTGCCGCGGCAAAGTCGAGATGGTCGGTCGAGGAAGAACGGGTGGTGACGAACTTGACCTTGGGGTGCCCGCGAAAAAACGCGTTATCCACGCGGGAATTGACAAAAACCGAGACGACTTCAGCGTCGTCCGGCACTTCCTCGAGCGCGTCAACAAAAACGACCTCGTGCCCGTCCAGGCTATCGACGAAGAAAGGCTGTTCGTCGTCCTCGGTCTCGACAAAAACAATTTTCATGGGAGGCGGACCGCGAAATGCCTTTGCTCCCGCGGCGGGGCAAGAGTGTAATCAGCGGTTTGCATGAGACGAGGCCTATTTGTCACATTCGAGGGATCCGAGGGATGCGGAAAATCCACGCAGATCCGCCATCTGGCCGCCTGGCTGGCGTCCTTAGACAAGCAATGCGTGACCACGCGCGAGCCCGGCGGGACGCCCGCAGGCGATGAAATCCGGCATTTACTGCAACACGCGCCGCAGGGGCACGGGCTGGTCTCCGAGGCCGAGTTGCTGCTCTTCGCCGCGAGCCGCGCGCAGTTGGTGCGCGAGCTTATCCTTCCCTCGCTGGCGGAAGGCAAGGTCGTGGTCAGCGACCGCTTCCACGACTCCACCACAGTGTATCAAGGCGTGGCGCGGCGGCTCGAGGCTCCGGTTGTGGCTTCGATCAACAACTTCGCAATCGACGGCTGCTGTCCGGATATCACCTTCCTCCTCGATATGGACGCGGGAGAGGCCCACGCACGTCTGCAAAGACGCGAGAGGCCGGCCGACCGGATGGAGAGCGAGCCGCTCGCTTTTTACCAAGCGGTTCGTGGAGGGTATTTGAAGTTGGCAGCATCCGAGTCCGCACGCTTTGCCGTGCTCGACGCCACGCTTCCCGAGGAGGAACTGGCCGCGCGCGTCCGCGCCATCTTGCAGGAGAAATTCCATGGCTTTTTTGCCCGCTGACATCCTCGAACGCCTGCGCCGCGCCCATGGCCACGGCCGGCTGCCTCACGCTCTGCTCCTTACGGGAACGCCGGGCAGCGGTCGCCGTCGGCTGGCGTGGGACATCGCGGGCATGGTCAACGCCATCGCGGCCGCCGAGGCCGAGTCGCACCCGGATGTGCGCAAGCTCGAGCCCGAATCGAAATCCCGCCGCATCCTGGTCGAACCATTCCAGGAATTTTGCGGATTTTTCTTCTCCACGAGTTTCAAGCAAGGAGCGATCAAAACGGGTATTATTTTCGATGCCGACCGTTTGCACCTCAACGCGGCCAACGCGTTTCTCAAAACTCTCGAGGAACCACCGGCAAATACTCTTTTCATCCTCGTCACGGCGAATCCCGGACTCCTTCCCGCGACGATCCTTTCGCGGTGCGCGCATTTCCCCGTGCGAGCGGTGGAGACGACCGAAGCCGATGCGGCCTGCACGGCGATCGCCGAGGCCACCGGCGAAGTTCTGGCCGCTCCACACGGATGCGCCGCCGGCGCGGCTTTGCGCTTGGCCCGGCGACTGCAGTCCGCGCTGCGTGATGCACGCGAAGCTATCGAGACTGAAATGGCCGCCGACTTCAAAGCGGAGAAGAAGCGCCTCGGGGACAGTGCCGAGGAAGCTTGGCTCAAAGACGAGGAAGCCCGGCTGAATGCATCGGTGGAAGCGCGCGCCCTCGCCGTGCGTCAGCAACTGGTTACCGCCGTCTCCGAACGCACGGCCGATGTCCTTCGTTCCCGCCACGGCGTCCGGCAGCTGCGTTTCGCTGCACTGGAGACGGAAACGCAGCGCTTGGCCGGCTCGCTCGACGACACGGCGCTTCTGCGCGTTCTTGACGGCGCGGCCCTCCTCCGCGTTTTGTTGGACCGCAACGTGAAGGAAGACATCGCCC
>JBILUI010000207.1:0-3065 GCA_044371145.1 Chthoniobacterales bacterium | reverse complement strand
GAACAGCGCAGCAGCCGAGGTTACTCTTTCGGGCGGAACGATCACCCGCGCGAGTGGCGTCAGTGAAATCTTCGGCAACCTCAACGTAACCACGGCTTCAACGATCAACTTCACCGGCGGCACCGGCAACGCAATTGAGTTCAGTGGTTTGACTGGTGGTTACACCCCGAGTTCTCTCGCCGCGCTGCAGTTGTTTAACTTCACCCAGGGCAACTCGCTCATCATCCGAAACACCTCGAACTGGGCTAGTGAAATCAACAACGGATTCACTTTCGCCGGCTCGGGTGGCTTCGGCAGCTCCAGCTTCACCGATCTGGGTGGCGGAATCGGCACGTTCACCATCACCGCGATCCCCGAGCCCTCGACCTATGCCGCTGCAGCCGGATTGCTCGCCCTGTTCCTCTGGCCGGTGCGCCGCCGTCTGATCAAAGACGCCAAGTCGATCCTCGGCCTGCGCGCCTCCGGCCGCGACCGCATCGAAGCCTACCGGGCATGATTTGACCCGTTCTTTTGGGAAGGGCGTCGTCGCAAGACGGCGCCTTTTTCGTTGGAAGAAGCCTGGCCTGCTTGAAGGCACATTATTCTGCGTCGAAATTGCCACGATCCCGGCAGTGAGTAGCGGGGCTAGCACATGGCGAAAGCTCTTCCTGTTTCAGCGGAGGCATCCAAGAGCTTCTGCCCCCTATCATCCGTGAGTAGCTGCCGCCTTATCCAGCCAAGCTGGCTATCGTCTGGGATCAAGCGAATCGCGCAGTCTGTCTCCCAAGTAGTTGAGCGCCAATAGTGTAGCCGACATGGTGGCGGCAGGGAAAAGAAGCAGCCACCAGTAGACCTTGAGCGGATTGATCGACTGTGCACCTTCGGCCAGCAGCGAGCCCCAGCTGGCTTGTGGAGGCTGGATGCCCAAACCGAGGAAGCTGAGGAATGATTCGTCGAGAATGACGGCGGGCACGGTCAAGGTGAGGTAGACGATAACGATCGGAAGGATGTTCGGCAGAAGGTGGCGCAGGATGATTTTGGTATGCGATTGCCCCAAAACGCGCGCAGCGTGGATGAAGGAGCGCTCTTTGAGGGCGAGGACTTGTCCGCGCACGATACGGGCCATGGTCAGCCATTCGATCAATCCGAGCGTGATGATGAGGATGACGATGCGCGAGTAGCTGACCAACCACGGCCAGTCCATGCGCGAGGCGAAGTCGCGGAGGTGCCCGTCGAACGCGTTGATGAAAATGAGGATGAAAATAAGCCGCGGCACGGAATACATGACGTCGACGAGACGCATCATCAAGTTGTCCACTTTGCCCCCGGCGTATCCGGCGATGAGTCCGTAGGCGGTGCCGAGGAAAAGACTGACCGCCGCACCGGCCAGTCCGACGATGAGCGAAATGCGCGCGCCAAGCAGCACGCGGTAGAGCACATCGCGTCCGTTCAGGTCCGTGCCGAACGGATGCTGCCAGGTCGGGGGCGAGTATTGGAGGGGTCCGGGCTCGCGGTAGCTTTCGGGAAAAAGTTCCGGTCCGATCGCCGCGGCGACGGCCACGAAAATCAGAATCCCAAGGCAAACCTTGGCCGCGGGGCGGCGGAGGATGCGGGCGAGTGATCCGGGCTCAAGCATGGAGAAATACCGGCCTCAGCGGCCCTGCAGACATTTTGCTATACGCCGGTCGGGTTGATGCCGTCTTTTGTAGCGGCGGTATATGACTGCCGGAACAATTCAGAAGAGTTAGGCACCGGCGGTCATAGACCGCCGCTACAAGGGTGGTCGGCGTCCGGCAGCGAAGTCCAAGTGTCCAAAGCCTGTCGCACATGCGGATTCTGTTCGCTGACGATGTCATGGATTGGTCAAACATCGACGCGGATGCGCCGGTCGAGCAGCGCGTAGCTGGCATCGACCAGCAGGTTGAAGGCAATGAGAAGGGCGCAGTAAACAATCACGACCCCGCCGAGGAGGAATCCGTCGCGGTTGAGGATGGAATGGACGAAAAATCCTCCGGCCCCGGGGATGTTGAAAACGGTTTCGACCACGATGGATCCGGTCAGCAAGTGCGCGGCGAGCGGTCCGAGATAGGTGACCACGGGAAGGATGGCGACCCGCAGGGCGTGTTTGTAAACCACGGTGCGGTCGGGCAAACCCTTGGCCCGGGCCGTGCGGACGAAATCTTGGTTCAGCACCTCGAGCAGACTGGTGCGCATGAGCCGGGCAATGACCGCGGCGAAGGGCAGGGCGAGGGTGATGGCCGGAAGGATAACTTGCGCGGGCGATCCCCATCCGCCGACCGGCAACCATTTTAGCCAAAGTCCGAAGACCAGCACGAGGAGCGGTCCGATAACGAACATCGGGATGGAAAGTCCGAGCAGGGCCGCACCCATGGCGAGTCGGTCGGCCGTGGTGTCGCGTCGCACGGCGGCAAAGGTGCCGAGCCAGATGCCCCCGATGGTGGCGAGGACGAAGGCGATGCCGCCCAAGGCGAAGGTGACGGGCAAAGTCTGGGCGAGGATCTCGTTGACGCTGCGGTTGCGATATTTGGTCGAGAGTCGCAAGTCGCCGCGGGCCACGTCGGCGAGGTATCCGGTGAATTGCGACCAGAGTGGTCCGTCCAACTCGTATTTGGCCAGAAGCTGCGCCTCGATGGCCGGCGGGATTTTCCGCTCGCGGTCAAACGGTCCGCCCGGCGCCAGCCGGATGAGGAAAAAGGTCAGCGTGACGACGCAGAAAAGGACGAAAACCAGCGCGGGCAGGCGTCGGACGATGAGTTTCAGCACGCGGGGAGGGTAGGAAAGCCCGTGCGCATGGAAAAGCCGCAAAGCAGGGCCAAGGCACCGGCGGTCGTTACAAAGGGGCAGGCGGTCGGTCGATAGCGCAGCCTGTGATACATGGAGCAGACCTTATCTTGTAGCGGCGCTCTATGAGCGCAGGTTGCAGGCCGCCGTTCAGGCCACCTGCATGTAGGGGAGCTTATTGGCGGTGGCTTTGACGGCGTCGAGGCCTTCGAGAAGGTCGGCGATGGCGTCCCAGCGGCCGTTGACCAAGGCTTCGCGGGCGTGGTCGGGCAGGACGGCGGGGA
>JBILUI010000253.1:0-3077 GCA_044371145.1 Chthoniobacterales bacterium | reverse complement strand
AGCGCGGTCGGAATCCGCCTGCGATCGACACCTGCCATTGCTGAGAGGCCCCGGACCCGGGACGGACGTAGACCTCGCGGTTACCCGATTCATTCGACATGTAGGCGACCCACCGTCCATCCGGGGAGACATCGACGCTTTCCTGCGAACCGTCGCCCTTGACGATCGGCGTGGGCGTCGGCTTCGGCACGGTGAGATCGAGTTGCATCAGGTCGTAGTCGCTTCCGCGGAACTGCTCGGCGTATACCAGCATGCGTCCGTCGCCGAGCACCTGCCCGGGATCTTTCCAGCCACCGGAGGCATAGATCACGCGCATGTCCGCGCCGTCATCGAGCGACTTCACGCAGAGGTCACCGACATCCTGGACCCGGCAGCCAGCAACGATCTGCCGCGAGTCGTTGGTCCAGGCGGGTGACGTGTACCCACGGGAATCACGGGACAAACGGGTACGACGGCCCTCGCGAGTGTCCATCACCCACAAGCTCGAAGTACCGTAAAATTCTCCGCTGACGAACGCCACCTTGCCGCCATCCGGCGAAAGCCGCGGCCAAAAATATCGATCCGGCGGGCCGACGCTGCCCTGCAGGTTGCCGCGTCGATCCGCCCAGAGCAGCCTCGACTCGCGCTCGAGAATGGCGTTCGGCAAGAAAAGGATTGCACCGGAGTCCGAGGCCGTGAAGCCCATGAGCCCACGGGACAAGAACCCGGCGATCTTGCCGACCGGCACCGGCAGCGGCTCGCCGATCGTCGCGAGCCTGCGCGTATCGAACCGCAGGGCGAGCAACTCCCCGCTGCGGCCGAAAAGCAGATAACCGGGTTCGACATACTGCGCGTTGGAGGCGCCCTTCACGAGCGGGCGCGGCGCATCTCCCTCCAAGCTGCCCAGCATGAGCAGCGCCGATTCGGCGGTACCCATCGACCCTGAAACCATCGACAGATAAAGGAAGTGTTTGCCGTCGGGCAGGAACGCCGGCCAGCGGTGCGAATCCGGCGCCTTGACCTGCGTCACTTCGCGCGGTGTCCCTCCGGCGGCCGACACGGCGAACAGCCCGGATGCGATGTCAGCCGAATAGAGGATGACATCGTCGCGGCTCCAGGCGCCACCACGGCCCTGTGGTGCATCCGCCAGTATCTGTGGTGTGCTGCCGCGCAGGTCCAGCTTCTTGAGCTTCCCGTCCGTAAAGAAACCGATCTGCAGCCCGTCCGGGGACCAGAACGGGTAATGGCCCCCCATCGTTTCCGGCAAGGCGCGTGGCACTGCCGCCGACAACTCGCGCACGAACAACTGGCGCTCGCCGCTCGCGGCACGTGCCGAGAACACGACCTTGCGCCCGTCCGGTGACAAGGCGGCGCCGAGTTCGAAACTGCGCAGCAGCGACGCCTCTGCCGGTGCGTCCAGAGTCGCGATGATCGGTTCGGCACGGCCCGTCTCGCCCGGGCGCCAGCCCGACAGCAGCATCGCGATCGTGGTCAACGCAAGAAGAGCACAGCCTGCAGCCACGGCCCATGCCGTGCGCTCGCGACGGGAACTGAGCGTGCGGAGTTTAGGTTTCGGCGCGCTCGACTGTTCGGGTTTTGTTGTCGCGACCGTGCCGTCCTCGGCCGGCAGCGCCTCGATGGCCCTGGCCAATTCCTCGACCCGATCCTCGATGCGGCCGCTGAAACCCTCGGTCCAGTGATGCCTGGCCAGATAAAGTTCGAGCGAACGCCCCGGCTGCACGTCCTCCACCCGGAAAGTGAGGATCGGCTTGCCGAGGCTGAACGCGCGGTTCACTTCGTTCTTGACGAACGGTGAAGCGTTCGCCGCGGAAGACAGGACAAGCAGGAAGCCTGAGGCGGATTCGATGGCGTCGAGGATCGCCTCGTCCCACACCTTGCCCGCCACCACATCTCGCGGCGCGATCCAGCACTTCGAGCCGCGCGCTTCCAGCAGCGCACAGACCTCCATCGCCACCGCCTGGTCGCCCGTCGCGTACGAGATGAAGATGTGGGACATGCAGGGACACCGGCGGGGACTGCGCCACCCACGCTGTCGCGGAAAGCGCTGAACGGACCACTAGGGTACCCGTCGGGTGCGACACCCACAACCGCAGGACGAGCGCCTTTGAGTCGAAAACCCACTAAACTCGGTGTGACATGAGCCCGCCTCCCGCAGCCGTCTTCGTCTCCTACGCATCGCAGGACAGCGAGGCGGCGGAGCGGCTCTGCGGTGCGCTGCGGGCGGGCGGCGTCGAGGTCTGGTTCGACCGCAGCGACCTTGCCGGCGGCGACGCATGGGACCGCAAGATCCGGCGCCAGCTCGCCGACTGTGCGCTCTTCATACCCCTCATCTCGGCCAACACCGAAGCGCGGCTCGAGGGCTACTTCCGCCAGAGAGCCGGAACCTGAACAACAGGGTGACCATCGAGGTGCGGCCAACGCGGATGGATTTTCACTGCACGCGGGTCTGGACATTCAACCGCACCAGCGCGAGAAGCTCGAACGGTTGTGCCGCTATGTGAGCCGCCCACCGATTGCGGTGGAGCGCCTGGCACTGACCGCATCAGGTCAGGTGCGCTACACGCTCAAGACCCCGTATAGCGATGGCACCACGCACATCGTGTTGGAACCGCTGGATTTGATGGCAAGGCTGGCTGCCCTGGTGCCGCCACCGCGGATGCACCTGACGAGGTTTCATGGAGTGTTCGCGCCGCACAGCAAGCTTCGAGCAGCCGTGACGCCGGCGCATCGCGGCGTGGGGAGCAAGGCCGTTGCAGCCGCTCCCGCCAAGCCCATCACCCCGCGCCACGTGGCCATGAGCTGGGCGCAGCGTCTGAAGCGCGTCTTTGGCATCGAGATCAACACCTGCACGCGCTGCGGCGGCAAGCTCAAGGTGATCGCGAGCATCGAAGAGCCGGAAGTGATTGCGAAGATCCTGGCGCATCTGCAGAAGGCGGGCCCGGATCCGCAGCAAGCCGAACTGCCCCTCGGAGCGCGGGCGCCGCCGACTCAGGCACTGCTGATCTGACACCCGGAGGAGAGATGCCTCATCACCTGCCGTGAGCACCCGCGGCGGGCTCGAGCCGGTTCGTGCCCGA
>JBILUI010000074.1:0-11285 GCA_044371145.1 Chthoniobacterales bacterium | reverse complement strand
TCGACGCGTGCGCCGGTGCCCACGCGGTTGTAAAGCTCGATCACGTCGCGCGATTTCATGCGCACGCATCCGTAGCTCACCGGCAGACCGATGTTCCGCTCCTCCGGCGTGCCGTGGATGTAGATATTTCGGACGAAGCTGTTCCGATTGTGCGGTTCGAGTCCGTGCAACCAAAGGATGCGCGTGACGATCGGATCGCGTCCGGGTGCGTCGACCGGCAGCACTTCGCCGGTGAAACGCCGCGATTTCATGACCGCGCCGACCGGAAGACCACCGCCGACTTTTTTGGCCACGCGGTGACGTCCGACCGGCGTGCCGTAACTGCCCTCGCGTGAATTGAGCCCGAACTTCGAGGTGGAAATCGGATAACTCGCCACCGGTTCGCCGCGGTCGGTGAGGAGCAAGCGCTGGTCGGCCACGCTGATGTGCATGACGTGGCGCTTGTCGTATTGACTGCAGGCGGCGAGCAGCAGGGCCCCCGCGCAGAGAATCAGGCGAATTTTCACGTCGGAAACCTAGCACGGGTTGCCCGGGCGGAAAGGGCCAATCGGCAGCCACTAGCAACCCGTTGATTCTGTGACATTTTCGTCACATGGGGAGGCGCGCCGGGGTTCCGGAAATATTTTTTGAACGCCCGCCCGCCCCTTTGGTCAAAGATATCGGTTTGGTTTGCGCCAAGAGCCGCCAGGCCGGTCAGTTTTCTTGTTTTCTGGCCGGAGAACCTGGCGGCTCACTTTTTCCCTTGTGGAGAGGCTTTTCCTCTCTAGCGTCCTGCCGCGTGGCACCCGAAGCCGGTAAATCTGACCATATCCTTCTGATCGAGGACGATCCGGACGTTCTCGATCTGGTGCGCTACAATCTGAACAAAGCGGGCTTCTCCGTAACCGTGGCCCGCGACGGGTTGGCCGGACTCAAGGCCGCCCGCAGTGCCCCGCCCGACCTCGTCGTCCTCGACCTCATGCTGCCCGAAATGCGCGGGGAAGATGTCTGCCGCGAACTCAAGAATGACGGCACCACGGCCACAGTCCCGATCATCATGCTCACGGCCAAGGCGCAAACTGAAGACCGCATCTCCGGACTCGAACTCGGCGCCGACGATTACGTGACCAAGCCTTTCAGTCCGCGCGAACTCATTCTGCGCATCGAGGGACTTCTCCGCCGCGTCCGCTCGGCCGGCTCCGGCGACAAGCTGCGCGTAGGTCCCTTCGAACTCGACCGCGGTATTTTTGAGATCCGCCTCGATGGCGAGAAACTCGAACTGACCGCGATCGAATTCAAGCTGCTCGCCATGATGATGGAAAAGCGCGGCGAGACGCTCCCGCGGGAAATGCTTTTGCGCGACGTGTGGGGTTACCGCAGCGTGGTCGATAGCCGGACGGTCGACACGCATATGCGCCGCCTGCGCAGCAAGCTCGGTGCCCATGCCGAGAGCATCGAGACGGTGCGCGGCGAGGGTTACGTGTTCCGGTTGTAGAAGAGTCGTGAGCTACTACTGGATCACTGTCATCACCATCGCGGCGGCCGTTCTGCTCCTCGGGCTCCGCCGCTACATCACCGGCATTATTCGTCTCCGCGACGCCCTACGCTGTGTGGCGCGCGACAATCTCGACATGCCCCTCATGCTCGATCTTCCCCGCGGCTTGCGTGCCGCCGAACGCGACCTCAAAACCATCGCCTCGCGCGTGCGTGATCTCGATCGCGCCGCGGCCAGTGAGCGTTTCGGCCTCAATGCCATCCTTGGCAGTATCGCCGAAGGCGTGTTCATCGTGGACCCCAAGATGAAGATCCGCCTCGGGAACGCAGGGTTGGAAAAAATCTTCGGCCTGGCCGGTTCGCCATCCGGGAAATCTGTCATGGAGACCTTCCGCAACCTCGATATCCAGAAACTGGTCGAAGAGGCGTTGCGCGAGGGACGGCCCCGACGCGGTGAGATTGCGATCGAGCAGGGACCCAACCTGCGCACCTTCGAATTCAGCGTTGCCCCTTTGCCTCTCGACGACGGCGAGACGGGCGCCGTCGTTGTCGTGCACAATATCACGAAGATCAAAAGCCTCGAGCGTGTCCGCCGCGAGTTTGTCGCCAACGTCTCGCACGAATTGCGCACGCCGCTCACCATCATCAACGGCTATCTCGAGACATTGCTCGAGGGAGGGTTGGAGGACCGTGTCATGGCCGAGAACGCGCTCGGTGTCATGTTCCGCCACAGCGAAAGACTGAAACATCTCACCGATGACTTGCTCGTCATCTCCCAAGCCGAATCGCGCTCCGTCCCGCTCGATCTTCACCCGGTGGAGCTGCGCGAGCTGATCCGCCGCGTTGTCGCGCAATTCGACGAGCCCATCCGGGCGCAGGGCGTCGAGGTCCGCATCACCACGGCCGACGAGGATCTGGTCATCGAGGCCGACGCGGTCAAACTTGAGCAAGTCTTCGTCAACCTCCTCGACAACGCGCTCAAATACGGGAACCGGCCCGGGCTGACGGTGGAGTTTTACGCCGAGCGCCTCGGGCCCAAGATCCACCTGCAGGTCAGCGACAACGGCCCCGGCATTCCCTACGAGGACCAGGAGCATATCTTCGAGCGCTTCTACCGGGTGCACAAAGACCGCGCGCGTCATACGGGCGGCACCGGCCTCGGCCTCTCCATCGTGAAAAACGTCGTCGAGCTCCACGGCGGCGAGGTCTCGCTGCAAAGCATCCCCGGAACCGGCTCGACGTTTCATGTCGTGCTGCCCGCCGCGCAATCGCTCCGCCTTTCCTCCGCGGCCTGAGTTCTTTTGACTCCGCCGTGCTCCGCGGATCACACTGCGCACGTGGTGGGTATCGTTTTCCTGTTGCTCCTCGCCGCGCATGCCGTGCTCATTGTCGCGGCCATCTTCCTGGCCAAACCGCTGGCCGGCTTGCTCGGCGATTGGTTCGGCACGCTATTCATGCCCGGCGAGCGCTTCAACAAACCTCCCCCCATGTACAGCATTCCCGATGGACGCTTGGCCAAGGAAGACTACACCGGCGCGCTCGAGGCTTTCGCGGAACTAGCCGCCGCGCACCCGGAGGAAATCGCCCCGCATTTGCGCATGATGGAAATCTGGCTGCGCGTTTACAAAGACGCCGATTCGGCGCGGACCATCCGCGACAACGCCCTGCAGTCCATCAAAGGCAAAAAGAACCGCGAGAAATTCGACACCGCCTCGCGCCTGCTTCTGGGGGAAACACCCCGCGCCTGATTCCTATTTGGGTTGGCTGCGGGCCGTGCCGGATGGTTTAATTCCGCCGTATGCATATCCATCTCAGTCCGCGGCACCTTACGCTCACCGGGGCCATCAATTCGTATGTGGTGAACAAGCTGGCCCACCTCGACCACCAGGCCGACCGCATCATCGCCGCCCACGTCGTCCTCATGCACGACGACTCGAAGAAGAAGAGCAACTATGTGGTCAAGATCCACCTCGCCGTGCCGGGTCCGGATATCCATGCGGAGGATCGCGAGCCCGACCTTTACGCCGCGATCGATCTGGTGATGGACAAACTCGCCCGCCAATTGCGCAAGCGCAAAACGCGCCTCGTCACCGGGAAGAAACACAAAGCGCAAAAAGTGACCGAGCGCCGCAAGCGCGGTATTTGATCCACGCCGTGGCCGACGCGGCTTACAAGGTCAAACTCGACGTTTTCGAGGGACCGCTCGATCTCTTGCTTTACCTCGTGCGCAAGGACGAGGTGGACATCTATGACATTTCCATCGAGCGCATCACCAGACAATACCTCGAATACCTCGAGCAGATGGAATCGATCGACGTGGAGATCGGCGGCGAGTTCATCGTCATGGCCGCGAATCTCCTCTACATCAAGAGCCGCACGTTGCTGCCCGTCGACCTGCAGGGCCCGGTCGAGGAAGAGGGTGAAGACGAGGATCCCCGCTGGGAACTCATCCGCCAGCTTATCGAATACAAAAAGTTTAAGGAAGCGGCCGGCGACCTTCGCGATCGCGACGAACTCGCAGTCAAACTTTTCGGGCGCACGCCCGTCGCGCCGCCTTCGGATGGTCCGGCCACACTGCTGGCCGGCGAAGTCGGCGCGCTCGATCTCATCGCGGCGTTCCAGCGCGTCCTCGACCGCATTGAGAAACGCAAAGGCGCCGAGCGCGAAATCGAGTCCGACCTTTTCACCGTCTCGGAAAAAATCGAATTTGTCCTCAAAGTCCTGCCTGAAAACGAACCCCTCAAATTCGAGGAGCTCTTCGCCGGCCAGACCACCCGCGGCGAAGTGGTCGCCACCTTCCTCGCCCTGCTCGAACTCGTCCGCCTCCGCCATGTCGTGGTCGAGCAACCCGGCGCCTTCGGGGAGATACTCCTCCGTCGCAGGGGACCGGCCCTCCACGCGGCCTGAAGCCAATTTCGCGGTTGATGGACCGCGGCAAATGACAAATCCTGCCCCACCTTTCCCATGGATCCTCTGAAACGCGTCATCGAAGCACTTCTCTTTTCGTCCGAGCGCCCGCTCTCCGCCGCCGAGTGCGTCAAATATCTCAAGGCTGCGCCCGAGAACGCGCCGGATGACGAAGAAGTGCGCGCCTTGGCCAAGACCAAACAGGACGAGATCGCCAAAGCCATGCAAGAGCTGCACGAGGAATACGCAACGCAGCAGCGCGGATTCTGTCTCTTGGAAAGTGCGGCCGGATGGAAAGTCGTCACCACACCCGAGGCCTCGCCATGGGTCCGCCAGCTCTTTCCGGAGAACCGTCCCGCGCGGCTCAGTCCGTCCGCTTTGGAGACACTCGCCATCATCGCTTACCGCCAACCGCTCACCCGCGCCGATATCGAGGCTGTGCGCGGCGTCAATGTCGACGGCGTCATGCAAACCCTGCTCGAACGCGGTGTGGTCCGCATCACCGGACGGGCCGATGTTCCCGGCCGCCCGCTGCTTTACGGCACGACGGAATTTTTCCTCGAACACTTCGCCCTGCGTTCGCTCGACGAGTTGCCCAACTGCGAGGAATTGCGCCGCGTCGATCTTCCGACCGCCGTGGCCGACGAAACCCAGCCGACACTCCCGTTGGATCAACCTCCCGAGGGAAGCAACGGCAACGAGGAATCGCCGGCGCCTGCGGCGAACGAAGCGGAGACTGCGTCATGACACTTGCCGAGATACGCGCCAAGATCGACGCGCTCGATGACCGCGTGGTCGCGCTGCTCTCCGAACGCGCCGAACTGGTTCATCAAGTCGGCGAGGTGAAACGGAAATCCGGCGAGCCCTATTACGCGCCCGAGCGCGAAGAAGCTCTGCTCCGTCGCCTCGTCGCGACGAACAAAGGCCGCCTGCCCGAAAGTTCCGTGCGCGCGATCTACCGCGAGATTTTGTCGTCCATGCGCGCGCTCGAGCAGGACATCACCGTGGCCTATCTCGGTCCTCAAGCGACCTTCAGCCACCAAGCGGCCGCCGCGCACTTCGGCAGCGCGGTCAATTTCGAACCCGCGCGCACCATCGGCGATGTCTTCGAGGCCGTGGAGCGCGGGCGCGCGCACTACGGTGTCGTGCCGATCGAAAATTCCCTCGAAGGCGCGGTCAACGCGACGCTCGATCGCTTCATCGACACCACCACGAAAATTTGCGGTCAGCTTTTTCTGCCGGTCGAACTCAATCTGCTGGGCCGCGGACCGCTCTCTGCGGTGAAGAAAATTTATTCGCATCCGCAGCCTTTCGGACAATGCCGTCGCTGGCTGTCCGAACATCTGCCCGCCGCGGAATGCGTTGAAGTGGCGAGCACGGCGCGAGCCGCCGAATTGGCCGCGGGCGAGGAATCCTCGGCCGCCATCGCCAGTTCCATGGCCGGGGAATTTTTCGGTCTGCCGGTTCTCGCCGCGTCGATCCAGGATTCGCCCGGCAATCTCACCCGCTTTTTTGTTGTCGGCACGCAAGACACGCAACCCTCGGGCGCGGATAAAACTTCCGTCATGTTCGCGGTGAAAGACCAACCCGGCGCTTTGGCCAAAGCACTGGAACCTTTCGAGAAGGCCGGGATCAGTCTCACGCGTATCGAGAGCCGCCCCTCTAAACGGCGTCCTTGGGAATATTACTTCTTCGCCGATTTCGCCGGGCACGCCGCCGACCCCGCTATCGCGGCGGCGCTGGGCGATCTGCAGTCGGTCTGTGCGTTCACGCGCATTCTCGGCAGCTATCCCGACAGCAAGAGTGCCTGACTCCGGCGCATTGCGCCGCCTAGTCCGCGCTGCTAGTCTCTCCGTCCCGCCCGTGAAAACCGACAAGGACCTTTCTCCCGCCAAAAAGAGCGCCTACCTCAGGGCAATGAGCGCGCTGGAAATGCGCAACTACGGACTGGTCGTGACGCTCATGGGCCCGATGGTCGCCGAAGAGCCGGAATTTTTCTCCGGTCGCAGGTTGCTCCGCGAAGCGGAAGTGATGCGCGCCCGCTCCGGCAAGTCATCCTTCCTCGGGATCTCCGGCAGCGGAATTTCCCTCGGCAAAAGCAAAGCGCAGCGCGCCTTGGAAACGGGCGACTTCCCCGCCGCGATCAACGAGGCGGAGAAGGCCCTCGAGACCGATCCAATGGGCGTGCAGCCGAACAAGGACCTATTCGCGGCGGCTGAAGCGATCGCGAAAAAGGAACGTGAAAATATCCAGCAGACGCTCGAACCTGCCTTCGTCAGCGCGACGGACGAGGCCAAAATCGACGCAGCCAAAGCCGTCGATGCGGCGCGCGAGAAAATGCGCGCCTACGAAGCCATCGCCCGCTTCGCCCTCGAAACCATCGCACTCGATCCAAAGAACGCCAAAGCGCGCCACGAGGTCGGCCGCTACCTCATGGAAATCGAGGAATACGAGGAAGCTTCCAAAACTTTCGAGGACATCCTCAAGGTCAATCCCATGGACCTCGACGCCCGCGAAAAAGCGAAAGAAGCCGCGGCTCGCCGTTCCATGCAGCGCGGCAAGCTCGGCACTTCCAGCTTCGATGATCTGATCAAGCAGCGGCAGGAAGCCGCGAAAGCCGGCGGGGAAAAAGTGGTCAACGCGGCGGAGTCCGTCGAAGAACTCAACGCGAAAGTTCAAGCGGCCTACGAAGCCGGCACCCCCGACCGCGAGTCCGCCCGCAAACTGGCCGAACTGTTTTTCAACCGAGAAGATTTTGCCAGCGCACTCGCCTGGTATGAATACCTGTCTGCTCTGGCCGAGGGCACCGACGCCGGGTTGCTGCAAAAGATCAGCATCACCCAGATGCGCATGTTTTCGCAGTCCATTGCCGAAAAAGAGAAGCATTTGGCCTCGCTTCCGACTGACCATCCGGACGCGGCAACGGTCCAAGCTGAAATCGAGGAGATGCGCCGCCGCAAAGCGGAACAAACACTCGGTGAAGCGCGCAAACGCGTCGAACGCAACCCCGCCGACCTGCAATACCGCTTCGACTTGGGCGATGCCCTTTTCTCGGCCCGGTATTATAAGGAAGCCATTCCCGAACTGCAGAAAGCCCGCAGCAACCCCAACACCCGCACCCGCGCGCTTTACCTGCTCGGCAAATGCTACGCCGAGCGCAGCATGCTCGACCTCGCGGCGAAAACCCTGACCGACGCGGCCTCGGAAATCCCGGGCATGGACGGAACGAAAAAGGACATCATCTACAATCTGGGCCTGGTCTACGAGCGGATGGGCAACGTCGAGAAATCTCTCGATTGCATGAAGCAGATTTACGAGGTCGATTACGGCTACCGCGACGTGGCTAAGCGCGTGGAAGATTCCTACGGATCGCCCGATCTGGACTCCGATGCTGGGACAGCGGGAGGCCCTGTTCCAGAAAAGCCGACTCCAACCAATCCGCCTTTAACCGATCCTGCGGCCAAAAATTTGCCTATCAACACCGAAGAAAACGCGTAGTCCCGGTGTGATGATATCGGGTCGCCGCCTTGTTTTGTAGCGGCGGTCTGCGACCGCCGGAATATTTGCGGAGAAGGCACCGGCGGACATAGTCCGCCGCTACAACTACAAGCTGAGGGGCTTGGCCACCACGTCGTAAACCTGTGCGCCGGTCACGGTGACTTTGGCGAACTCGCCGACGGGAAGGGCAGATTCCAGCAGCACACGGCAATCTACGTCGGGCGCGTCGTGTTCGCTGCGGGCCACCTGCGGTTGCTCGACGAGGACTTTGATCGTTTGGCCCTTTTGCGCGTCGGCCAACTCGCGGGCGATGCGTTGCTGCAGTTTCATCGCGCGAGCGTGGCGTTTGTTTTTTACCGAGGCGGGGATTTGTTTATCCATTTTGGCGGCGCGGGATCCTTCTTCCTGACTGTATTTGAAGACGCCTAGGCGCTCGAAGCGGATGCGCTCGATGAACTCCAGCAATGAATCGAAGTGCTCGTCGGTCTCGCCGGGAAAGCCGGTGATGAACGTGGTGCGGATGGCCAGCCCAGGGATGCCCTCGCGCATGCGGACGATGAGATCTTCGATGTGTTGACGTGAAGTTTCGCGCCGCATGAGGCCGAGCATTTCCTCATGGATGTGCTGCAAAGGCATGTCGACGTAACGTGCGACGTGTTTGCTCTTGGCGATTGTCTTGACCACCTCGTCGCTCCAATGGGCCGGATGGGTGTAGAGCAGGCGAATCCAGAACTCGCCCTCGATCTGGTCGAGTTCTTCGAGGAGACGGCAGAGCGTGGGTCCGCGGGAGGAATCGACCGGTTGGCGCGGTCCGGCTTTTTGCTCCCACAAATCCATACCGAAGTAGGTGGTGTCCTGACTGATCAGGTTGAGTTCTTTCACGCCTTGCGAAACGAGTTCGCGTGCTTCGGCCACGACGGAGTTTATGGTGCGGCTGCGGTGGCGTCCGCGCATCTGCGGGATGACGCAGAAGCTGCACGGATGGTTGCAGCCCTCGGCGATTTTCACATACACGCTGTGGCGCGGGGTCAGACGGAAGCGCGGGGTATCGTAGTCGGGGATGTATTGCGAGCGGCGGCTGACCAGATCGAGAGGGGCGTTTTCGGCGGCGGGGCGCTCGATGACTTCGCGGACGATGCGGGGGAAATCGGCGATCTGGTCGAGTCCGATGAAGGCATCAACTTCGGGGATCTCGCGTTTGAGTTCCTCATGATAGCGCTGGGCGAGGCAACCGCTGACGATGATTTTTTGGTCGGGTCGCGAAGCCAGCCGGCGCTGGTGCATTTCGAGGATGGTGTCGATCGATTCTTCCTTGGCTTGGTCGATGAAGCCGCAGGTGTTGATGACGAGCACATCGGCTTCGTCGGGTTCGCGGGTCAGGTCGAAGTTTTCTTTGGCCGCACCGCCCAGCATGATCTCGGCATCGACGAGGTTTTTGGCACAGCCGAGGCTGACCATGCCGATTTTGGGACGCGATGATGTCGCGGTGGCCATGGTGAAAAAGTGGCGCAGACTGCGCCGTTACTTGGTGTCATCCGCAGGTTCGCGGGTGGGAATGCCGGAAACAAGCACCAGCGGGCATTGCTCCTCGAGCACTACGCGGGGTTCGAGCGACGACTGTGCCGAAAACAAAGTGAGCTGCGGGCGTGGCTCCGCCGGAACATGACGCGCGGCCATCTCTTCGGCTCTTTCGTCGATGTTGAGGCGCGCTAATTTCGCGTTCAATGAGTAGAGGCCGACGGCCAGCACCACAACGACGGCCGCGCTGGTCGTCTTGGCAACGGCGAGCAAACGGTTGCGTTGCTGACGGTCGAGGCGCGGAGGTTTCGGCGGACGCCCCATGCGCCGGATGAAGTTGGTCATCGGCACGATGAGCTTTTTCGATTTGGCGGATTTCGTCTCGACTGCGACGCGGGTGGTTTCCATTTCCACGCCGAGAAAGCGCGCATACATGCGGAAGGAAAGTTTGCGGTAAATTTCCGGGATGGTTTCGTAATCGGCCACTTCCTCCATCTCGCGGAGAAATCCGGCGCGCAGGCAGGTGGCCTCGGCCGCCTGTTCCAAGGTGATGCCCTTGGACTCGCGGAGCTCTTTCAGTTCGGCACCGGTCATCACGCCCATGCCATCAATATGCACGATCAGGCCAGGGTGTCCAAGTCTACGAGGATCTCGCGGTCTTTGGCTCCGTCCTTCGGTCCGACAATGCCGCGCTGTTCGAGGATGTCGACCACGCGGGCCGCCCGGGTGTAACCGAGGCGCAACCGCCGCTGGAGCATGGAGGTGGAGGCCTTCTTCTCCTGCCTGATGATCTCGAGGCACTTGGTGACCAGTTCCTCGTCCTCCTCGGTGACATCGTCGTCCCCGCCGCCGGTCGAGGTCATGGCCTGGTGGAATCCGGGATCGAAGGTCGGTTGGGCCTGTGCGCCGACATAATCGACCACGCGATGGATTTCGTCGTCCGTGACCAGCACGCCCTGCGCGCGGACGAGGGTCGAGGTGCCGGGCGGGAGATACAGCATGTCGCCTTGGCCGAGCAATTTTTCCGCGCCGTTGGCGTCGAGGATGACGCGGCTGTCGAGTTTCGAGGCAACTTGGAAGGCGATGCGGCTCGGGATGTTGGCCTTGATCACACCGGTGACCACATCGGCGCGCGGGGTCTGCGTGGCCACGATCATGTGGATTCCAGCGGCGCGCGCCATCTGTGTGATGCGCGCGATGGCACTTTCGACGTCGGCCGGCGCAGTCTGCATGAGGTCGGCCAACTCGTCGATAATGACCACGATGAACGGCAGACGCTCGGGAATCTTCAGCTCCTCTTCCTTCTTGGCTGGCGGCGGGGTGCCGAGCACCTCATCGGCTATCCCTTCCTCGTTTTCTTTCTCTTCCGCCTCCGGCTCCGGCGGCGGTGCGTCATCACTCTTCTTTTCGAGGGGCCGCGCGTTGAACGCGTGGATGTTGCGCAGTCCGCATTTGGCGAAGATGCGGTAGCGGCGCTCCATTTCGTCGATGACATAACGGAGGGCGAGCAGCACCTTTTTGGGTTCGGTCACCACATTGGCCGCGAGATGGGGCAGCTTGGCGTAGTGCTGCATCTCCACGACCTTCGGGTCGATCATGATGAAGCGCAGTTCCTCGGGGGAGAACTTGTAGAGCATGCTGGCGATGATGGCGTTGATGCAGACGCTTTTGCCGCTGCCCGTGGTGCCGGCGACGAGGAGGTGGGGCATCTGCGCCAAATCGGCGATGATAGTGCGTCCGTAGACGTCCTTGCCGAGGGCGAGGGGGATCTTCGCTTTGGTTTCCGACCATTCGCGGCTCTCGAGCAGCTCGCGGAAGACGACTTTGATTTTTTTGCTGTTGGCGATCTCGATGCCGACGGTGTCTTTGCCGGGAATCGGGGCGAGGAT
>JBILUI010000073.1:0-11287 GCA_044371145.1 Chthoniobacterales bacterium | reverse complement strand
GCAGAGCGCCGCTACAACCTCATTATGGCTGCGTGACGCGCAACCGTAGGAACTTCGCGGCCTCGCTCGGAGCATTGGTCACACTTGAGGTAAGCTCCTCGTAAGAGCTTTCCGGCGGAATTCCGTTGTTGGTTGTGGTGACTATCCCGCTGGTGCTCCAATTGTTCGAGTTGAGCAACGAGTTCCACACCACGCCGCCCGTCACGCCAGTCGTGCCCTTGGCGCGGCGGTAAGTCATGGAAAGCGACGAGGGATTTCCGGGATTCCATCCCATACTCACGACGTTTTTGTCCGGCGTCAGAGGCTCCAGCCCCATGTAGTATTCGAGCAAGTTGGCCAAGCTATCGTTATCCGGGTCGGCGTCGGCCGCTGCATTGGCGCCACTCAGACCCTTTTGCGTTGCCCAGTCACCGAAGGTCGGAGTTCCGGAACCGATGACCGTGAGCGTTCCGTCGATATAGTTGATGTCGTAGTTGGCCGCGCTGAAGGTTCCGCCTGTTGCCAAGGAGGGCGTGAGCACATAGGTGCCCGCCGGATCGCCGGCCGCGGTTCCGCCGCTCGCGGAGATAGTGACCGAACCAACGGTCTCCGTCCCCACAAGACCCGTAGCCGAGAACGCCGTCTGGCCTGGTCCTAGCGTGAGGGTCTGACCGGCAATTTTCGACTGGTCGTTGGCCCTGATGTTAAGGCCCTTTCGCTGCACTTCGCCTTCAGGAACGCTGAGGGTGGCAGAAGCGGAACCGGAAGTGCAGATGACGTTTCCTGAGTAAAATCCTGCCGCCTGCCCTGCCGCGAGACGAATAAACACGGACGTCGGAGCGATGGTCCCGCTGCCGGAAATCGTCTGCGTGGCGGCAAAGCCACTCGCCCCGTCCTCGGCGAGCGAGACTTCAAATCCGTCTGGCGGGTCAACGAGGATTCCTTGGGTAAGATTTGCGCCACTGACCGTGAACGAGGTCGCGGTGAGCGAAGGCGAACCATAGGTGGAACTCAATACGGAAAGGTTGCCGGAAGCGCTCACGCCGGGCTGTTGGACAGATGCCGTCGTAATGACCAAGTCATCCAAAAAGGCGCGCTTCGCAGTAGTGGCAATGGTGACCGTCGAGTTGGCTGTGCCTCCAGAGAAGGAGACTGTTTTTGTCTCGAACGCGCCCGCCATGACACTGGAATAAGTCACCGTCTGGGGAGCGAGCCCGGTAACCGTGACGGTTAGATCTCCTTCGACAGTAGTCCAGCCCTTAACCTTGAAACTAACGGTAAAAGCACCACCGCCGGAGCTCAGATCCAAAGTCTTTGTCGTGAGCGATCCGGTCGCGGAGCCTGTGCCGAGCTTGACTGCCCCGCCCGCTTGGTAGCCTCTTACAACAGTGGGCAGGTTGGTGTTGCCCGACCAAGTGACGCCAGAGCCACCCGTCGACGTATTGTCTCCGGACGTCAGCGAAGCAAAGTCTTCGTTGAGCAAAGTTACACCCCCACCGCCACCTCCTCCGGAGGAAATAATGATCGTCAAGGTCGCCGGACCTGTGCCCGCTGAATTCGACGCTGAGAGGCTGACCGTCGAAGTCCCCGCTGCCGACGGCGTTCCTGATATCAACCCGGTCGATGTGTTCACGGTGAGCCCCGCGGGCAGTCCGGTTGCACCGAAAGATGTCGGGTTGTTGCTGGCCGTGATCTGGTAGCTGAAACTTTGGCCAACCGTGCCGCTCGCCGTGGTCGGGCTGGTGATAACCGGAGCCACCACACTTCCGAAACTCGAATTGCGCGGATTGGGTGCGCCCGCGGCAAAGTCATTTCGGTTGTCACCTGTATCGGTCGCACCGCCTGCTCCGCGGAAGATTGCCGTGGTCGAAGATGGTGCAGACGCCGCCCCGCTGCCCTCGTAAGCATTGGCTGTGCCGAAGCCGACAAAGTCCTGCAGGCCAGCCTGTCCGACCGGCGTCGATCCGGTAAAGGTCGTTGCCGTGTTGCGCAAAGCAACCTTGCCCTGAGTTCCGCTCATGTTGATCGATCCTGTTGAGTCGGCAGCTGGCAGAGCGGCGCCTGTGGTGCCTCCGGCCAGTTTCACCAGATGATATTTTCCGGGCGCAATCGAGCCGGAGAGGCCGACCGTGGCCCATGTCGTGCCTGAAGCAGAGGCATATTGCACGGTCCACCCCGTCAGGTTAACCGCCGCGTCGCTGCGGTTGTAAAGTTCGACATAGTCGGAGTTGAAAGTCGCCCCGGAATTACCACCCGCCCCATAGACTTGGCTGATCAAAACCGGCGACTGGAGAACGGTGAAATTCGTGCTGCTCGTAGCCGTTCCGCGAGGCGTGACCACGGTGATCGCACCAGTCGAGGCGGTTGTCGGAACGGTCGCGGTGATCTGGGTAAGCGAATCAACCGTGAATGTTGTGGTGTCAAAGCCATTGAAACGAACCGCCGTCACGCCGGCAAAGTTGCTGCCGGTAATCGTCACCACCGTGCCCACCGCACCGTTGGAGGGCGTGAAGGAAGAAATAGTCGGCTCGCCGGTGCCGGAGAGGACGAACTGTTTCACCGGAGCCGACGTGCCCACAGCGCCCTCGCTGTCCGTGGCCCGCGCGGTCAGGACATATTCGCCACTTGCGGAAGGAGCCGTCCATGTTCCCTCGTAGGGCGAAGAAGTGTCTGTAGAAATTAGAGTCTCTCCCACGTAGAAGCTGACGCTGCTGACCACGCCGGATCCGCCGCCCAGCGCAAGATCAGTCGCGGTGGCGGTCAGCTCGACAGCGGCCCCGGGAAGAACAGTTCGCCCGTCGACCGGCGCAGTCAAATTCGCGACCGGCGGAGGATTGGTCTCCACATTGGCGCCACCGGTAACGATGAGAGCGTAAGACTGCGATGATGTGGTCAACGCACCGTCGCGCGCGACCGTGATCGTGTAAGTGCCGGCCTGAGTCGGCGAGGCCACGAAAATCTGCTCGACGTTATCGACATTGTTTTTACCCGTTGTGGCGACCGCATTCATGGAGGCATCTGTCCAGCTGCCGACAAAAGGCATGATGTAAGGCCTCAGCACGGTGGTATTCGGTGCGGTGACCGTTAGGTCGAGATTGTGGCGGAGGTTCGGAGTGCGACTGTTGTCCGCCTGCGCCGTGCCGACGGGATCGGTCCAGCAAAGGGTGACGCGAATTGGACTAACGCCGTCCCACTGGAACGTATGCGTCCGACTACTCACCGCGGCGGTCAGCGTGTCCTCGATCATTTTCGGCGCAGCGAGACTCGCCTTGTGCGCGATGATCACATCGGCTGCCGCCTTTACATTGATCAGACCCCAGCCGAATTTGTAATCTGGCCCCGCATTGCCCAAATCATCGGCGGTGTGAATTAGCAAGCCCTTCAGCATGCTCGAACGCATCCGCTGTCCGGCGAACTCGCGCGCATACAACTGGGCGAGCAGCGCGGCCGAGCCCGTGACGGATGGCGTGGCCATGCTCGTGCCGCTGTACGAGGCATAAGAAGTGTTGGAGGTATCGATCGGCGAATTGACAGTAACGCCGTTAGCCACCACGTCGGGCTTGATGCGCCCGTCGTCGGAGGGACCCCAACTGGAGAAGTCCGACATCGTGCCGGCCGAAGGGGAACGCACACCCCCGCTCACCGCGTCGTTGACGGCGCCAACAGTCAGAATGTTTTTCGAAAGACCGTTGTAGGTGATCGATTGAAATCCGCCCTTGGCCGTTAGAAAGTCCTGTTCATTGCCCGCTGCCCAGCAGATCAAATAATAAGGCATGTTGACCGCGAGCAGATCCGTCTCAACCGACTCGCTATTGTAGACGCCCATATCGGCAGTCCCTGCGTTGTAGCCGTAAGAATGGTTCGAGAGTGGTATCTTGTTGGTGTCACCCGACGCGGTGGCTGCGCCGGATTGGGTCATCTCTGCGTAGTCGCTGTTCCAGTCCCATGAATCGATGGCGACACTGGGTGCCATGCCTTTGGCGCTGGCCGTGAAGCCCGAGGCACCCACCGTCCCAGCCACGTGGGTGGCATGATCATCGAGGGGCGCGGTAGCGTTGCGGTTGACAACGCGGTTGGTGTTGAACTCTTGGTGCGTATTACGCACCCGTCCGGCATCCCACACGCCGACTTTCACTCCCGTGCCGCCAAGGCTGTAAGGTGCGGGATAGAGCAAATCCGCCCCGCTGGAGATGGCCGCATTGCGGTTTTGCGTGACGCGGTAGACCGGCTCTTCTCCGCGGATGTCGTGGAGGATGGAGACTTCATTCCCCGCCCCGTCCACCCGCACCGGTATGCCCAGCTGCTCCGCCTTGGCCAACACCGCCTCGTAGCGCACCTCCTCGGCCTCCGACATTTCGGCCACGGCCAGCGCGCGCTGCTCGGGATCGCCCAGGTCTTTTCCGGCCAGAATCTCGGCCGTTGTGCGGTAAACCGTGAAGCCCGTCGGCCAGGCGGGTCCGCGGTTGGGATCGGGGACCACACCCTCGCGTTGTGCGGCTGCCGCGCTGACTCTTGCTCCGGCGGGAGCAGGGAGAGTGGTGGAACGCACGCCGGATGCCGGTGAGGATGGATCAGAAGCTGGCGCGGGAACGCTCGCCGCAGCGGGAACCGGCGATGCGGATGTCGTTGCGCTTGCTGCCGAAGCCAGGGTTCGCGCGATCGTCGTCGCGTCGGAGGGCGCCAGCGAATTTTCCGAACCGGCGAGTTGATCGGATGCCGACTTGCCACCTTTTGCGGCGGCCGGACTGGCGGACTTGCGCTCCAGATTCGGCAGCGAAAGTGCAGCGACCGCGATAAGTAGCGCGACGAGCACAAGCACGATCGCGCCAAGAGGAAATTTCTTGTTGTTCATGATCGAGAGCCCGGGGGACGGAAGTGCCTAAAGCATCTTAGACTCTACAGGATTAACGCTGTTCAGCAACAGGCGGTTGTCCCGGTCTCGTTACAGATTCGTCACAATAATCCGCGATCAGTCGATCAGATCGTAAGCCGGCAGGGTCAGGAACTCCTCAAAGTCCGCACTCTTCGACATCTTCGTGAAAAGCTCGGCGGCCTTGGCGTAGTGGCCTTTGGAAAAACGCTCCGTGCCGACTTCCTCTTCGATCTTGGCCATGACCTGCGGGAGCAACTCATCGTAAAGCGCCGGAGTGATGACGCGGCCATCGTCGAGCTTCGCGCCGTAGCGCATCCACTGCCAAAGCTGCGTGCGTGAGATTTCCGCGGTGGCGGCGTCCTCCATCAAATTGTACAGCGGCACGCATCCGTTACCTCCGAGCCACGCAGCCAAATATTGGATGCCCACGCTCATGTTGCCGCGCAGCCCCGCCTCGGTGATCGTGCCGGCCGGGACGGCGACCAATTCGCCGGCCGTGACTTTGACATCGTCACGCTGACGGAAAATCTGGTTCGGCGTCGGCATGTGTTTGTCAAAAGCCTGCAGGGCGACCGGCACCAATCCCGGATGCGCCACCCACGTGCCATCGTGTCCGTCGCTCGCCTCACGCTCTTTGTCGGCCAACACTTTGGCAATGGCGGCCTCGTTGGCCGCCGGATCGCTCTTGATCGGGATTTGTGCGGCCATGCCGCCCATGGCGTGCGCACCTCGATGGTGGCAGTTCTTGATCACCTGCAGGCAATAAGCGCGCATGAACGGCACGGTCATGGTGATCTGTGCGCGTTCAGGCATGACGAATCCCGGGCGATTGCGGAACTTTTTGATGAAGCTGAAGATATAATCCCAACGACCGCAGTTGAGGCCAGCCGAGTGGTCTTTCAATTCATACAGGATTTCGTCCGTCTCGAACGCGGCGAGGATCGTCTCGATCAGGACCGTGGCCTTGATCGTCCCGCGCGGGATACCGAGCGCGTCCTGCGCATGCTCGAACACCCGGTTCCAAAGGCGCGCCTCGAGATGACTCTCCATTTTCGGCAGGTAAAAATACGGACCTGTCCCCCGCTCCAGCGCGGCCATCGCGTTGTGGAAGAAATACAGACCGAAGTCGAACAAACCGCCGCTCACCGGCTGTCCGTCGACGAGGAAATGTTTTTCCACCAAATGCCATCCGCGCGGACGCACTAGCAAGGTCGCTGTCTTGTCGTTCAGCTTGTAGCTCTTGCCACCCCCCTCGAACGTGATGGTGCGACGCACCGCGTCCTGCAAATTCACCTGGCCGGCGATGACATTGGCCCAAGTCGGCGAAGTCGCGTCCTCGAAGTCGGCCATGAAAACCTTCGCTCCGGAGTTGAGCGCGTTGATCACCATCTTGCGGTCGACCGGACCGGTGATTTCCGTGCGGCGATCCTGCAGATCGGCCGGAACCGGCGCGACTTTCCACGAATGGTCGGCACGGATGTGCGCGGTCTCGGCGAGAAAATCGGGCATCTCGCCCGCATCGATGCGCTTCTGCCGCTCGATACGCGCGTGAAGAAGTCTACGCCGCTCGCCGTCGAACTCGCGATGCAGCCCCGCGATGAATTCCATCGCTTCCGGCGTGAGCACACGCTCCTGCCCGGGTTGGTGTTTGCCCTTAATTTCGATGCCTTTGCTCATAAGCGATTTTGTTTTTACCACAGAGATCGCAGAGGACACGGAGAATTCAGAATATCCAATTCCCTCTGCGCACTCTGCGTCCTCTGCGGTTCATCTTTTTCAGAGCGGCTCGTGGGACAAGCGCGCCAAGGTTCCGGCCAGAACGCGCGCGCCCGCCGCGATGTGCGCGGGGTCGCTGTATTCCTCGGGACGGTGGCTGTAGCCGTTGCGGCAGGGAATGAAAATCATGGTGGTCGGACAAATCCGCGCCATGAAAAGCGAATCATGGTAGGCGCGGCTGACCATGCGCTTTGTCGCCAGATCGAGTTTCAGCGCCACATCCTCCGCAATGGCGAGGGTGCGCGGGTCGCCGTCAGCCGGCGGGTCGGCGTTGATTTCAGCCCAGACAATTTTCACCCCGCGGCGCGAAACAATCTCGTCCGAGGCCTCACGCATGAGCATGAGCGCGCGTTCGCGCGTTACCAACGTGGTGTCGCGCAGGTCGATTTCGAGCATGGCTTCGCACGGCACGCTGTTGATCGCATTGGGAAAAATCTCCCACTTGCCCGTCGTCGCCACGGTGTCCGGGCTGCCAGAATCGAGCGCGACCCTTTCCACCGCCAAGGCCAGTTCGGCGGCGGCCAAGGATGCATCATGCCGTCCGGGCATGAGCACCGCTCCGGCGTGTCCTCCCTCACCTGTGATGCGCACGCGGTAGGCACTCGGGCCGGCGATGGCCTGCACCACACCGATGGGAATGTTTTCTATCTCGAGCAACGGACCTTGCTCGATGTGCAGCTCGACGAAGGCCGAATAGAAATCATTCGGCAACGCGACGGACTCAAGCGGTTCCTTCAATTCGGCACGACCGCGCAACTGATCGAGCGATTTGCCCTCCGCATCGCGCAGCGAACAGACTTTCTCCAGCGAGATGGCGCCCGCCAACATACGCGAACCGAGACATCCGATACCAAACCGCGTCGGTTCCTCCGCAGTGAAGACGACCAGCTCGATCGAGCGCATCGGCTTAAATCCTGCCTCCTGCAGAGCTTCGATCGCGGCGAGTCCACCGAGCACACCGACCACGCCGTCAAATTTGCCCGCATTGGGAATGGCGTCGGTGTGCGATCCCGTGGCCACGGCGGGCGCATGGGGCGCGCTGCCTTTCCAGCGGGCGAACATATTGCCGACGGCATCGACGCGCACGGAGAGACCCGCGTCCTCGCAAAGCTTGCGCATATAGTCGCGCCCTCGCAGGTCGGCGTCGGAAAAAAGCACGCGAGTCACCACGGGTGGCGCGGCCTCGGTAATCTGCGCCAGCTCGTCGATGCGCTTCGACAAAAGCGCAGAGTCCACCTCGGGCAAACCGGCGGACATCACCCCAAGCGCGGCGCGCGGTTCACGTCTTTGTAGTAGATGTAGCGCGCGGGCGTTTTGCCCATGGCGACGAACCATTGCGGACAATACGGGGCGAGCCACAGCGCATCACCCTTTTCCACCGGATGCCAATCGTCGCCGAGTTTGTAGACGCCCGCACCGTCGAGAATGAGCATGCCATGCTCCATGATGTGGCATTCGACGAAGGGCAGCGTGCCGCCCGGCGCGTAGGTAAAAACATTCACCGCCATGTCGAAGGCGATGTGCTCGGGCAAAAGCGACTGCAGTTGCGCTGCGGGATCACCGAGGAACGGCTCGGACTTCACTTTTTTCTCGTCTCCGAAAACCGCCTCCGGAGCCGGGGCACCGGCGAGAGCTTCATAGCGCTTGGCAAAAAGCAAAAGACGCGCGCCCGATTTGCTCGCAATGTCGAACTTTGCGCCCGGCGGAAGAAAAGCGAAGCCGCCGGTTTTCAAATCGTGGCCGTTGACGCTGCAGGATCCGTCCACCACGTAATAGAAATGTTCGTCTGCTCCGGTTTGGCCCTCGCCGCGGCCACCCGCTTCGAGAACGTAGAGCGTTTCGGTCAAGCGCGCACCGAGTCCGGATGAAACGAGGACGAAAGCCGCGGTTTTCGTCCAACCAGGCTCGACGCTGGGAACATGACTGTCCCGCGCGATGAGCGCGTAAAGCGGACGCACCGTCGTGCGACTGGCACCAAGGGGAGTCGGGATCATGGACACCAAAGATCACTCCTGCGCCCCGCCCCTGACGAGCACAAACCTCGCTCAGCCCAGCATCTTGCGGAACTCGCGCGGGCGGATCTCGAACAAGCCCTTCCCTCGCTCGAGCGCCCTTTGCCTCAGGTTTTTTTTGCTCCGCGGAAGATCGCGCGGAACTTTTCCGATGTGCTGCCTGATCCAATCCTCCGCCATGCAAACATCCTGGATTTCGCCCAATGTTTCGCCGAGCCGGTCGACGCGCGACGTCAGGCGAACAAGGCGCGCGCGTCCACCGAGATACTCGCACTGATAAAGCAGGCGCTTCACCCACCGGCGCCACGCATGGAATGCGGCATCGGGCGCGCTGGAACGCCGCACTTGCTTCCAACCCTTGCGAGCCGCGCGGTATGTGCCCATCGCGCGATCGGCTATGATCGGCCATTCAAGAGTTTGCCACGCGGGGTAATCGGACAGCACCCCGGCAGCGAATTCAGCCAGATGCGCCGCGCGTCGTATATCGGGCCGCGCCGCGGCGCGAAGATAACGCGCTTCACCCGGCGCATATTTCTCGGCCAAGGCCTGCACAATGACGGCGTCGCGGAATTCGGCGAAGAGGTCTTTCAGTTCGCGGACCGGCGGCAAAAACATTTCGCGCCACGACGCGCCCTTGGGCACGAGACGCGATAGCGATTGCAGCCGTTTCATGCGCGTGCGGATAAAATGGGCGCGGTCGCGCGGATCGTCGTCGAAGCGCTCCAGCGCGCGCGATGTTTCGCGCAGCAGGCGCGCCAATGCGGAGCGCAGCGCCGGACCTGCGGCTTGTTTGCGGGGGGAACCGCCCATGAGCCGAGTCTCCCCGCACGGCAAGGAAGCGGCAAGGGGCAAGAATGTTACAAAGCGGCAGGGCCGGCGATGATGCGGCCGCGCGCCGAACCGGGCCCCGTCTGTGCGGACCAAGCCGACTGCCCCCTCACCCAAACATGGCGGACCGAAACAGGAAAAGTTCGTCCCACGTAGGCACTTATGCGATGCCGGGTGAGCAGATCCGCGGCCGTCACGGAGTGAGTTTTTCGCGGGTCGATGAGCAGAAGATCGGCGTCGAGTCCGACGGAAATCGCCCCTTTGCGCAGGTCCAACCCGAAACGCGCGGCAACATTCGAGCCGGCCAGCTTGGCGATCGTCGGACCATCCAGCCCCGCGGCAAAGAGCGAACCGACAAATTGCTGTGCTCCCATGATCCCGCCCCAGATACCGAAAAAGTCGTCGCCTTGTTTCATCGACGGCAGGCACGGCGAGTGATCTGTGCCAAGTATGTCGACATGGCCGCGTTTGACCCGCGAGACCATATCAGCGCGTGTCGCCTCGCTGCGCAGCGGCGGGGCACATTTTGCATCAGCTCCGATTTTTTCCACGTCGTTCTCGTTGAAGGTCAGATAATGCGGACACGTTTCGGCCTTGACATCGACGCCGCGCTTTTTCGCTTCGGCAACCACGTCGAGCCCCTCCCCGCAGCTGACGTGCACGACGTACAACTTGCACGCGGTTTCGCCGGCAAGTTCGCATGCTTCGCGGATGGCCGCGACTTCGGCCGCGATGGGACGCGAAGCCAGATAGTCGCGAACACCGCGGCGTCCGGCCGTTTTGGCCTCCGCCGCCAACCGTGCCACCATCTCTTCGCTCTCCGCGTGCGTGGCCACGGGTAGCCCGAGATCCGCGGCGATTTTCATTCCCCGACGCAGGGTCTCGCGATCGGAGCGCCGAAAATCGTCCAAACCGCTCGACGACATGAAAGCTTTGAAGCCAATGACTCCACATTCGCCGAGTTCGCGCATCTTGTCCAAATTCACCGGAGTCAGTCCGCCCCAAAGCCCGAAGTCGACGACGGAGGACGCCTCCGCTGCGCGGCGTTTGAGATCGAAGCTTTCCGCATCGAGCGTCGGAGGATGCGCGTTGAGCGGCATTTCGAAAACGCACGATGCCCCGCCCGCCGCCGAAGCGAGTGAACCAGTGGCCCAACCCTCCCAATCGGTGCGGCCCGGTTCATTGTAATGCACATGTGGATCGATCGCCCCGGGGAGAAGGAGCATTCCCTCCGCCTCGACAACATCGCGCGCACTCAGCCCGTCGCCGATTCCGGCAATTTTGCCATCGGCGACGGCGATGTCCGTCGTGCGCACTCCGTCAGGCAGACAGACCTGCGCGCCGCGAATGATGAAATCCTCAGTCATGGCGTTTGCACAAATCTAGCACAGCACGCGTCAGCACATCCAAAGCAACGGCAACATCGCGTTCCTTGACGCTTTCCTCGGGATGATGACTGATGCCTCCCTTACACCGGATGAACAACATGGCCGCCGGACAAACTTTTGACATCACCGCCGCATCGTGGCCCGCCCCGCTGGGCAGCAACGGCGCGCGGCCGGCTGATTTGCGCAACACGGCAGTCAGCTTGGCGTCCATCGCCGCTGTCGGCGTCTCCTGCACAATCTCCCACGAAAGTTTCAATCCGCGACGCTTGGCCACGACGCCGGCGAACTTGTGCAGCTTGGCGCGCGCCGCCTGCCGCTTGGCATCCTTCACATCGCGCACATCGAGCGTGAAAGCCACACGTCCGGGGATCACATTGCTGGCGCTGTTTTCGATATCGCACTGACCAACCGTGGCCAGCACGCCGATTTTC
>JBILUI010000206.1:0-3082 GCA_044371145.1 Chthoniobacterales bacterium | reverse complement strand
TCGGTGCCGACAATGAAGGTGACGATGCTGATCGACCCGTAGGTCGCCGCCATGGCCGCGGCGTCGTAGACGGAGAGGAATTTGCGAAGGACAAAAAAGACGATGACCGGCACGAGCAGGGCCATGAACATGGCGGCCGCGATGTAGAGGAGAACCGTCCCGCTCAAGCCGGAGGCGGCAAGTTTGGTGCCGCCCGTGTAGCCGATGGCGATGATGAGATAGAGCGAGAAGAGTTTCGGAAGCGGGTGGGGAATTTCGAGGTCCGTCTTGAGCAGAACCGCAGCGAACCCGAGCGCAAAGAAAAGCGCCGCCGGGTTGAGCACATTGCTGATAGCGAGACCCCAATCCATGATCGATGGCGCGAATTGCACAAGGATTCGGCAACGGGGTCAATGCCCCGATGGCGCTGGCCAAAAATCCTCGGGCTGACTAACTTGCTTGTCCTATGAGCAAGTCCCTCGTGGTCCAGAGCGTCGAAAAAGCCAATGCCGATTACGCGGCCAATTTCGGTGAGAAAGGCAAGCTGCCGCTGCCGCCTGCTTGTCGTTTCACCGTGCTGACCTGCATGGACGCGCGGATGGATCCCGCGAAATTCGCCGGGCTTTCCGAAGGCGACGCACACGTCATCCGTAACGCGGGTGGCCGAGCGAGCGACGATGCCATCCGGTCGCTGGTCATTTCCTACAAACTGCTCGGGACAAAGGAATTTTTCGTCATTCATCACACCGACTGCGGCATGGTGCTCTTCAACAACCAGATCATGGGCGACTTGCTCTCCAAGAGCCTGGAGCAGGCGGTGGTCGACGAGAACGGCTGGCGCGATGTAGGGCAGGGGCCCGGCTCGCCCGAGGGCGCGAAGATCGACTGGCTGACTTTCACCGACGACCGACAGGCAGTCATCGACGACGTGAAAAAGGTGCGCAACCACCCGCTCGTCCCGAAGAATATTCCGGTCTACGGCTATCTTTACGACGTGCGGACCGGGAAGCTGGAAGAGATCAAAGAAGCGACCGAGATCGGTAAAGCAGCGTAAGGCTGTGCCTTTTTGCGATTGTCTGGTCCGGCGGACATAACCCGCCACTACAAGGCCGACGGGCTCTCGGGGATGGCATGCTTCGTGCTTTCCTATTATTTTCCCGACCTCTTCGATGTCCTCCTTGTTTGCCAACTACGACCCCGGCGATTTCCTCGACGAGATGTTCTCGGCGCCGGGCGAGGCGCGCGCCCACTACCGCCTGCTTCTCGAGCGGGCGGCGGACATGCCGCCGGAGGACTTCGCGCGCAAGCGGCAGATCGCGGAGAAATCCTATCTCAACCAAGGAATCACCTTCACGGTCTACAACGACAAGCAGGAGGGCACGGAACGGATTTTTCCCTTCGATCTGATCCCTCGCATCATCCCGCGCGAGGAGTGGGAGCATATCGAGCGCGGGCTCAAGCAGCGGCTCAACGCGCTCAATGCCTTCCTGTACGATATCTACCACGATCAGCGCATCGTCAAAGAGGGCATCATTCCGGAGGAAATCATCCGCAGCGCGAAACATTTCCGTCCGGAGTTCATGGGCTTCGATATTCCGAAGAACATCTACATCCATGTCTGCGGCACGGATCTGATCCGCGACCGCGAAGGACGCTACCTTGTTCTGGAGGACAACGCGCGCTGTCCCTCGGGCGTGTCCTACGTGCTGGAGAGCCGCCTGACGATGAAGCGGGTCTTTCCGCAACTCTTCGCGCGCTACGGGGTGCGTCCGGTGGACCGCTACGCGCAGGATCTGCTCGACGTGCTGCAACACATCGCGCCGGCCGGCGCGGCGGGGGACCCGACCGTGGTCGTGCTCACGCCGGGCATCCACAACTCGGCTTATTTCGAGCATTCCTTTCTCGCGCGGGCCATGGGCATCGAGATCGTGACCGGCGCCGACCTCGTGGTGCAGAGCGACCGCGTCTTCATGAAGACGACGAAGGGTCTCAAGCCGGTGCACGTCATCTACCGCCGCATCGACGATGATTTCCTCGATCCGAAAGTTTTCCGCGCCGATTCGCTGCTCGGCGTGCCGGGTCTGGTCGAGGCCTACCGCAAAGGAACCGTGAGTCTGGCCAACGCCATCGGCACGGGCGTGGCCGACGACAAGGTTGTCTACTACTACGTTCCCGCGATGATCAAATTCTACCTCGGTGAGGAAGCCATTTTGCCGAATGTGGAGACGTATCTCTCGGCGGTGGAGTCGGACCGCAAATACATCCTGGAAAACCTGACCAATCTCGTGGTCAAGTCGGCCAACGAAAGCGGCGGCTACGGGATGCTGATGGGACCGACTGCCTCGCGCAAGGAGATCGAGACTTTCCGCCGCATGATCGAGGCCGATCCGCGCAATTTCGTGGCCCAGCCGGTTATCTCGCTCTCGCGCTCGCCCGCTTGGTGCGACGACAAGATGGAAGGACGCCACATCGACCTGCGGCCGTTTATTCTCTGCGGCGAGGATGTGCGCATCATTCCCGGCGGACTGACCCGCGTGGCCATGCGCAAGGGATCGCTCGTGGTGAATTCCTCGCAGGGCGGCGGAAGCAAGGACACGTGGGTGCTCGACGGAGGCGAGGGGACATGCTGAGCCGTGTCGGGGATTCCACTTTCTGGATCGGCCGGTATATCGAGCGCGCCGAGAACAATTCGCGCTTGCTCGACGTGAACGGGCAGATGCTGCTCGATCTGGAAAACCGGAACGAAGAAACCGAGCGTCAATTCTGGCTCCCGATCCTCAGCACGCTGGAGGACACGGAACTTTTCCATCAGTTGCACCCCGAATTCACCGCGGCCGCGGTGCTCGATTACGTCACTTTCGAGGCGCGCAACCCCAACTCGATCCAATCCTGCATCAGCTTCGCCCGCGAGAACGCGCGCGCGGTGCGTGACCAAATCTCCAGCGAGATGTGGGAGAAGATCAACGGGCTGTATCTCTATTTCCGCGACGGTTCGGCTGCCCGGGAGTTCCGGGCCAGTTCGCACGATTTCTACGACAAGGTCACTTACGAATCGCAACTTATCCAGGGGGTGACCGACGCGACCATGACGCACGGCGAGGCG
>JBILUI010000250.1:0-3082 GCA_044371145.1 Chthoniobacterales bacterium | reverse complement strand
CTGACCGAAGGCATGTTCCCCGGTTCGCGCTCGCTGGAAAAACCCGACTCGCTCGAGGAAGAACGGCGTCTTTTCTACGTCGCCATCACGCGCGGCCGCGATCACCTGCATCTTTGCTATCCGCTCATCCGCCTCAACAGCGGCTACGGCGAACCCTTCCAACGCCGCTCGCGCTTCCTCGCCGAAATTCCCGCCCACCTGATGGACAAACCCGGAGCCGACGAAGCCCCGCGCGAAAGCAAGCCCGCTAAAAAATCCACCGGCCGCGATTGGTGGTATTGACGTTGTCCATGCCGGTAACGTTGTGGCGGGTGATGGGATCCAACGGATGAGTCATACCGGCTCCCAAAGGGTTTTAGAATTTGCCGTGGGGTGGATCGTCATATCCCCATCGCAATTTCCCGACTGAACTATCGCGCCGAACCGTAGCGAAGCGGAGATGGCCCCTAGGCAAACGGCGCGATCCACCTGGCCAGACGTCCAGAACCTTTTCGTGGTTGGTGTTACTCGCCCTTCGTTTGTCACGAAAGTTTAACAATTGAGCAGTTGGCGAAAGGTGCGACGCGGTGTTTCTTGACGTCATGCGCAAAGCACCTCCTTGGTTGGAGAAGTTGATGGATGTTTTCCGTCTTCCCCTTTGCGCCAGTCGCAAGAAAAGAAAGGGACGCATCTACTGGACTTGCTGACGCGCATCGACTTTCCGCGGATCTCCTCCGCGGCCAGAAAAATCCGCCCCTCTGACGCCGCTCGCCGCATCTTTCTGTTCACCCTGGAACAAACCAACCGAAGGAGGTGAACCCATGATGATTGCCACCATATTGATCGGCGCCGCGAGCCTCGCGGCCATGGTTGCCGGTTACGTTGTGATGATCAGAGATTGACCGCTCGGTGGTGCTGTAACCAAAGCGCCACGGAATGGTCGGTTTCGGAAGGGCGGGAGCAATCCCGCCCTTCTTTTTTGGAGTGCAAACGAATGGAATCACGCAGCGTCGCGGTGCTTGTCGTATCGGTATCCCGCCGATGTGACGCAAATGTCACCATCCGGCACTTGCCGCGGTCCGCGGATTCGCTGTTATATGCTTAGTGGAGTTCCTCGCCGCCGCAGTCAACGACCCGACATTCCTGACCTATTTCCTGCTTGCGCTCGCCGTGGGGCTGGCGCTGGGGTTCGAATTCGTCAACGGTTTCCACGACACCGCCAACGCGGTGGCCACGGTCATCTACACTCATACGCTCAAGCCCACGCCCGCCGTGGTCTGGTCGGGCATCTGGAACCTCATCGGCGTCCTCACTTCTTCCGGCGCGGTGGCCTTCGGCATTGTCGCGCTGCTGCCGGTCGAATTGGTCATCAACATCGGATCGTCCGCCGGGTTCGCCATGGTCTTCTCCCTCCTCGTCTCGGCCATCGTGTGGAATCTCGGCACGTGGTATCTCGGCTTGCCCGCCTCCAGCTCGCACACGCTCATCGGTTCCATCCTCGGCGTCGGTCTGGCCAACGCGCTGATGGGCCCCGACCATTCGGTGACCGACGGCGTCAACTGGGCCAAGGCGCAGGAAGTCGGCCTCGGTTTGCTCATCTCGCCGGTCATCGGCTTCGTTGCCGCCGCGCTCCTCCTCATCGTGCTGAAAATCCTCGTGCGCAAACCCGAGCTTTACCGTGCGCCCGAGGGGAAAACCCCGCCGCCGCTCTGGATTCGCGCCATTCTCATGCTCACTTGCACCGGGGTGAGCTTCGCGCACGGCTCGAACGACGGACAGAAAGGTATGGGCCTCATCGTGCTCATCCTCGTCGGCATCCTTCCCGGCACCTACGCACTGAAAATGTCCGCTGACCACGAAACGGTGGCCGCGCTGTCCGCCGAGGCCGCGCAGCTGTCATCCGTCTTCGCCGCCGAGGCCGACGGCGCCGCGCTCAACGGGCGCGAGGCCAACGACGCGCTGACCGTTTTCCTCAAACCGAGCGGCCAGCCCTCGCCGGAAGTTTTCGCCGCCTTGGCCGGGATGACGGCCGATATCAGCGCGCGCCTGAGAAACGCCGAGACTTTCCAGGCGCTTCCCGCTTCGGAGCGCGGCGACGTGCGCACCGATCTTTATCTCGTCTCGAAAACCATCAACAAACTCGACAAAGCCGGCCGCCTCGATATGGACCCGCAAGTCCGCGCCGCGGAACAGGCGCTGGGCAAACATGCCGACGCGCTGACCAACTACATTCCCGACTGGGTCAAATACGCCGTGGCCCTGTCTCTCGGGCTCGGCACTATGATCGGCTACAAGCGCATCGTCAAAACGGTCGGCGAGAAAATCGGCAAGGACCACCTCACCTATGGTCAGGGCGCCTCGGCCGAGGCCGTCGCCATGGGCACCATCATGGTGGCCGACCACTTCGGCTTGCCGGTCAGCACCACTCACGTTCTTTCGTCCGGTGTGGCCGGCACCATGGCGGCCAACAATTCCGGACTGCAGATGGCGACCGTGCGCAACATCCTCATGGCCTGGGTTCTCACCCTGCCGGTCTGCATTTTCCTCGGTGCGCTCCTCTTCGCCAGTGCGCTCAACGCCCTCGCACTGCTCGGTTTGGGCGGTTCCTCCATGCCGTGACCATCTTGAAAACGGTGCGCTTGGCCTTCGTCCTGGCGTTGTCTGTCGCTTGCACGCACGCCGCACCGCGGACTGCCCCGACGACCACCGCCGCCGCGGAGGCGCTGGCCAACCCCATTTTCGTCCGCAATCCGGAGGACATCACCTCGGGTGACATCCTCGCCGGCACCGCCGGCACCGCGGGCGGCGAGAGGCTCCCTTTGCGCGTGCGCATGGGCAGTGTCGTGAAGGACTGGTGGAACGCTCCGCACATGCTCGGTGGCGAGGGCAACCGCTACGGCCTGCGCAATCAGGCCCTTTGGCTCAAAGATCGTGGATTTTCCTTCGACGGCAACTACCAGGGCGCCTATTTCGGCGTGGTCTCCAGCCAGAGCGGGTCGCGCGGATTCTGGGACGGCCAGCTCAATTTTTCCGGTCAGTTCAACCTCGGCGATGCCCTGCGCGACGAACGTTTCTCGGGGGTGCAGCTTTTCGGTGCGGGACG
>JBILUI010000072.1:0-11345 GCA_044371145.1 Chthoniobacterales bacterium | reverse complement strand
CCGACCCTGCCGCGCTGGCCACCCTGCAAAAGCGCGTCCATTCCTTCACCAGCCGCTACCCGCTGCCGTAAGCACCCTGGGCCGGAGCACTGCCGAAACTGCTTGCCTGGACGAAGATTGAGACTTAGTCTCAATTAAGTCCCATGTCGAAGTCCGCCGTCCATAGTTTGGCCTCCACGCCGCGGCACATCGCCAGCCGTGTCGTCTCTTTGGACGACGAGAGCGAATGGGCATCGCATCTGCGTCGGGCCGGCTTCCGTGAGGGCGTCGAGGTCGAGGTTCTCTCCGGACGCGATCCGGTCATGGTCCGCTGCGACAACGGCTGCATTGCCCTCCGCCGCTGCATGCTCGGCTGCGTGTTGGTCTGCGCCCTGCAAAAGGCGCAGCAACGCGCGGCAAAAACCGCCCGATGAACGGCGCGGCTTGTTCGCTGTCCGCCCTGCGGACCGGCGAACGCGGACGGGTTCGTCCCGGTTCTCCCGACCATCCCGCCTCCCAGCGCCTCTTGGCTATGGGGCTTTTGCCCGGCACTTCCGTGCAAGTGGTGCAGGTCGCGCCGCTGGGCGATCCGGTCGAAATCGAATTCAACGGAATGCGGCTCAGTTTGCGCAAAGCGGATGCCGCCGCGGTGGAAGTCGACCGCGCGGACTGAAAAAAGGGCGCGTTTCAAAATGGCGAAGACCTCGACGCTTTCCTCTTCCGTTTTGCGCGTAGCCCTGGTCGGCAATCCGAACACGGGCAAAACCACGCTCTTCAACCGTCTGACCGGTGCGCGGCAGAAGATCGGGAACTATCCGGGCGTCACCGTGGAAAAAAAATCAGGCACGTGGGAGTGCGGTGGCCGTCGCGTCGAGCTTGTCGACTTGCCCGGCGCTTACAGTCTCGCCGCCACGTCTCCCGACGAACGCGTCTCCTTCGATTTTCTCACCGGCCATCTCGCCGGTGAGCCTGCACCCGATGCGGTCATCTGCGTGGTCGATGCCTCGAACTTGGTGCGCAATCTTTTCCTCGCCTCGCAGATCGCCGACCTCGGTTTGCCCCTGGTCATCGCGCTCAACATGTCCGATGCCGCGGAGAAAATGGGGATTCGCGTCGACGCACAACTTCTTTCGCGCCACCTCGGCGTGCCGGTTGTTCGCACTGTGGCGACGAAGGGCGAGGGGATCGATGCGCTGGAAAAAGCGGTCCACCGTGCTGCTGACGAACGCGCTTGCATGGCCCAGGTGCCCTGGCCCGAGGCGGTCGGACGCGCCGTCTCCTATCTGCGCGCAGGATTGGAAAAAGAAGGTGTTCGCCCGCTGGGTGATGGCGAACTGCGTCGCGTCGTGTTCGACCGCCAAAGCGCCGTCCTCGAGCGCGCGGGGATCCCTGCGGGTTTCGATCCCCCGCCATTGCTCTCCGCCTCGCGCGATATCCTCACTGCCGCCGGCATCCAACCGCTCTCGGCCGAGGCTCTGCTCCGCTACGAACACATCGGGCATCTCACTGCGGGAACAATCGAATTCCCCGAAAAACGGAAGCGATCCTGGACCGAGCGCATCGACGCCGTGCTGACCCACCGCGTTTGGGGTCTGGTCATTTTCGTCGCCATGATGTTCGTCGTCTTCCAGTCGATCTACACGTGGGCCGGGCCGTTCATGGGTTGGATCGAGGAGGCTGTTGCTTCCGTCCAGTCGCTCGTCGCACCGCTGCTCGAACCATGGCCGGTCCTGCAGAGCCTCGTCATCGATGGCGTCATCGGCGGCGTCGGCGGCGTGGTCGTTTTTCTTCCTCAGATTCTCATCCTCTTCTTTTTCATCTCGCTCCTCGAGGACACGGGTTACATGGCGCGCGGCGCGTTCCTTATGGATAAAATGTTCGGATGGTGCGGCCTGAACGGCAAAAGTTTCGTGCCCATGCTTTCAAGCTACGCGTGCGCCATCCCCGGCGTGCTCGCCACCCGCACCATCGAGGATCCGCGGGCGCGCCTGACCACGATTCTTGTCTCACCGCTCATGAGTTGTTCCGCGCGTTTGCCGGTCTACGTGCTCATGATCGGCGCCTTCATCGAGCCGTCCTACGGGGCCGGCGTCGCCGGATTCACTTTGTTCGCCATGCATTTCGTCGGCCTCGCCGTCGCGGTGCCTGTGGCTTGGGCGCTGAACAGATTCGTTCTCGGCACGAGGCCGCAGCCGTTTCTCCTCGAAATGCCGCCCTACCGCGCCCCGCGCTTCCGCGATATTTTGTGGCGCATGTGGGAGCGCGCGCGGGAGTTTCTTGTTCGCGCCGGAACGGTCATCGTGGCCATGACCATCATCATCTGGGCGCTGGTTTATTTTCCTCGTCCCGAAAGCGTGCGGGAAAAAATCGAAGCCTCCGCCGTTGCCGAGTCGCAGGAGCAAATCGACAAGCTCGTCGATGCCGCTTACATCGAACAAAGCTATCTCTCGCGTGCCGGTCGTCTCGTGCAACCGCTTTTCGCCCCGGCCGGTTTCGATTGGAAAATCACTGTCGGTGTTCTCGCCAGTTTCCCCGCGCGCGAAGTCATCGTCGCCACGCTGGGCACGATCTACGGCATCGGCTCCGACGTGGATGAGGAATCGGGCGACTTGCGCACGACGCTCGCCTCGGACAAATGGGCCGAAGGCCCGCGGGCCGGTCAGCCCGTCTTCAATGTGCCCGTCGCGCTGGCCATCATGGTCTTTTTTGCCCTTTGCCTGCAGTGCGGTGCCACCGTGGCGGTCATGGCCAAGGAGTCCAACTGGGGCTGGGCCATCTTCGCCTTTGTCTACATGACTTTGCTCGCTTGGGCCGGAGCAGTCTTGACCTATCAGGCGGGCACGCGTTTCTTGGCCTCATGAGCGGATTCGAACTCATCGCGGTAGCCGCCGCCATCGTCGCCGCCGGCGCTTATCTCCTGCGGCGTGTGCATCGCCTGCTCGGAAAAAATGCCGCCGGGGGATGTTGCGGCCGCTGCCCTGTCGTCCGTCCGCCTGCGGGCCGCTGATGCCGACCATGCGCAAGACACTCCTCGCGTCGCTCGCTTTCGCCGCCCTCCACACTGCGGTCGGCCACGCGCAGGAAAGCGCCGAGGAAATCGAAGTCCTCACCATTCCTTCGCCCGCGGAATTTTTCGCCGCGCTCGACAAGATTGCCAAGCCCGACTGGGCTGCGTTCTACCGCGATCCCATCCCCACGACTTACGCCGAACGTCCTCTCGCCGCGATCAACCTCGGCACGCTCGTCACCGACGGATACATCGCCGTCGAGGCGCAGGACGGGCAGCAGGTGAAGAACACGGGAAAGGATATCATCTCGCTGGCGCGCGCCTTGGGCGTGGGCGAACACGTGCTGGCGCGCGGCAAAAGCATCGGCGATTTCGCCGACCGCAACGACTGGTCGGCCTTGAGGGAAGAACTCGATGCCACGACGAATGAAGTGCGCCTGGCCATGGCGGCGCAGCGCGACGAAGGATTGGCCACGTTGATCGCCGCGGGCGCGTGGATTCGCGCGCTTCAGGCGGGGAGCCGTGCCGCGGAATTGTCCGGGGAAGGAAAAGCGGACGAAACCCTTTCGCAGTCCGCCCTGCTCATCTACCTACGCGATGACCTCGACAAGCTTCCCGAAAAATCCCGCAATGCCCCCGCGGTCGAGCGCGTGCGCGGTGTCCTTTCCCTTCTCGAGGAGCAGGCGAAAGCCCCGGTGCCGGAAGGTGACGTCACCACGCGGGCTGCTCTCCTCGGGAAAACTTCGGCCGATTTCGTGTCCTCCGCCGCGGCCAAGCAGAAATGAAAAATTTCCTGATGATTTTTCTGGCGGCTTCGTCCGGCGTTTTCGCGCAAGGCCCGGACCCGTCGCCTGCTGCCGCGGAGCCGGCCCCCGACTTGCGCCCCGCGCTCTATGATCTGGCCGGGGCGCTCGGCAACGAGGGTTTCAAAGTGCGCGATGGCGCTTGGTCGGGAGTCCTCCAAGGCGGTAAGCCCCAGCGCCTTGCTCTCAACCTCTTCGCCGGCAACCAATATTGGTTCTGTGCCGCGAGCTCCGCGTCGGGCGAGAGCCCGTCGATCACGCTGCGCGATCCTTCCGGACAGGCGGTCGATCTGGTGCCGTTCAAGCGGGACGGGGTTGCTGCTGCCGGCGTGACAGCGGGTGCCACCGGGCGCTATGTTCTGGAGATCGGAGGATCCGCCCGCGGGTCACGCGAGTTTTGCGTCCTCTACCTTTTCAAATAAGGCCATGGCAACCGAAACAACGGAGAAATTGGACGGCGCGGGAGTCAGGCAATATTCCGTTTTCCTCGCCAACCGCGTCGGCGCGCTCATGGAAGTGGTGCAGATGCTCAACGAAGCACGCGTCGTCGTGCTCGGTCTGAGCATTCAGGACTCCTCGGAGACTTCCATCGCGCGCATCATTGTGAGCGATCCCGACCGGCTGGAGGAACTTTTCGCGCGCAACGACATCGCCTACGGCGCCTGCGAACTCGTTGTCGCGGAGTTGGAGGAGGGCGCGCCGGATCTCCCGCGCATGCTCGCCGCTTTGCTCGAGGCCGAAGTGAATATTTTCTTCAGCTACACTCTTCTCGTGCGCCCACGCGGACGCCCGCTCATCGCCATCCACACCGACGATCTCGAGTGCGCCAGCGCCGTGCTCGCCGGGCGCGGATTCCGCCTCCTTCGCCAGACGGATTTGTCCCGCTGAACCGGGGCATGGACTGGAACCGGCGCTACATCGAGGGCGACACGCCCTGGGACAAAGGCGATGCGCATCCCGCGCTCGGGATCGCAATGGCGCGGAGCGCGCTGTCCGGGCGTGTTCTTGTTCCCGGTTGTGGCACGGGGCACGACGTGCGCGCTTTGGCCGCGCAAGGTCTCGATGTCACCGGATTGGACATCGCGCCGCTTGCCTTGGAAAAAGCCCGCGCCCATCCCCCTGTCGGACAGGAGAAATACTTTTTGGGCGACCTGTTCGCTTTGCCTGCCGGTTTCGAGAAATCCTTCGACGGCGTCTTCGAACACACCTGTTTTTGCGCTATCGATCCCTCGCGCCGCGTCGACTATGTCACTGCAGTTGCTTCGGTGCTCAAGCCGGGCGGACGTTTGCTCGCCGTCTTTTTTCTCGATCCGGACAATGACGGTCAGGGTCCGCCGTTCGGTTGCACGACGGGGGAAATCGACGAAATATTTGCTCCGCATTTTCGTTTGATCGATGAATACGCCGATATGCCGACTTTTCCGGAGCGCGAAGGCCGGGAGTTGCTCCGGCTCTTCGGGCGCGTTTGAATGACGTCATGAAATTCCGCGCCGTTGTTTTCGATCTCGACGACACACTCGTCTGGGACGAGTGCCTATCGCGTCGCGCTCTGGCCGAGACCGCGGCCACAGCCGCCGCGCGCACCGGGGCGGATGCCGGCCGGCTCGCCGCCGCGGCCAAGCGGGCATCCGACGAACTCTGGCGCGCCCACGCCCCGGTCGATCGCTGCGATGCGCTGGGTATCGTGGCTTTCGAGGGCATGTGGGGGCACTTTCACGGCGACGAGGATTATTTGCACCATTTGCGCGAATGGGTTCCGCATTTCCGCACCGAAATCTGGCGTCGCGCTCTGGCTGAAGAGAGTGCCGGGGACGACGCGTTCGCGGCCGAACTAGGAGTCCTCTTTGCCCGCCGCCGTCGCGAGTTGCAGGATCGGCTGCCCGGTGCCGAGGAAATTTTGCGCCAATTCCGCTCCGCCGGAATCCGCATTGGCTTGCTCACCAATGGAGCGCCTGACCTGCAGCGCGAAAAAATCGAAGCATCCGGACTCGGTATGTTTTTCGACGCGGCCGTTGTTTCCGGTGAAATCGGCACGGGCAAACCCGAACCGGAAATTTTCCGCCATCTGCTAGGCAAACTCGGCGCGCAACCGGACGAATCGCTCATGGTCGGCAATTCGCTGGCCCGCGATATCGTGGGCGGCAAGCGCGCCGGCCTGCGCACCTGCTGGCTCGCGCTGGAGGGGGAGGAAGAACCCGTCGGCTTGGTCGAACCGGATTACACCATCCGCGCGCTCGGCGAACTGCCGGGAATCGTCGGGGTCTGATCCCCGCTCAAGGAAGCGCGACTGGCTCCTCGTCGATCGGCAATGCGTCCGGGTATTGGTTCGGCGGTATGAACTGGGCCGCGGGTTGCGGCTCTGGCGGCGGATTGAGCGCGACGGTGGGTTGGATGCGCGTCTGGTACAGACCGGCCACCGATTGTTTTTCCAATTTGTCGGCGTAGTCGGAGAGCGATTTGTCCGCTTTGCGGATTTTGGCGAAGAACAGCGCGTAGTAGGAACGCCGCGCGGCGCGACGATCTTCGGGCGTCGGGGCGCGCTCGGCCATGTCCTTGAGCGAAAGCAGATCGGGATCGCCTTCGAGTCGGGCGCGCACTTTGCGGAATTTGACGCGCATCTTGCGCTCCTGTTCGCGCGGATCCTCGATGATCGGCGGGGCCGACGGAATCTCCGGCATGGAGGGCGAGTAGAATTCGCCGGGGCCGAAAAGATCATCGCCGAAAATGTTTTCCTCGCCGGGAATCTGTCCCTCGAGTTGCGGAAGGGGCTCGTCGCCCGCGGGAATGCCCGGCTCTTGGGCCACTGCTTCCTCGGCGTCGATGATCAACTCCGCGCTCGGTTGCTCGCCGGCGGGCGGCGCGCCGGCAGCCGGCGCCTGATCCTCGGGGTCCACCGGGGCCGGAGTCGCCGCGGGGTTCGCCGCCGGTTCGGGTAGGGCGGGCGTCTCTTCTTGGGCGTGGACACCGAGAGTGGTGCACGCCGTCAAAGAGAACAGCAGGGCAATCCGTTTCATGGCAGACGCCGACCTTACCCCTGCGGGCCTTGAATTGAAAAGGGTTTCCGCACCACCATGGGCCATGACTCCCGTTGCCGCCACCGATCGCCCCGGCCATGCCGCGGAAGCGGTTCTCTCCGGGCAGGCGGATGGCATCGTTCTGGATGGTTCGGCCTTCGCCGGCGGACAAGCCCTTGCCGCTGCGGGACCGGATCAGATTCTCGAAGGATCGTGGCAGGATTGGTCCGTTTTGGAGGAGGCTTGGTCCGCGGGTCGCGCCCGCGCAACGGGTGAGGGAGGCCTGGCCGGTTGGTTTGATTACGACGGCAATTTCCGCTTCGGAGTTTTTTCTTCATGGTCTCGCGGGCCGGTTGTTTATCCGTCCGGCGCGTCCGTCCCAGCCTCCCGTTTTCGCGCCGGACTTGCGGAAAGCGAATGGGTTGGTTTGGTGCGGCGCGCGCACGATTACATCGCCGCGGGTGACATCTACCAAGTGAACCTCACGCACACACTCGAGTCGGATTGGCGGGAGTCTCCCGGCGCCTTCTACCGGCGCTTCCTCGGCGAAGATATTCCGCCCGGCGCGGCATATCTTTCCCTCGGCGACACGGCCGTGCTGAGCGCATCTCCCGAAACTTTCCTGCAAATCGAAGGACGCTGCATCCGCACCCGGCCGATCAAAGGCACACGCCCCCGCGGCATCGACGCGGCTTCCGATGCTGCCGCGGCGCGCGAACTTCTCGCATCGCCCAAGGAACGCGCAGAGCTTGTCATGATCACCGATCTCCTGCGCAACGACCTCGGCCAAGTCTGCGAATACGGCAGCGTGCACGTGCCTTCGCTCTGCGTGCTCGAAACATTCACCCACGTGCACCATCTCGTCTCGACCGTGCAAGGGCGGTTGCGCGAAGACATCACGCCTTTTGCCGCGGTGCGCGCCTGTTATCCCGGAGGATCGATCACCGGTGCGCCGAAGAAACGCGCGCGCGAAATCATCGCCGAATTGGAGCCTGCTCCGCGCGGCATCTATACCGGAGCCATCGGCTTCGTCGACTGGTCCGGCCGCGCTGTCTTCAGCGTGGCCATCCGCACTTTGGTTATCCGCGCGGGACGCGCGACCTACGGGGTTGGGGCCGGGATCGTGGCCGATTCCGATCCGCATCGCGAATATGCGGAGACATGGCAGAAGGCCGCGGGGTTGCTTGCCGCGCTCGGCGCGGAAAATCGGGGCGACAGGATTTGAACCTGCGACCTCCTGGTCCCAAACCAGGCGCTCTACCAAGCTAAGCTACGCCCCGGATCTGACGGGCAATTTATCCCCGGTGCGCCGATTGTCATCTTCTTTCCCCCGAGCCTCTCTTCACTCGGCTGCCCGCTTGTGCCATGATCAGCCCCTTGCGGCCCGTCCTCCTTCTGCTTATGGCTTCCGTCACCTCTCTGTCCGGCGCTCCCGTGTTGGAGGCGACGCGGGATCCGGACTTCGCTGCGGCCACCGCTCTCCGTGAACCGCCCACACGCGAATCTTCCCCGGCCGTCTTGCGCGGCGTGAACGGCGCGGACGCGCAGAAAACTTCCGTCCGGGTCCGCTGGAACGACGATGCCCTCTTTTTTCTTTTCGACTGCGCGGACCGCCGCGTTGTCGCGCCGGGACGCGACGACGGAATAGACCACTTCCGTCTCGGCGACACCGTCGAGGTGTTCATCGGACGCCGCGGTGAACCCGGCTACGCGGAATTCCACGCCACGCCGGCCGGGAAAAAGTCTTTCTATTTTTTCGACGGCTACCGGTCCCGCATCGCGGCGCCCCCCGATGCGGTTGGTGTCCGCGTCGACGCCGCGTCTACCGATGCCGGTTGGCGCGCGGTCATCTCCGTGCCGTGGAGTTTGCTCGGCGGGAAAACCCGCGGCGAAGCGTGGGATGTTTTTTTCGGACGCTATGACTATGAAGCCGAAGACGCAGCGCCGGTCCTTTCGTCCTTCCCCGCGCAACGCGGGCCGAAGCCGGATTTCCATCGCCGTGCGGATTACGGTATTCTGAGGATACTTCCTTGAGGCCGCGTTTTCTTCCCTTTGTCTGTCTGCTCCTCGCAGCATGTTCCTCGGTCAGCGTGATCGAGGAACAGGAAAATGCCGCGCTCGCGCCCAAATCCGCGCCGACCGCGCTGCTCGTCCGCCCGTTCGAAGTCTCCAAGGGCGCGCGCTTCGATGTCGCTCCCGCCACGGAGAAAGACGACCCGCGTGACAAAGTCGGCCGCCTCATCACCGATGGTGTTCTCTCGCGCGGCGCGCGCTGGGTTGCGCCGACCAAGGTGCTCGAGCGCGGGGTGAAACCGCCGAAGACCGGATTGCTGGTCGAGGGACGTGTGCTCGTCGCGCAGCAAGGCAGTCGCGCCCTCCGTCTGGGTGTGGGCTTCGGCGCGGGGCGGACGCGCATGGATACAATGGTCCAAGTCTACAACCTCGGCGCGTCGGACAAAAAACCCTGGCTCAATTTCAAAACCACCGGCGGGAGCAACATGGAACCCGGACTTTTGTTCAGCCTCATCATTCCTTCGCCTGCGACCATCCCGATTTTGCTCGGAGTGGCGGGCGGGACCGCTTCCACCGTGACGCGGAGCCACAAGGGCGTCACGCAGGATGCCAAGCGCACAGGCCGCGCGGTAGTCGCCGTTATCCACGATCATCTCGTCGCGCGCCAACTTGTGCCGCGCAAAGCGTGGCCGAAGAGAATTGGAACAATCGGCACTCCGGTCGGCCAACTCAACGTGCCCAGCTTGGACCAGTAGCTGCTAGGGTTCCTCGAGGTTGTCGCTGCCGTGCCCGCGCAGCCAACTCACGATGGTCAGGATAATCGGCAGCGAAGTGAGGGCGAGGGCGAGTCCGATGAACTGATAAAGCCACTCGCCGTAGAGCAGGTAGTAGGCGCCGATGATGATGAGTCCGACCAACCCGACTGGTGCGAGGGCCCAGGCCATGGGAAGAAGTTTGCGGCGAAACGTGTTGCGTTCCTCACGACGCTTGATGCGCACTTCGCGGTTTTTAAAACGATTGAATGCCACTGATGATCTTTCCCTCGTTTGATCCTTGAGGGTAGCGAGCTTGCTCAACAATCGACGAAGTCCTCGGTGGCGGCAATCCTGAAAGGCTTCACCTGCCGTAGTCCCCTCCCGCGGTAAGCGCGGCAATGCTGCGCACCACGCGCTCACGATCTTCGCGGTAGGTCACTCCGAACCAATCACTTGCCGTGGGTAAAACCCGCACCTGCGCCGCGCCGGACTCCGTCATGCCCGTCACCGCGCTCGGCAAGTAACATTCCGCTTTGTCGCTGCCGCCATCGGCCGCGAGGAAACGAAGCAACTCTTTTTCCAGCAACGGGAAAACCTGCGGGCTAAATCCCCAGAAGTTCATCGAGACGGGTGTTTCCTCCCGAAGAACGCGACCCGACGAGGCAATCTCGCCGTCGCTCCGTCGCGCGATATCGGTCAGTTCCTCGATGCTCCGGAGCAATTCGTCCGGCCCGACTTCGCAGATTCCCCGCGCCACCGTGCCGTGCTCGCTCAGCGTGCGTCCCAAGCGGAACGCGGCCATGGCGAATTGCGCGGGTCGCGCGTTCGCATCGGTGCCGCGCAGGAATTCGGCCATGACGCGGAAGGTCTGTGCGCCGTAAAAGTCGTCCGCATTGATCGCGGCGAAGTTCTCCGCGACAGCGTCGCGGGCGCACCAGACGGCATGCGCAGTGCCCCAAGGTTTTGTCCGCCCTGCCGGCGGCGAAAAGCCACCGGGCAGATCGTTCAACTCCTGGAACGCATAGCCGACCGTGACTTTGCCGTCGTAGCGCGCCCCGACCTTCTCGCGGAATTCCTTTTCAATGTCGCGGCGAATGAGAAAGACGACGCGCCTGAAACCGGCGCGGATCGCGTCGTGCACGGAATAATCGAGCAGCGTCTCGCCCTTCGGGCCCACCGGGTCGAGTTGTTTCAACCCGCCGTAGCGGCTGCCCATGCCGGCGGCGAGGATGAGGAGAGTGGATGCGGACATCGTGCAGCCTTATATCACCACTTGTAGCGGCGGTCTATGACCGCCGGAGCAGGGAATTCCGTGTCGACCGTCGGCGAGGACGCCGACGCTACATGATCATGTAGCGGCGCCGTCCCCGGCGCCGGTTGTTTTGATTTTTTCGTCCGGCGGTCATAGACCGCCGCTACAAGACGCGAACGCTAATCACACTTTGGGCGCCGCTGCGTTTTCCCGGTGCTCCTCGTAGGCGTTGATGATGGCCTGCACCAGCGGATGGCGCACCACGTCGCGCTGGCTCATCACGCGGATGTCGATGCCGTCGATGTTCTTGAGCACCTCGAGCGCCTCGAGCAGTCCGGACCGCCGGTTGCGCGGCAGATCGATCTGCGTGCGGTCGCCCGTGATGACGCATTTCGATTCGTTGCCCAGCCGTGTGAGGAACATGAACATCTGCTCCGCTGTGGTGTTCTGCGCCTCGTCGAGGACGACGAAGGAATGGTTCAGGGTGCGCCCGCGCATGTAAGCGAGCGGTGCGATCTCGAT
>JBILUI010000248.1:0-2773 GCA_044371145.1 Chthoniobacterales bacterium | reverse complement strand
CGAGGCCAACACCTTCGCCTCGAAGTCGCAGGAGATCGACTCCACGCGCCTCGCCGTCGACATGAAGGTGCTGGTCGAGCAGCTGCGCGAGCAGGTGCAGAACGTCGAGTGAGCGTCTTGGGGCGGCGCTGAGGCCTGCCGGGGCTTCGACTATGCACGGACGGCGATCATGTCCGTCCCCCAACGCGGATGTCCGGTTTTGCCCACCGGTTTCGTATCAATCATTGAACAACATCGTTTCGAGGTGCGGCAGGCCATGGGCATCACCATCCAGACGAGATCGTTGAACCGCTTGAGGCGACCTGCCGCGGCGCGCCGTCGCCTTGGACTCCCGCATCACCTCTCCCTCGGGGGGGAGGGGGGGGGGGGTCACCTGAACTGACGGGTCGCCACCCGGCGCGCCCGTCCCGCAGCATCTCCAACACTTCGCCCGTCTCCGCGGACCCTGCGGGGTGGTGGCCCGTGCTGCTTCTCCTCGGCGTCTGCCTGTCGCTCGCCGGCTGCACGCGGCAGACCAATACGATCGAAGCAACGGAGCTTCGGGCGACGAGCCCACCGCGAGGCTCGGTCTCGATCACGCGTGTCGTCACCCCACCTTCGGCAACCGCAGCATCTGCAGCGCCACACACACCCGACCTGCCTGCAGGGATGTCGCCGGCCCCGCCTGAACCATCGGAAGTCGCGGCCCTCGAGGACTGTGCCTCGCGGGTGATGCGGGCAGGACGAGGCGCGGGGGCCGTCGTCAGGGAATGCAGCGAGCAGATCGATGGCTACACAGCCTATGTCGACTCCAAGCCCGCCCTGCCCTCGCTTGACCGACCCTTCCCTGAAGACGCGCACCCAGCCGCGATCGTCGTCGACCCGCAAATCCCGCATGCAACCAGTCCCCGTCGCCCCGGAGAATCACCATGAAATCACCGCTCTTCGTGCTGCTGCTGTTGATTCCGGTTACTGTAAGAGCAGCGAATACACCGCAATTCAACGGCTATCAAGGTGACCTTAACGGAGACGGATCGACCGATGTATTCGTCGAGCGCGTATCCCCCGGAGCGACGGACGGCTCGATGAACTCCTATGTCCTGCTCAACACGGGGAGCAGCAGCCCCGTGGCGGTGGTCCCGGGCGAGCCGGGCTATGACTACTATTCGAGTTTGGCGCGATCACTGCCCAATCCCAGGGTCATCGTCGGATTCACTGATCTCAACGCGGATGGCGAGATCGATCACATCATCCCGGGGTCGAAATTTTTTTCCGAGGCGGTCGTGTTCGCCCCGGGAGCGCAAGCGGACAAAGGCCGCCCTCAGGGAGTCACGGTCTTGACTCCGCAACTCAGAGCCATCCTGGCAGATCTCCGCAACTGGATGAGCGACGGAACCTATTTCATCAGCGGAGCGGCAGAGACAACGGAGAAGAGGGCGCAGGGAGCGCAGGCGGAGGGAGGATGTTATCGAAACTCGGACGGCATACTGGTATGCAACTGGCCTGGGTTTTGGCGCAACTTCCCGCACCAGCCTTGTCGCGGCCTAGGTTGCCCGGGCTGGGAGGGGCCGCCGCCGCGCCAAATCCCGGAAGGACACGGTCCAGGAGGTCCGCCGAATCGCCCATGGCAGGCTGGACAGATCGACGCGGTCATGTTCGCGGGCTACATAGAGGCGATCCTTACCGCGGATCCGCCGTCGGGCGACGACCTGCGGCGACTATCAGACCATTTCCGCCGTCTCTTCGGAGTCCCGATGTTCAGGTTCGATCAGGCCGGGAATTGGGTCCAGCAGCCTGATGACGCCCACTGTCCCAAAGACAAGCAAAATCGGCGCGGGGAATGCGGGTGGGCCCCAAAACCCGATTGGGTTGTGTTGTGGTTGGAAAACGTGGCGCGTTATCACCGCCCTGAGTTACCGGTTCCGAGTCCGGAACCCCGCCGACACGACTACATCGTGCGGACCGAGATATGCTCCAAGGACACCCCGGGTTGCTTTCTGGGGAACATCGCTTGTTGGGGTCGGCACTATCACGCCCCCCTCAAGATCAATGGCTACGCTCGGTCCGTAGCCCATGGAGAGGAGGTGATGCTTCGGGGCGGAGGGAGCAATCCGATCAAGGTCGCAGTGGGCCCCGAGTCAGGGCTGTCACGGTACGCGATAGCCCAGATAACGTTGCGAGGTCACTGGATGCACGGTAGCGGAAGCGGTGAGTGGCCCAACTGTCCTCGCTCGGTTCCCCAGCAAGGCCGAGGAACTGCCCCTGAGGGATGCAACCAGGTCCACCGCGAGCCCGCCGAGGAGTTCGGCAAGGTCGTGATGTACACCCGGGGCACCGGCGTCAGCAATGTCGCCTTTGTCAATGATCTCGCGGGTAGGGCGTTGATGCGCGCACTGGATAGGCAGATGATCGATGAGATCAGCGTTCGACCCAACGGCATGCCGGTCGGCATCAAAAGTTGCCCATCCCTCCAGTGAATTACTACCTGTTCGCCATCGCGGCTTGGCTGGTCCCTCTGTTGGCGTTCATCGGGCTGCGACGATGGATCCTGCGTGATGTCGCTCGAGCTACGATCATCTCGATCTTGTGCTTTACGCCGGCCTACGGGTTCTATGGCGTGGGAGGCATGTTCGAGATCCTTCCTTTGGTGCTCGCCATGCCCAGCTGGTTGAGTTTCGATGAGCCGTTGGCGCCGTTGATGGTCTTGTTCGATCACTTGCCGGCGGTCGCGATGGTCGGCATCCCCGCTTTCGCGCTGGTGATCCGGAACTGCCATCTGCGGGAGATGACGCAA
>JBILUI010000205.1:0-3139 GCA_044371145.1 Chthoniobacterales bacterium | reverse complement strand
GATAGTTTGGCTGACCGTTCGTCTTTCCCGCTGTGCGCCACCTCCAAGCTAAAGTCCTCCGAGGGAGTTGAGGCACGCTCAAGCAAGAGCCTGACTACGCGAAAATTAGGGTGTTTGCGCGTTTCCGTAATCTCCTTTCCGCGAGCTGTGGTTCGTACGTGCTTCTTGTAGCTGGTTCCCACGCGCGTAGGGGAAGAAGAGGAAACTATTCTGAGTTCGCTCACCTGCTCGCCCTGCCGCACATTCTCGAAGATCTCTTCAGGCAACTCGTAGTGCGAGTAAGTGACCATGAATCTATAAGCTGCACTTCCACCTAGGAGCTTCCAGCCAAGAAAACGCACTCTTACCCACCCCGGAACGTAATTCACGAAAAGCGCTTGCGGCTGAAAAGGCTCGGGCGTATCCGGAATCAGAGTGCTTCCAAGTTCGGACTCTACTTCCTCTACTGAAACCGTAAGTGCTCCGAGGGAATTGCTCGCTTTGTGGAAACGTCCTAGAATGTCCAAAGCAGATACTTTTTTGTGGCGCTCCCGCATGCCGTAAAGTGTTTCGCGCAATCCATCGAGTTCGGTGCGCTGGCTCTCATCGGCCACACTGACACGCGTGACATTGGTGAGCTTTCTCTCCATAAGAATCAACCAGCATAACAAGCCAATAACGAGAGCAAGCCCGCCGACACAGAATCCTCGCAGCAACCGGTCCGAAATTCGCATTCCGACTAGATCATGGCTCGGTGAGTGACTGTGTCGACAGATCGCTGACATCTTCAGGTGGCGATTCATCTACCTTGGCTAGGATTCTGCCAAGGGACTCGATCTTGCCCTGCAGTTGCACGATTTTCTCTTCCAGCACTTCAACATGAATTGCATCGGCTTCCTTTTTGACGAGTACTCTTTCCAAGGTGTCAATTTCGCCGCCCATTTTGACGAGCGCGGCATCAATAGCTTTGCGGGATGCCTCGGACTGACGAAGCAACGCTTCGTTTTTTTCCACTAGCGCGGTGTATTCTTCCGAGCGCTTATTGTGCCTCAGATATAGCGCCGCGGTGGCAGCAGTCGTAACTGCTAGCGCGCAGAGCGCGATCAGAGCCACGGAACTGATATTGCTATGCAAACTCTGGTCGCGGGCGGGTCGACCTCCTGAAGAGTCGCCCAACGAGGCAGCCACAAGGCTGTCGCTGCTACTCCCTCCTTGGCACCCTACGCTCCCAGCCAGCGCGGCGCGGATTTTGTCTGGATCGGCAACGACGACCTGTATTGGCTTTCCGATAATTGAGCATAGCTGCTCTATCGCCCCATCATCGAATGGATCGGCGATGCAGATTTTCGCGCTGTCTTCCGAAGCCTCGACAGGAAGGCACTCGAAAATTCTCCTGATGTCGGGATCGATGGACGAAAGCAACGCAGGCGACACTTCAACCTCCCCCAAATCTAGATATTCCCGGTTTTGGCTGGCGGCCAATTCGCGAAGAATTTCCTCACGCTCTCCGTAGCCAGATGCGGCGAGAAAAGGAAAAAGCTCGGCCCCGGAAGATTCAAACTCCGACAGCAGTTCGTCAGCTGCGCCTTCGCTCGCCGAGACTTGGGAAACCAGAAACCTAATAAGAGATTCGGGATCCATAGACCTAAGTTCACGCGATGATAACCGCTTTTAAGCTGCTGTCAGCCATTTCGGCGGAATTCCAAGTCCCAGATTCGGAAACTTAAGGTGCTCCCCTCCCCGACGCAGCCGCAGCAACCCACCGCCCGTGTTCCTTGATCAGATCGACCAACCGCTCAACGGCCTCGCCTTCGGGGATATTGAACTTCACCGCTTTCTTCCCGACGTAGAGGTTCACTTTGCCGGGGGCGCCGCCGACGTAGCCGAAGTCGGCATCGGCCATTTCGCCCGGTCCGTTCACAATGCAGCCCATGATGGCGATTTTGACGCCCTTGAGATGCTGGGTGGCGGTTTTGATCCGCGCTGTCGTTTCCTGCAGGTTGAAGAGCGTTCGTCCGCAACTCGGACACGCCACGTAATCCGTTTTGAAAATGCGCGCACCGACCGCCTGGAGAATGTTGTAGGACAACCGCAGCGTCTGGCCGGGGGCGTCCTCGGTGCGCAACAGCACCGCATCGCCGATCCCGTCGCAAAGCAACGAACCGAGCCGAGCGCTTGCGCCGAGCAAGGTGCGGACAAACGGCGTCTGCGCATCGGGCTGCGGATCGAGCGAGTCTTTGAGCAAGATCGGATGACGCGCATCGATATTCGCCGCGAGGAGACGGAAAGCGGCAATGACTGGGAGATCGATTTGGTCCTTCACCGTGACGAGGCACGGGTCCGGACGCGCGTTCAGTTCCGCCACCGCGGCCGCATCGCGCGGATCGATTTCGACGACGGGCAAATCCTCGTAGACCAGTTCCGGCTGGAAGTCCCCCAGCCCGGACAATTTGTGTGCCACGGCATCGTAGTGTTTGCGCGTAACCACCACGCGTGGCACCTCGTCGCCACCCAGCGGAACACCATTGACCATCACCTTCGCACTTTCGCGTCGCGTGTAGGAGAACGGGTCGAAGGAAAGTTTCGCCCCATCGGTCCATCCCTCGCAATTCCCGGCGAAGAGCGAGGCCAGCTCACGCGCCACGGGAATCTCGTGCACGCTGTCCTCGGTCAGGCTCACGCGGATGGTGTCGCCGATCCCGTCGGCCAGCAGCGATCCGATGCCGACCGCGCTTTTGATCCGTCCATCCTCGCCGTCTCCCGCTTCGGTGACACCAAGATGGATCGGATAGTTCCAATCCGGGCCCTCGGCGGCCAAGCGCGAGACGAGCAAGCGGTAAGCGGCAATCATGACCTTCGGGTTCGAGGCCTTCATCGAAAAAATGAAATCGTGGTAGTCGAGTTCGCGCGCGAGACGGGCGAACTCCAGCGCACTTTCCACCATGCCGAGCGGCGTATCGCCATAGCGGTTCATGATGCGGTCGCTCAGCGAGCCGTGGTTCGTCCCGATGCGCATGGCGATGCCGCGCTCCTGGCAAAGTTTGACCAGTGGCGCGAACTTCTCGCGGATGCGGCCGATTTCCTCCGCGTATTGGCTGTCGGTGTATTCGCGCACGGCGAACTTCTTCGAATCGGCATAGTTACCGGGATTGACCCGCAC
>JBILUI010000254.1:0-3146 GCA_044371145.1 Chthoniobacterales bacterium | reverse complement strand
GTCCTCATAATGCCCGATGCGGACGTGAACAACTCTGCCACCGGGTTGGTTGAATCCGCTTTCGGCTGTGCCGGCGAGCGCTGCATGGCTAGTTCCACGGCCGTGGCCATCGGTGATGCCGCGCACAGTGTCCTCCCCGCTCTCGTGGATGTTGTCTCGAAGATCCGCGTTGGTCCAACTGACCGCGACCCACAGGCCCAAATGGGCGCGGTTATCACCCGCGAGCACGCCGATCGCGTGTGCAACCTCATCACGCAGGCCGCGGACCAAGGCGCCAAACCACTGACCGACGGACGCCACACCAAAGTCGAATCCGCCCCAAAGGGATTTTATGTCGGTCCCACCGTGCTCGATCACGTCCTTCCCGACATGGTCACCATGAAAGAAGAAGTCTTCGGCCCCGTGCTCAATGTCGTCCGCATGGAAGATCTCGACTCCGCCATCGACCTGGCCAACCGCTCAATCTACGGAAACGGCGCCGCCATTTTCACCCGCAGCGGCAAAGCCGCCCGCGAATTCCGCCACCGCATCCAGGCCGGCATGGTCGGGGTGAACATCGGCGTCCCCGCCCCCATGGCCTTTTTCCCCTTCAGCGGATGGCACCAGTCCTTCTTCGGCGATTTGCACATCCAAGGCCGCGAAAGCGTCGCCTTCTACACCCAGCAAAAAGTCACCACCACGCGGTGGTTCAGCTATGGGGAAGGAAGTATTTGGTCGGACAAGTAACAGCCATGGCACTGCTCATCAAAAATGCGGATATCGTCAATGCGGACACGCGTTACACCGCAGACATCCTCTGCGAGGGAGAAACCATCGCGCGGATCGATCAGAACATAACTCCGCCCCCCGGCGCGGAGGTGATCGACGCCAAGGGGAAGCATGTCTTCCCCGGTTTCATCGACCCGCACACGCACATCTACCTGCCCTTCATGGGCACGTGCGCGAAGGATGATCACGAGTCGGGAACCAAAGCGGCATTGGTCGGCGGAACTACCACGATTTTCGAAATGGTCTGCCCCTCGCGCGACATGTCGCCGGCGGATGGCTTTGCCACATGGTTGTCCAAAGCAGAAGGCAAGGCCTGCTGCGACTACACCTTCCACATGGGAGTGACGCGTTTCGACGCGGAATCGGCCAAACAACTGCGCGAAATCGTCAAACAAGGCGTGGGCAGCTTCAAAGTCTTCCTCGCCTACAAAGGCGCCTTCGGCGTCGATGACACCGAATTGTGGGAGACGCTCAAACTCGCCAAGGAACTCGGCGTCATTGTCACCGCCCACTGCGAAAACGAAACACTCGTCGCGCAACTGCAAAAAGAACTGCTCGCTAGTGGTCGCACCGGGCCGGAAGCGCACCATGACAGCCGCCCGCCCCGCGTCGAAGCCGAAGGCGTGCACCACTTGATGTCCTTCGCCGCCATGACCGGCGCACACACCTACATCGTCCACCTCAGCTGCAAAGAAGCCCTCCACGAGGCGATCGCCGCCCGTGAGCGCGGCGTCAACGTCTTCGTTGAAACGCTCATTCAGTATCTGGTCCTCGACAAAACGTACGCCGAGAAACCGAATTTCGAGGGCGCCAAATTCGTCATGTCCCCGCCCCTGCGCGACATTTCAAACCAAAACATTCTTTGGGACGGTCTGGCCAGCGGTTTGGTCAACACGGTCGGCACGGACCACGCACCGTTCGACTTCAAAGACCAAAAGCCGATGGGCAAGGACGACTTCACCAAGATTCCCAATGGCATCCCGTCCATCGAGGACCGCATCAATCTTCTCTACACACACGGCGTGAAAAAGGGGCGTCTCACTCTCCAGCAACTCGTCGCCGTGGCCAGCACCAACGCGGCGAAGATCTTCGACCTCTATCCGCGTAAAGGCGTCATTCAACCCGGGGCCGATGCAGACCTCGTCGTCTACGATCCGGCTTATCGCGGCCAACTTTCGGTCAAGACCCAGACTCAAAACGTCGACTACAACGCCTTCGAGGGATGGGAGATCGAAGGTCGCCCGTCGATCGTTACGGTTCGCGGCGAAGTCGCGGTGCGCGACGGGAAGTTCTGCGGGACAGTCGGACGCGGTCGTTTCCTCCAGCGGAAGCCTTCGCATTTTTAGCGAGCCACCACACCTCTGATTGGCCTTGAGCAGAAGGCCGGTTCTCGGGATTCTTCAACGCACTTATGCCGCGCTGCGGAAAATGTCATTCGCAATGGGCCACGCTCTTTCGCTGTCCCCACTGCGAGACGAAGTTTCCCTGTCCGCTCCAGCTCTTGTTGGTCACTTTGGCAATTCCGGCAACCATTATCGCGGCCATCTATGTGCTTTCCTCTTTCACCCACAAGGTTGAGGATTGGCAGGCCGTGAAGAAGAGCCAACCGGTGGTGGAGAAAGCACTGACGGTGGAAATCGACAAATCGGCCGTCGAATAACCCTCCCACTCGCCAAGCCATGAACGGAAATTTGCAGGGCCATGATCCGCGGCTCTGGAACGACGATCTTGCCCCGGTTCCGCAGGAACGGCGCACGTGGACGACATGGAACGTGGCCGCCCTCTGGATCGGCATGGCGGTCTGCATCACGACTTACACGCTGGCCAGCAGTCTCATCGGTCAGGGCATGAACTGGTGGCAGGCCACACTGACGGTGTTTCTCGGCAACGTGATCGTGCTCATTCCTATGACGCTCAACGCGCACCCGGGCACGGCTTACGGCATTCCTTTCCCGGTCTTGCTGCGTGCCTCGTTCGGAACCTTCGGTTCGAACATCCCGGCTCTCATGCGCGGATTGGTGGCCTGCGGATGGTTCGGCATTCAGACTTGGGTCGGCGGGGCCGCGATCTATGCCACAGCAGCGGTCATTTTCGGCTTCGATCCGTCGACGAAACAGAACCTGCCCACCCTGGGAATTTCGGCCGGCGAGTTTCTCTGCTTCATGATTTTCTGGGCGATCAACGTCTACTTCATCGTCCGCGGCATGGAGTCGATCAAATGGATGGAAACCTTGAGCGCGCCATTCCTGCTTCTCGTCGGCGTGGCCCTTGTCTGGTGGGCGTATCAGGCGGCGGATGGATTCGGTCCGATCTTCACCCAACCCGCCACGCTCGACACCGCCGCGAAATTCTGGCCGGTCTTCGGGGCGGGCCTCACC
>JBILUI010000071.1:0-11630 GCA_044371145.1 Chthoniobacterales bacterium | reverse complement strand
GGTATCCCGGTCCCATCTGTCCAAGGGAATACCCGATCCCGCAGCCACAAAATGAGCAACAATCCGAGCGGCATGAGAACAAAAAGCGCCCACGGTGCTGTCTGCCAAAGCCATACCGAGAATGTCGCTGCCCCGCGGTCGGCCATGATGAAAAAGAGTGCACCCGCCCCGGCCAGAACTGCGCCGAAAAGCGCCGCGATCCCCGCACGCCAGTTGCTGCGCTCTCCGCCCTCCTTCATTGAGCGCATTGTGCCGCGGGAGATCTCATTGGCCAGACAGCGATTCTACATCGCGCCGCGCAGAAGCATGGCGATGAAAGCAAGCAGCGCCGCCACGGCCGCCGCCCACCAAGCCCAACCGATCCCCTCGGGCTTTACCCCGTTTCCGAATTCCTTTTTCACAAATTCGTCGTAGACGAATTCCTCGTCCGGCAAATCCAACCCGCCCGTTTCATCCGCATCCTCCCGCCAGCCCGACAGTTCATCTGCCCCGCATTCAGGACAAGCCTTCGCCCCGCGCGGCACATCCTCGCCGCAAACCGGACAGACTTCGGGCGTCGGGCTCATGAGCCAAGCAGCGCTTGGATAACGCCCGGCGTGTCCGACAAATCCTCGAACAAAAAATCCGGCTTATGCCCAGCCAATGCGTCAGCGCCATAGCTACCGGTGGCAATGGCCACCGCGACGAATCCCGCCGCCCGCGCACAGTCGATGTCCCGCGGCGTGTCGCCGAGGACAAAGACATCCTCGGGTTCGAAGCTTATCCCGTGTTTTTCCACCGCGCGCGTGTGCGCAACCGGGCCAAGTCTGTTGCGATCAATGTGGTCGTCGGCGAATGCCCCGAACTCGAAGTAGTCCCACACACCGTAATGCGAGAGCTTCAGCTCCGCGCCCTTCTCGATGTTTCCCGTGAGCAAGCCGAGCACGCAGTCCTCGCGCCGGTGCAGTGCCTCGAGAAGCTCGACAATGCCGGGCAGCACCTTTCCCTCGCGCCGCGGCAGTTCCAGTGCCAAATGATGCACGTAGCCATCGAGCAGGTCGGCGACGTTCTCCGGAGTGTGCGGGATGGCGTTCGCCTCGAACATCTGCCGCACGATCGCCCCGTCGGTCGATCCGGCGAAGGAAATCGCCGCCAGATCATCATCCACCCCGAAACGCTCTTTCAACGCCTCGCGCAGGGCGTGCTCGCCCGCCCGTCCGGTGAGCAGCAACGTTCCGTCGATATCGAAAAGAAAAAGCTTTTTCTGCGCCATCGCGAGATTCTAACCACCGCCGCGATGGAGGGCGAGCATCCCCATGGATTCCCAGCTTTCGCCAGGGTGGGACTTTCTGGCCCCAGCGGACCGCTGCCTTAACCTCTCCGAAACCCTTCTTGCTCACACCCGCCAGCAGACCCGAATCTACTCCCATGCCATCCGAACGCGTCCTGGCCGTCGACCCTTCCCTTCGCGGGACGGGCTACGCCGTGATCGAAACCACCGGCGGCAAAATGCGCGCCATCGTTTACGGCGTGGTGAAAAATCCGCCGAAGCTCCCCGCCCACCAGTGCCTGCGCGAGATCCACGAGACATTGTCGCGCGTCGCATCGGAGCACGAACCGACCTGCCTCGCCATCGAGGGCGTCATCTACGTGCAGAACGTGCGCACCGCGATCATTCTCGGCTCGGCCCGCGGTGCCGCGCTGCTCGTCGCCGCCGGACACAATCTTTCCGTGCACGAATACGCGCCGCGCCTTGTGAAGCAGGCCGTGGTCGGACGCGGCGGCGCGCAAAAAGACCAGGTTGCCTTCATGATCCGCGCTCTTCTCGGACTCAAAGAAACGCCACCATCGGATGCGGCCGATGCGCTGGCCATCGGCATGACGCACTTCAACCGCCGCGCCACGGCGATCCGATGAATGCACCGGAAACGAGCTGGCTGGGACGCCTCGCTTACGGGCCCGCGCTGGAAATGCAGGAAAAATCCGTGGCCGCGCGCGCGGCGGGCGACATTCCCGACACGATTTTCCTGCTCGAGCACGAACCGGTCTACACCATCGGACGCAAGCGCGACCGCTCCAGCCTCGGCGATGAGCCACTTCCCCATCCGGTCGAGGAAATCAACCGCGGCGGGCAGGCCACTTTCCACGGACCGGGCCAACTTGTCGGTTACTTCATCTTCGACCTGCAAAAGCTGACGCCCGATCTGCACCTTTTTCTGCGGTGGATCGAGGAAGGCCTCATCGCCTTGCTCGCCGGCTACGGCCTCGTTGCGCAGCGGCGGGAAGGCCTCACCGGCGTGTGGATCGAGGAACGCAAGATTGCCAGTATTGGCGTCGGCGTGCGCAAATGGATCACCATGCACGGCTTCGGACTCAATGTCGGATCGGACCTCTCTGGCTTCGCCGCGATCACACCCTGCGGTATTCAAGATGTCACCATGACATCGATCTCCCGTGAGCTCGAGCGTGAGATTTCCATCGAAGAAACCGCAACCAAAGCTGCGCGGATTTTTACCGCGCACTACCCGGCCCTCTCAACTTTCATCCCTCAACTCTCAACTCCCTCATGAGATACCTCGTCCTTACGGTCGGCAAATCGGCCCTTCCCTACGCGAGGGACGGACGCGACGAATACCTCGAGCGACTCGCGCGCTACGCCACCGTGGGCAAAGTCCCGGTGAAACCCTCCAGCCCTGCGCGCGAAACGCAAGGTCTTCTCGAACTTAGCGAGGGCCACTTTCGCGTGGTTCTGCATGAACGCGGCACGGCGGTAACCAGCCGTCAACTCGCCGCGAAAGTGGATGAGTGGCGATTGGCCGCGCGGCCGGTGGCCATCATTGTCGGCGGATCCGACGGACACAGCCAACCGCTGCTCGACGCCGCTGACTTCCTCTGGTCCCTCGGCCCCCTCACCCTCCAGCACGAACTCGCCCTCGTCGTTGCCCTCGAGCAACTCTACCGCGCCCACACTATCCTGACCGGTCATCCCTACCATCGGGATTGACGCAATCCGCTTGGCCCGAAGGCAAAAGGTCGGATAACCTCCGCATCCTTTTTCGTCCAATGAGCAAAGAACTTTCCGACATCGGACTCATCGGCCTCGCCGTGATGGGTCAAAACCTTGCGTTGAACATCGCCGACCACGGTTTCGGCATTTCCGTCTACAACCGCACGACCGCGAAGACCGAGGAATTCGTCAAAAAGAATCCCGGCACGCCAGGCGGACTGCATGCAGCGCTGACCCTGGAAGATCTCGTTGCTTCGATCAAACGTCCTCGCAAGATAGTCATCTTGGTCCAAGCCGGCAAAGCAACCGATGCCGTCATCGATAGCCTCGTGCCGCTGCTGGAAAAAGATGACATCATCATCGACGGCGGCAACGCGTTGTGGAACGACACCATACGCCGGGAAAAAGATCTTCTGGCCAAGGGACTGCGCTTTATCGGCTCCGGTGTCTCCGGCGGCGAGGAAGGCGCGAGATTCGGTCCCTCACTCATGCCCGGTGGCGCCGAGTCCTCGTGGAAAGAACTCGCCCCGATCTGGAATGCAGTGGCCGCCAAGGTTGACGCCAAGACAGGCAAACCCCTCGAAGGCGCCGCCCCAGGCAAACCAATCGTCGGCGGTGTGCCCTGCACCACCTACATCGGGCCGAACGGTGCGGGGCATTTCGTCAAAATGGTGCACAACGGCATCGAATACGGAGACATGCAGCTCATCTGCGAGGCTTACAACATCCTCCGCCACGGGATCGGACTCTCCGTCGAGGAAACTCAGAAAGCCTTCGCCGACTGGAACGCCGGGGACTTGGACAGTTTTCTCATCGAAATCACGGCCAACATTCTCGCGGTGAAGGATCCCGTGACCAGCGCACCGATCGTCAACGTCATCCAAGACCGTGCCGGACAAAAAGGCACAGGCAAATGGACGGTGACCGATGGACTTAACGCCGGCATCCCGATCTCGACCATCTCGGAGGCGGTCTTCGCCCGCTGCATCAGCGCGCTCAAAGAGGAGCGCGTCGCAGCCTCGAAAATCCTCAAGGGACCGCAGCAGCATTTTCCCGGTGACAAACAGCAACTCATCGACGCCGTGCGCGACTCACTCTATGCGTCGAAGATTTGCTCCTACGCGCAGGGCTTCGCGCTGATGCGAGCCGTGGCTGCAGAGCAAAACTGGCCACTTCACTTCGGCGAGATCGCCATGATCTGGCGCGGGGGCTGCATTATTCGCGCGCGCTTTTTGCAGCGCATTAAAGAGGCTTTCGACCGCGATCCGGCACTGCCCAATCTTTTGCTCGATCCTTATTTCAAAGATGTCATCAACCGCACGCAGGCCAATTGGCGCAAGATCGTCTCCGATGCGGTGCTCTCGGGCATTCCGACGCCGGCCTTCAGCGCCTCCCTGGCTTATTTCGACAGCTACCGCTCGGAGCGCCTGCCAGCCAATCTGCTCCAAGCTCAGCGCGACTACTTCGGCGCGCACACCTACGAACGCATCGACCAGCCCAAGGGGAAATTTTTCCACTACGACTGGGTCGGGGACAAAAAACAGCACGAGGCATAAACGATGAGCGATGCCACGCCGGTTCCGATCGATCCGAAGCGTTGTGTCGTCATTCCGAGCTACAACAGCGGCCTGCGCCTCGAGCAAACCGTGCGCGAGATCATGTCCGTGTGGCAGCCTGTCATCGTGGTCAATGACGGTTCGACCGACGGGAGCACGGATCCTGTCGTTCGTCTCGCCCAAACAGAACCCGGACTCAACGCCTTGGCCCAACCACGCAACACAGGAAAGGGCGCGGCTGTTCTCGCCGCGTTCAACTACGCGGTCGACCGCGGCTTGACCCATGCGGTCGTCTTTGACGCCGACCGACAACACGATCCTGCCGACATCCCCAAATTCATGCAGGCGTCGGCCGAGTATCCCCTTGCCTTAGTCATGGGCGAACCGCAGTTCGGCGACGATGCGCCGACCTCGCACATCATCGGCCACGGCATCGCCAACTTTTTCACCAAGATCGAAACACTGAGGCCGGATTTCGGCGATTCACTCTTCGGGCTGCGCGTTTATCCGATGCTCGCGGCGATCAAAGCCCTGCGCCGCATCCGCGGCGGGCGCCGGTTCGATTTCGACACGCAGGCGGCGGTGCGGATGTCGTGGCTCGGCGTGCCAACCATGAATCTGCCCGCCAACGTGCATTACCCCAAGGATCGCGTCCGCCATTTCGGCTACCTTCGCGACAACCTGCTTCTCTTCCGCGTCCACTTCTGGCTGTTGCTGCGCGGTGTCTTTGTCTGGCCATGGCTGTTCTTCCGTCGGGCCAGCAAGGCGCCGCCATTTGACGCGGCCCTGTATCGCGGATAAAAGAATCCGCAGCAGCGCGGTTAGCTCAGCGGTAGAGCGGCTCGTTTACACGGCTAACAGTGAAATTTGCCCCACGCGCACCCACCTGCTCGCTAGCTATCGCACATCTTTTAGCAGGGGAAACATCAAGTCGTGATGATGGTCCCAATTCGGCTCAAACGGACCCAATTTGCAGGTGGGTGGGCTAAAAAACGGGCTAAAACTACCCGCTGTATCGGATCGCACAACACGCCCGGCAAAATTGTCCATAAGGAGTCCACCGTGGCCTAAGCGTCCGCAATCAGGGCTTCAATCCAAGTCTAGTGCAGGTCTCCTCATAGAATTTTGTCCCCCTCGACTTGAGCCCGCGCCAGGAGCAAGTCAGCGGACCTAATTTGTAGCGCTTGAGGTCCATCGCTTCAATTGCCTTCCAACTGAACGGCGTGACCCTGATGCGGCGTTTCTTGATCCTTCGCTTCCGACGCTCAGCCGCAACTCGTAGCATGAGAAATTCACAGATAGCTGAGTCAGGCAGACTCGCATTCACCATCACATTGTTGATGACCATCCAGTGATTGTCTTGGCTCGATGCCGGTGAGAAGTAGCGGTCCGGATACGTGTCGGGAACCAACTCCCTCAGACACCACTGGTCGCGGAACGAGAGGTTGATCCAGGGAGCCCCCAAATCATATTTGTATCGCTCTTTGTAGCGGGCCCGAAACTCGTAGAAAAAAGCACTCGGCCGCAGCAGATCCTCATAGTTCTGGAGCTTCATCTGCGGGTAATCGTCACCTAGTTCCTCTGCGCGTGGGAACAGTTTATGACACTGTTTTTTATTCGCGAACCTCCACCACCAAACATGCTTTTTCAAATACGACTCGGTGGCTTTATCCGGGAAGCTGTCGTCAAATGCAGCCCTCGGCGGTTTCCACGCACGCGCCGCAGACTTGATGCCGGTCTGCCTGGAAACTTCCAACAATAGCGCTCGGAGTGCTGTGGCAGCCATGGTGGAAGATATCTGGCCGTTTTTTTGGGACGATTTCAACACTGTAAAAACGTAAAATTTCAAACTTCTTACCCTTCTCGTGGACGCACACGGGCGGCCTCTGGTTTGGTCGGCGCATGGAAAAGTTTGCGTTTACCTTAAAGGAAGCAGCCGGCCTCGTTGGTGTTTCAACGACATCGCTGCGCCGCGCCATCGTGCGTGGTCAACTCACGCCCTGTCGAAAATTTCGGCATATTCTTATCACCCGCCAGGAATTGGAGCGATTCCTCGGCATCAGGGAGGGCAAATGATCGACCTCGACCTCGTCTCCCATCTCGACGTGCGAACTAGCCTGCCCGCGATAGACACCCGCACTACGGCCACGAGGTGGCTCGAATGTCTCCACCACGGCCCGACTTATCACGGAACGCCGAACGTCGTGCCGTATTTTTTACAACACTTTCGACGCGGTCAGCGTCGAACAACAAACCAAACCAACAACGCCCGCGACTGACCCGCGGGCAAACCTAATAAAATGCAAAACAAAACAGAGACCGAATATAAACTAATACCAGAAGAACAGGTCACAACGGAGAGCGTCACTGAAGTGCTCGCATCAGTTGTCGAACACCTATCGTCTACTGAGGAGGAGATCCACGTCCAAGCGGGATCGATCCTACTCACGCTGGCGTTGAAACGTGACACTACAACCGTATCCATTTGCTGTGGCACCGAGGTTTTTCAGCCTGTCGCGTTAATTGCGCGCAGCAGCATTCCCTTCAAAGCAGGCACCTCGGACATTGAACAACTCCGTCTAATTGATGAACTGAATTCACAGAGCACGGGTCCGCGCTTCTCTCGTTCATCGCGGCAGCGTGGAGTATCCCGATCAAATCGGGCCTAAACCCAATGGCTCTCATGGAAGTAGTGAGCCTTTTCGCCGTGGGCGTGTGCGTCGCACTGGAGCAGATCGATCCAACGGAGGCATCTGACGACACCAACTATGCAGAGGAGGAGAAGCAATGAGCCAGACTGTCGAAAACACGGAATCGCCGGACACTTCGGGACCCGCGGCATCCTTCATTGGCTGCGACCCACTCGCAGCGCCATCGAGCATTTTTGACAATCTTGATGCTCTTGCCGTGCGGGACAGCGATGAAGCAACCGCAATTGTGGCTTCCGTAAGGACGTACGTCCCGGTGCGCAAACCGTCCCGCGAACAGTTTTTCAGGATCCACCCAGATCCCGAATACCAACTGCGTTCGCTCGTTTTGGAATTAAAGGAGGAGGGAGAATGTCTCTTCATTTCACCCACCCTGCAAAATGCGCTGCTCGGAGAAAAGTGCGTCGGTCAACGCATCCTTCGCCTTGGTGTGACTCGCCAGGGGGTGGCCTTCATTTGGCCGGTCCGCCCACCCATGGCGGACCGCGCTGATGCATGGGCATCCACGGCACTCGACGCGATTGCCCACGCGGAAAGGCGATGGACGCGAATGACCGCGGATATGGCATTGGGCGGGTATCGCATCGCGGTTGCCGCCGTTGACGATGAACCAACGTGGCCGACAGAGTCGTTCGGCGAACTTTTAAAAATCGCCTTCAAAAATTCCATTGTCGACTCGTTGGATCATCCAACACTGCGCCGTTTACGCGGTGAAGTCTAATGGCCTGGCCGGAAGCTATTTCAACTTTCGGCACGGTGTGGGTACTCGATTTTGAGTTCCGACATGAGGAGGGTGCGCGTCCCGAACCGAGGTGTTTGGTGGCGCGCGCCTTTCCTTCAGGCGAAGAGATTAAAGTTTGGTTCGACAAGCAACGGGCGGTGCCGCATTGCCCCTTCGGCAAAGACGATCTACTCGTTGCCTATTACGCCGTCGCCGAGGTCAGCAGTTTCTTGGCTCTCGGTTGGCAGAGACCGGTCTGGGTTTTGGATTTGTACACCGAAGCCAGAAACTTTTTTGCGGGTTCGAACCCACAAGGCGGCCTTGGGCTGCTCGCAGTCTGCCAGCACTTGGGTATCCATGTGCCTACGACTAGCGAGGAGAAGAGCACGAACAGACTTTTAGCCCAACAGCAGGAGTTCACCGAACAAGAGCGCGAGCAGCTGCTCGATTACTGCACGGCGGACGTTGCGGCAACTTTTGCCCTGCTCCAAGAAATGCTCAGGCGCGACTTGATAGATTTACCCCGTGCTCTGCTGCGTGGCCGCTACATGAGTGCCGCTACCATGATAGAGGAAGTCGGTGTGCCGATCGACGTAGAGACGTTCGAAAAGCTCTGCAGGAACTGGCACAAAATCAAACTCGACCTCGTTCGCAGTGTCGACCGCGACTTTGGAGTCTACGAGGGCATATCTTTTCGGGAGCACCGCTTTGCCAACTACTGCGCCCGTAATGCAATCGCGTGGCCCAAGCTGCTATCGGGGAGGCTGGAGCTACAGCACGACACCTTCAAGGAAATGGCACGCCTTCATCCGCAGTTGCTCCCACTACTGGAACTTCGCTCCATTTTAGGAAAATTGAAGTTATCCGATTTAACGGTCGGACCGGATGGGAGAAACCGTTATGGGCTGGGTTGCTTTGGCTCTGTGACCGGACGTAACCAGCCCAGCACAACGAAAGCGATCTTCGGCCCCTCGAAGAGTCTCCGCTCGCTGATCAAGCCAGGACCAGGAAAAGCCGTTGCCTATATTGACTTTGAGCAGCAGGAGTTCGCCATTGCCGCGGCCCTTAGCGGCGATGAAAACATGAAAGACGCGTACGTGTCGGGAGATCCCTATCTGCGATTCGCCAAACTGGCGGGAGCCGTTCCACCTGAAGGGACCAAGCAATCTCATCCTGCCGCGCGCGACCTTTACAAGGGCACGGTTCTGTCCACCCAATACGGAAGCACGGAGGTTGGGCTGTCTAGAAAGCTGAATATCTCCGAGGCCCACGCCAAGGAGCTCTTACGCCACCACCGGCGTGTTTTTTCAAAATTCTGGCGATGGTCCGACAAGGCTGAAACCCAAGGAATGTTAGGGGTTCCTCTGAAAACAATTTTTGGCTGGCAAACTACGGGCAACCGAAAACAAGGCACGGCCAACACGATGCGGGTTGTCAATCCGCTCACCTTTCGCAACTTCCCCGCCCAAGCCAACGGCGCTGAGATGCTGCGTATCGCGGTGATCGGGCTGGTGGAAGCCGGTATCCAGGTGTGCGCCCCAATCCATGACGCCGTATTAATTGAAGCCGATATCGAGGAGATTGATGCCGTCGTCGAGAGAGCGCGGGAGATCATGGGACGGGCGAGTCGGGCAATACTCAATGGTTTTGAAGTCCGGACCGAAGCAAACATCACCCGATACCCAGACAGATTCGAAGACGAGCGCGGCGGCCCCATCTGGAATCTACTGATGGAGACCTTGGAGCGCGTAGAAGCCGCGGACGCCAATGCCGCTAGTAACCACAATCAAAGCGGCCAATAGCAGCAAACGTATTATCTTATTCTATTATCTTATATATGTATCTATTAGATGAAGTACCCCCTGAACTAGTCACTGAATTGCCGTTTACCGGTCCTAAAGTAGCATCTGCGCGTGGTTTATTTATTAAAGGCCCAATCCCAGTCTGGTGGTTCCAGATCGCTTGGGCGGAATGCAGACCTGCGGCAATAATCTTCGGTCTAATTCTCTTCCATCTGCGAGGGATGAAGGCCAAAAACCGTCCTATAACTACCAAAATGAGGGCTAAGTTTGGGATCAGCAGATATCCACAAACAGCTGCGTTGGAGGAGCTAGCAAATGCTCGTCTCATTATTCTAGAAAAAAGAGGTCGGCGCCTGATTCCTCGGCTGGATCTAAACTCCAGAGCTCCCGCGGAGTAATTGGAGATTATGGCACTCACGTATTATGCGTTTCTGGGAAGAAATTTCCAAAATACAAACTTCCTGCTTTTCTCTCCCGAGGTTCGGTCAGCGACTAATCGGCAAACACTGATTTTTTCAGAAAACCGGAAAACACACCGAGGCACCAATATCAGAACGGCCAACCTGCTAGCTATTTACCCTACTCGCTCTTACGAGCCGGAATCACCCTCACCACTCCTTTTTCCTTCTCCTTGGACGAGCCGTTCTCTCTCGAGATATAGCCACTGCCAAACCTTGAACTGGTGACACTGGCCCCTCCGGTGCTCCGACTGATTGAGCCGTCGCCGAATTTCTGAGTCGTCGTGGTCGTTCCGTCCGAGGAACGGTTGATCGTGCCGGATCCAAAGCGACTGGTCGTCACTTGCTGGCCGTTTCCTCGGGTGATGGCTCCGTCCCCGAACTTGGAAGTGATGTAGGTCTTCCCATCCGACGAACGCGTGATCCAGCCACTACCAAACTTGGACGTGTTGTAGGTTTTCCCGTCCGAGGTTCGGGTGATGTAGCCGCCGCCGAACTTGGTCGTGGTCGCGTTGCCTTTGACGTGGGGAATGACCACCGGCGGACCAGCGGAGAACGCCACGGTGGTGAGAGTTGCTAAAGCAGTGACGAGGAGCACTAGCCGCACTGGGGAAATCTGGTCCCAGCTACCCGCACTAGCAAGTCACTCTAGTCATGGGCTAACTTCTGTTAAGGTCCCCCATTATGTTCTCAGCGTGCCGCCAACTTGTAGACGACGCGGTTGGTGTAGAATTCTCAGGGTGCGAGGCGGCTCGTGGGAAAATGCGGATGGTTCGGAGCCTTGGGGAATCTTTGTGGTTCGAGGCAGAGTCCGGCTCGCGGGCCATAGCCGTCGTCTTCCGGAGGATTAACGCCCGAGTTGTTCACCATCCAGCGGGCAATCTCCTGCATCGTTTTGCGCCCGCAGTCACGCTCGTCGGCGAGACGGTCGAGCCACGTTGGCTTGGCGGGCTTGCTCGCGCGTTCGGATGCTGTGGCCTCGAGACCTCCCGGGCTCCGAGGGCAGGCTGACTCCCCAAAATCGCTGAGAGAGGTCTTTAGCTGTTGCGCGAGCCTTCGGACTGACGGGTAAAACGCCGACGTGCGGACCAGAGCATCAGGCCGGTCAAGCCGAGGGCGGCCAGAACCGTCGAAGGCTCGGGAATCGCCGTGATGGTGAAGGTGCTGCTGGTTGAATTCCACGAGTAAGAACCCAAGCCTCCATTGCCGCTGAACGCGAATGCACCCGTGTTGATGCTCGATGTCAGGTCGGACCTGAAGGTTAGGGTATTGCCTTGCGTGAAGTTGACGATGTTTAGAACCGTCAAGGCGCTCGGTGTGTAAGTTCCAAAGCCGATCGTTCCCGCTGCACCCAAACCGAAATCGAGGAAAGATGCCGCAGTAAGGCTCAAATTTCCAA
>JBILUI010000070.1:0-11632 GCA_044371145.1 Chthoniobacterales bacterium | reverse complement strand
GAGCATGAAAAAAGGAGCGCGCGTCGTGAACTGCGCGCGCGGCGGACTCATCGATGAAGCCGCCCTCGCGGCCGAACTCGCCTCCGGCCATCTTGCCGGTGCGGCCCTCGACGTCTTCGAAACCGAACCGCCACCGGCCGAATCACCCCTTCGTTCCGCGCCGAACATCGTCTTCACTCCGCACCTCGGCGCTTCCACCGCGGAAGCTCAGGAGAGCGTCGGCATCGAAATAGCCCACGCCATCCGCGCCGTCCTCCTCGAGGGCACGATCAACAACGCGGTCAATGCCCCCAGCGTCGACGCCAAAACCCTCGCCATCCTCGGGCCCTACCTCCGCCTCGGCGAGAGCCTCGGACGCTTCGTCGCCCAGCTCGGACCCAAACGTTGCGGCACACTGCGAATCGAGTTCAGCGGCAAAGCCCGCGACATCGAGACCACACCAGTCACGCGCTCCATCCTCAAAGGCTTTCTCACCCACATCAGCGGCGATGAGGTCAACGAGATCAACGCGCCCGGACTCGCCGAAAATCTCGGCCTGAAAATCATCGAATCGAAAGTCAGCGACAGCGGCGAATTCACCGACCTGATCAAAGTCACCGCGGAAGACGGCAATACCAAAGCCACCGCGGCCGGAACTTTCTTCGGCAACAAACCGCGCGTTGTTCTGGTTAACGGCCGCCATATCGAAGCGCAGCCCGACGGCGTTCTGCTTGTCCTCGAAAACAAAGACCGCCCCGGTATGGTCGGTCACGTCGGAACACTGCTCGGAAAACACAAAGTCAACATCGCCAGCATGTCGCTCGGACGCGACCAAGCCGGCGGCACCGCTCTCACCATCCTGACCCTCGACTCCGCACCGGACGACAACGTGCTCACCGAACTCCGCACCGATCCGGACATCGTCAGCGCGAAAATTTTAAAATTGTAGTTAATCGTTCCCCAGCGACTGATCTGCCTCGGTTTCTTCTTAAACTCGTCACACGCCACTCGTCACTTCGCTTGCCGCCCTCCTCCCGCTGGCGATCGCGCCATGCACCGTGCCGCTGTGGCCCTCGAGATCGGTCGCCTCGCCGGCGAAGAATAATTTCCCACCCAACGGCGCGGCCAGAGCCTCGCGATGCCGCAATTCGGTCTGCGCCAGCGGAAAACTGTAAAGCCCGCGCACAAAGGGCTCCGTCGTCCAGTCCGCAACATACGCTTCCTCGAAATTCTCCGAAGCCACGCGGCCGCCAAAGATGCGATCGAGTTCGCCCAAAGCGAACTCGACCAGATCGACCTCCAGTTGGCGGAGAAAATCCGCACGCGTTCCGCTGACGAAAGCTGTGAGGATGTGCGCCATGCCCCCTCGTCCGGTGCCCGGTGTCCAGAACTGCGGCCAGAACGTGTCCGAGTGCAGGAAATACATGTCCTGCGGCCAGAACGGGCGGTTGAATTTCAAGATGATCTTCATTCCGCCATCCATGCCGATGTTCGAGATCGCCTCGCGCTTCTCCGCAGGAAGCGCGGGCGAAAACTCCGGCGAGGCCTCGCGCAACACCGCGACGGATCCGGTGAAAATCACCGCGTCCGCCCGCAAATCTCCCCCCCCCGCCAAGCGCACAATCACCTCGGGACCACCCCATTCAATCCGCGTTACCACCGCACCGAAGCGAATCCTCTCCCGCACCTTACCGAGCAGCGGCTCGAGCAGTGTCATGTAGGGCTGACGCACCGTATAATTCTCTTCACGCAACTGCCAGTTACGCTCGTATCCGATGAAGCCGCGCATTCCCAGGCGATCGAGTGTCGTGCCGTGCTCCACACCGAGCCGCGAGTCGAGATAGTGCCACGCATGCCCCGGCATGTGGCGGGCCACGATGCACTGTTCAACGGTCCACGCCGGCGTCTGATAGTGACTGATGTTGTCGACGAACTCGAAAGCCTCTCGCAGGTCGTCACCGGCCCGCGCTGCCTCGAGCGAAATCAACTTCCCGTCGTAGCGGATGTAATCGTGCACCGTTTCGTGGCGCATCAACTCCGCACCCGATTCCTTGACCAACGGAATCAGACAATTCTCCAGCCCGTGCACCTCTTCGGCCCCGAGTTCGATGTGGAAGTCGGCGAATCCCTCGAGATGGCGCACGCGGCCGCCCGCGCGGTCGGTCGCCTCCAGCACTGTGGTTTCCACGCCTTCGGCCATGAGACGCTCGGCGGCGGCCAAACCGGCCGCTCCCGCGCCGATGATAATGACGCGCCGCTTTTGCATGCACCCGAGCTTACCCGGCCTCGCAGGCTACAGCCAAAGCTTTCCCTCCTTTTGTCCTTTTCTTTGCCCGCGACCTGCTCTTGAGTCCCGCTAAATGAAGGGCCCCAGAGCACTTTTTCTCTCAGAATGGCCGCTTCTGGCCGTTTGGGCCTCCGCCGCCGTGTGGTCATTCAAGGGCACCGCTTGGGCGGACAACTTGAACTCCCTGCCCGTAGCCGCCGGCCAGCTTGCTTGGATCGCCATCGCCATTCTGCTTGCCGCGTTCGCAGTGGTCCGTCACGCCGACGTGCTCGCCGAACGATTCGGGGAACCCTACGGGACCATGATCCTCACCTTCTCCGTCATCAGCCTCGAGGTTCTCATGATCGGTTCGCTCATGCTCCAAGGCGATCAGCCGACTTTGGCACGCGATACGATGTATGCCGTCATTATGATTGTCCTCACGGGCTTGGCCGGATCATGCCTGCTGCTCGGCGGATTCAAATTTCACGAGCAATCTTTCAATCTGCAGGGTGCCACATCCTACCTTTCGTTGATCCTGCCGCTCGCCGTCATCGGGCTGGTTCTTCCCGATTTCACCAGATCCGGGGCCGAGGGCGTCTTCTCCCGGGGCCATGCCATCGCTTTGGTTGTCCTGTCGATGGGCGTTTATGCCGTCTTCCTTCTCGTTCAGACCAGCCGTTATCGGGGGTTCTTCACGCACGCCCCCGAAGAGCAGCATGGACTGCACGCGCACGTCGACAGCTATCGCCCGAGCTGGCTCCACACCGTGCTACTGCTCGCTTACATCGTTCCCGTCGTCTTCTTGGCCAAGAAACTGGCTGGTGTCCTCGAATTCACCACCGAAGTCAGCGGCTTGCCCGCCGGAATTGGCGGCCTGATCGTGGCAACGCTCATTCTAGCCCCCGAAGGCCTCTCCGCCGTGCAGTCCGCGCTGAACAATCAACTGCAGCGCTCGGTCAACATCCTCCTCGGCTCCGTCCTCGCCACCATCGGACTCACCATACCCGCCGCATTGGCCATCGGGCTCTTTACCGGACGTGAAGTCCTCCTCGGCCTGGAATACGCGGAAATCACGCTCCTCTTCGTCGTTCTCTCGGTCTCCATCCTCACCTTCGGGCAAGGCCGCACCAACATGCTGCAAGGCGCCGTCCACCTCCTCATGTTCGGCGTGTATTTGTTCTTGGTGTTTGATCCTGCCAGATAACTCTGTCTGCAGCGCGGTCAGAAGACGGAAGCCGCAAACTGGACGTACCTCCGGCTTTGGTGCCGAGAAAACATTCTCGACGTTGCCGCTAGATCGCCGCGCCCTGCGCGATCATTGCGACATATCCCGGCGGCGCATCCCATCGCCGCACAACCAACTCCGCGTCACCGACCAGAGCGCGTGCGCATGATTCGCGCAGGATCGACGGATCCACTCGCGTGACCGACATCCCGCGAGCCAAGCCCAACCCGACGCATTTCATCGCAGCCTCCCGCGCCGACCAGAGCACAAAAAAAGCCTCCTCACGGAGGCCGGGCGGCAGCGCGCGCCATTCCGCTGCTTCATCCGGATGGAAATACCGTTCGACGATCGACTCCATCTCGCGCACCGGACGGATTTGCTCGATATCGACGCCGACCTGCCCGCGCGCCACCGCACAAGCCACATACTCTCCCGCATGCGAGATGTTAAAGTCCCAGCCCTGCGCATCGAGAACACGCGGCTTCGACTCCCCATCTTCCAAGAAGCGCAAGTCCGCAGCGCGGATTTGCGTCGCCTCATCGAGCATCCGTCGCCGCAGCCCGCGCGCAATCACGAAGCGCGTCCGCACCGCATCGTTCGCCTTGAGTGCGGAATGCCGGAGTTCTTCCTCCGTCAGAAATCCGCGGAATACGTCCGCTTCGGCAAAAGAAACAATCTCAACCTGCATGACCCGAACTGCGCGCTATGGAACCGACGTCGTGAAGACCCGGTTGGCAAAAGCTTCGATCTGCTCAGGACTCGGGCGCGCGCCCTCGTAAGGCATGATCAGCGCTGCCACCTCGTAGCTATAGGTCCGTGTGCCTGTGCGAATGAATTGCGCGAGGTTGGCCGTGTTGACGTAGACATCGCTGTTGAACTCGATCTCCACCGGCTCACCGTTGAGAAATGAACCCCACAACATAAGCGCGGGACCACCCGGACCGCGGAAAGGAAAGACATTGAAGACGAATTCCCGCTCCCCGAGGCGGACGCTCTGCCTTTCCACCTCGCCCTCGATCCGCCAACCGGCACCGGGCATGCAACGGTCGGGTCGATGATAGAGCTGATTGGCGTTCCCTTTGCGTGGACGCCAGTAAAAATGATAACCTGCCACCTTGCCGGGCACCCCATCGCGCACTCCGCGGATGTAGCGGTATTCGTCCGGCTGCAGCACGCCGAGTATCTCCGCAGGCACGTTCTCGTCCGCCTGAAAATCCCCGCTCTGCGCCGGACTCAACATCGCCGCCACCGGTGCTGGCGCGAGACTCCCCCTCCACCAAAACCAAGCATGGGCTCCAACTATGGAAGCCGCCGCAACGCCAACCACCAGCCACCCCACCTTTTTACCTTCCCACCTTGGCGGAGCCACTTTCGTACCTTCCAACTCTTCGTCTCTTAGCCTCTTGGTCTTTTGGTCTTTTAGTCCTTCCACTTCCCTACCTTCCCACCTTTTTACCTTCCCACTTTCATACTCTCTCAGTCCCACCTTCCCCATGGCCCACGCCGCACTTCCAACACCCACAAGCAAGATTGCCAGCACGACATATCCAGCCGTGTCATGAACCTGCGAAACCGCCGCATTCCCGCCATTGATTCCTGCCATCACGAGCATGAGCACCCGCACTTGGTTCCCCGCAAGCGCCATGACAAAAGCAACCAAGAGCAGCGCAAGACGCGCCCCTGTCTTGAGTCGCGCCAACTCTCCGGCGGCCGCCCCGACCATCAAGGCCGTTTGCAAAGACCGCAGTCCGCTGCAGGCCTCCTCTACGCCAACGGTGCAGTTCGGCAGCGTGATGGTTGTTCCCGCGGCCGTCGCCGGATAACCAAGAAGGTGAAGAATACCGACCGACCATTGGGTGACCAACTGCATTAAAGGAAAGGAAATCGCACTCTCTAAAAACGTGGGCCAAGGAATGGCCAGCAACATGAAGGCTGCGGGAAACGCAACCCGACGCAGCGCAGCACGCCCCCCGGCCAGCCAGGCAACCGCCAAGGAGTTGCCGAAAGCGATTAGCCCGATCGTCCACAAAATCGGACGCCAGTGAATCGGCGTCTGTCGCACCACCTCCAGCGGCCAAATGAGCAAGAGCGACAACAGCACAACCAACCAGGCAAACCATCGCCCCGTCTCTTGGTCTTTTGGTCTCTTGGTCTCTTCGCCCCCCAGTCTCCCACCCGCCACTCGCCACTCGTCACTCGTCACCGCGGCCTGCGGCCGCTCCCCCCTCTTCCACCAAAAATAAAGCGCCAAAGGCGCGACAAACCATCCGTAGTTGTAGTCCTGATTATTCGACCACTCCCCGGCGCAGGCCCAGACCATCCAAAGCCAATACCCGGCCACTAGGACCCACAACGGCTTCATGCCCCTACTGCTAATCGTGTTCCTCTGCACTATACGCTAACTGCCCGCTGCTAACTGCTGTCTTTCGCACTTTCCTACCTTCCCACTTTCCCACTGTCTCGCACTCTGGCCTCTCGTCTTTTAGTCTTTTAGACTCTTAATCTCTTAGTCTTTCAGCCCCTTCTTTTTTTATCCGCCCTCACTCAGGTTTCAAACTCAGATCTCATCCCTTCCCGCGTCAGCCCATGCTGACTGCCAGCCACTCCGGATTCTGCCGCGCATGCTGCGCAATCTCCGCGCAAATCTGCTCCACACTTTTGCGCGGCTTCCAATTCCACACGTTCTCCGCGCGCGAGGAATCCAAGACAACCCACGGCAAATCAAAAGCCCGCGGCGTCAAATCCACCGCCACCTCATGCGGCCCGAACTCCTTCTCACACCAATCCGACAACTGCCTGAGCGACATGGCCGACACCACCCCTCCGCTCACATTAAAAACCCTCTGAACTCTTCCGTGTTCTGATCTCCAATCTGCAATCTCCAATCTTCGCTCTCCTGTGATCTCTTTACCTCCCAGTGTCTCAACCTTTGCACTTTCCGACTTTTCCACTTTCCCACTATCGGGAACCTGTCTCTTACCTTCTTCGTCTTTTGGTCTTTTGGTCCTCTCGTCCTTCACTTGCTTAAGGACGAGATCGAGCAAGTCCTCCGGATGCAAACAGTCCCTCACTTGGTGCCCGGTTCCGCCAAATCCTATGTATTTCAGCGGAGCCTTCTGCGCCCATGAATGGATCCAAAAACTGAAGATCCCCTGATCCGGTTTGCCGAACTGACCGGCCCCCGCCATCACCCCGCAGCGATTGACCCAAACGGGAAATCCGAAAGCCGCCCCGTATTCCAGCGCGATCTGTTCACTGGCCAGTTTGCTCGCGCCGTAGAGAGAGATCGGCGCGCCAGTCGGAAACTCCTCCGTTACTCCGGCCGGTCCACTGTGAGCGCCGTGTTCTTCGAACACGAACGCACCATTCCGCTCCCTCACCGGCAAAGCGCAGAGCGATTCGATGGAATACACCCGGCTCGTGCTCAGCAAGATAAGTCCCGCATTCTCCCGTTTGCAGACCTCGAGCAGATTCACCGTCCCCCAGAGATTGTGCTCCAGAAGCTCGCGGCTGCTCGTTTTTCCGTCCACCCCGGCAAGCACGCTCGGGTTGGCCGCCGCATCGATCACCCAGTCGATCCCTTTGGCTTCAGCCAAATCCTTCTCGAACCGCACATCACCCCGCCAGATTCTCACTCCAGCCGCCTCGAGCCGCGGAAGATTCAGCTCACTCCCCGGACGGCTGAAATTATCGCACCCGGCAACATCATGCCCCGCCCCTCTCAACCCAAGCGCCAGCTCGGAACCGACAAACCCGCACGCTCCACTGATGAAGATTTTCATCGTTTTGCGTGCCTCGCTTCGGCGATCTTGAGCCTCATATCAGTGAAGTAGCGCAGTTTCATAAGCGCGAAACGAAGGCCCGTCGCCCCGTCAAAGAATCCTCCCTTGAGGACATATCCAATGAGAAAATACAGCGGCGAGAACCACCATTTGTCGAGGTGCCGGTATTTGAACCTCTGTCGCGGGATCAATTTATCCCACTCCTCCGGACCGGCCGAGGCCAGCCACATGAACCGGTTGGCCTCCCACGTGGAGTATTCATTATGCCGCCAGATGTAGCTGTGCAGACCGCGGTAATCATGGTGCTCGAGCCGCGCCTTGATCTCGCCGATCTCCCCATCGAGGACCGGATGCTCGTGCACTTCCATATCCAGATCGCTCCACCACTCTTCGGGGAATCGCTCGTATTCCCCCGCTCCGATGCGGAACAGCGCCAACTTGCAGAAGACATCGCCGTGATGAAGCGGCTTCCCCATGAACCAGTCCGTGAAGCTGATCCAAAAACCCGCTTTGTCCGTCTTCGGCAACATGCCCCGCAACTCCTCGACAAACTCCGGCGTCACCCGCTCGTCCGCATCGAGAAACAACACCCAAGGCGTCTCCCACTGGTGGTTGCGCAAAGCCCAGTTGCGTTTCTTCGGAAATTTCCCGTCCCAACGGAACTCCAGCACCGTCGCCCCCGCCGCAGCCGCAATCTCCCGCGTGGCATCGGTGCTTTGCGAGTCCACCACCACCACTTGATGAAAATCGCCCCCCAGCGAGGCCAAACACGCCGGCAAATTTTTCGCCTCGTTACTTGCCGGGATACAAACCGTGACTGGCAGAATCATTACTTTTTCCTCAGCCACTCCTTAGCGTGACCCAGCCACCCGCGCAGGATTGCCGACAACGATTTTTCCTTCTGCTACATCACGCACAGCCACCGCACGTGCGCCGACGACAGCCCGCGCACCGATCGTCACTCCCGGACCAACGAACGCATCCGCGCAGATCCAGACGCCGTCGCCGATCGTCACCGGAGCCTTGATCAACGGCATCAATTCATCACGGAAGTCATGACTACCCCCGCAAAGATGCGCACGTTGCGAGATCGTCACCCGCTCCCCGATCTTCATCGACCCAAGGTTATAGAGCAGGCAATCGAAGCCTACGTAGGACCAAGCACCCACCTCGAGATTCCAGGGAATAAAAATGCGCGCCGCCGGGTGGATATGAACCTGCGCCCCGATCGTCGCGCCGAAAAGCCTCAGCAAAAACCTCCGCCATCCCCAGAGGAGTCTGGGACTCCAGCGGAAGAGTGGTTGGCAGCACGCCCAGAGCACGCGGGCGCACAATTCGCCCCTAGTCCATTTCTCCTGCGAACGATTAGCTGCCGTATCCACGCTGATCTCCTTCATACCAGCCGGGCGAACAGTTGCAGATATTTATCGGCGATCGCCTGCGTCGAGAAATGCTCTGCCGTTTCTCTGGCCTCCGCTCCTAAGCGCCTGCGTTGCTCCTCGTGTCCGATCAATTCCCTGAGAGCCGCCGCCAGCCTCTCCGGCGCATCCTCCGAGCGATGATCAAAAACGATACCGTTGACTCCGGGTTCGAGGTATTGCCGAAAAACGGCCAAGTCGGAAACCACCGGCACCACTCCACGCGCCATCGCTTCCAACGGTGCAATGCCAAATGACTCCCCTGTTTCCGCGACCGATGGATAAACAAACACATCTGCCACATCGTAAATTTTCGCCAATGCCTCCGGATCAAAAACCGGTGCCTCGAACCGCACCGGCAACCCCTCCAGTTGCCGTTTCAACTCCGCAGCAAAAGCCTCACCCCCACCCCCCTCACTCTGCACCACCGGCCCAACCAGCACACACTCCCAGTCCCCTGTTCCCTGTCCTCTGTCCCCTGTCTCCCGCTTTCTTTTACCCTCTGCCAACAACCGCAGCGCTTGCACCAAGAGCTCCAGACCCTTCTCCGGATGAATTCGCCCGACAAAAAGAATCCTCACCGCCCGCCCACCTCCAGCCGTCTCTCCGTCGCTTGTCCCCCGCCTCCTGTCCCCCGTCTCCTGCCCCCTGTCCCCTGCTCCCTGCTCCCTGCTCCCTCTCAAAAACACCTCATCGATCGCATTCGGCACCACCACCACTTTGTCCCCCACCGAGGGCGACTGCATCTTCACTGCATCAGCCACGGCCTGGGAGACAGCGGCAAGAACAGCGCACCCCCGATACAGACCGCACTGCTTTTTCGGAAACCGCTGCAAACACGGCACCACCTTGCCGGCGCTCGGCTTGAGCCGCGGCAACACCGCCGGCATCCAGAAATCATTCGTCACCACCACATCACCTGAAGGCACATGCCACGCCGTCTTCAGTGCGTAAATCAGACACTGCACCAAATCCCGCTTGATCGATGTGCTTTGCGAATAGCCTCCGCGCCGCACATAGCGAATTCCACCCACCATCTCCTCTTTCGCCTGGCCAGGAAACTCCCGCGCAAAAATCGTCACCTCATGACCGCGTTTGACAAACTCATGCGCAAGCCCCTCCCACAACCGCTGCACCGCCCCACCGCGCACGGCTGGCACGGGAAAGATCGGCCCTGTGGCGATGGTGATTTTCATACGAGCGAAGCGAGTAGACAGTAGTCAGACGTCTGTTGGCAGAATTTTTCGTTTCGGGCTCTTGGTCTTTTGGTTTGCCCTCGGTCGCTAAGACGACCTCACGCTGTCTACGACCGCTGTGCGGTCTCCGGCTCTTGGTCTTTTTGTCTGAGGCTTTCAGCCCCTCAGCCACCCGATAAACGAAGAGGATTAGTTGCCGCGCGCACACGCGCGCCAACTCACACTATGAGGAGCGAAATGGAAGCGTGCGGATACGGCATTTGCCCGGATCAATAGTGACTAGCGCGCCATTCGCAAGGTCGCCTTGGAGTGCATCCAATGCAGACAAGACCACAGTCTGCATACTTGCGGGGCGCACATCTTCGCAGCGTAATTGGATCACACTAGGAGAGGACGCCTTCGTGGCGTAAAGCAGAGCCCCGTAATCAAGATCGTGAGTGAATACGACGCTACCGCTCTGCCGCGCCCACTCCATGATCGTCTCATCCGGTGCGGTCGTCGGTCCGACAGAACTCCAGTGAACTGCTTCGTGTCCGGCTGTTTGGAAAACCCTCACCCAAACCGGCGAGAGGTTCATATCCACCACGAGCTTCAAGCTGGCTGCAACGCAACTTCGCGCTCCTCAGCACGCCAAGCCGCGTAAGTGAGCGCCGCTTTGATATCCGCTTCTTCGAGATAAGGATAGAGGTCCAATATCTCCTCGAATGATGCTCCCGATGCGACCAGACCCGTGACAAGCCCGACAGTCACTCGCATCCCTCGCAAGCACGGCTTTCCGCCCATGACGGCTGGATCAATCGTGATGCGCTCAAGACCAGCAACGTTCATATGTATCAAGTTAATCTTCCGCATCGATTTGTCCAGATCCAGCCGTTCTCCGGCGACCAACCGCGAGTGCCAAGGTCACTTGGCGCGGAGCATTCCCTCAGTCCGTGTTAATCCGTGTCAATTTGAACGCTCCGCTCAACTCTTCGAGTTGTCTGTCTCGCGTTGCTCGGCTGTGGCTAAGTATTCCCTGTCTGGCGGACTACTTGCGACTGCTGAGGTCATCCGGCAGGAGCATTTCTACTCGTCCGGGCGGCATCTGCCGGTCGGACTTATCCGTGTCCATCCGCGTTAATCTGTGGCCTGCCTTTTCGTGGCTATTCCCTCTCTGTCAGCCCGATGTAGGCATCAATGAGTTTACGTGCCGGCGCACTCCACGTATACCGCTCCTGCACCAATGCCCGCCCCCTCGCGCCCTTCGCCTCAAGTTCCTCTCGCCCCTTACCTATAGCCTGCGCGAGCGCCCCCGCGAGCGCCTCCTCTTCCGGCTTAACCCACCAACCCGCACCAACCTCAGCCACTTCCTTCCACGGCGTTCCCGTTGAAGCAATCACCGGACGCCCCCAAGCCATCGCCTCTGCCACAACGATGCCAAAATTCTCCGAATAACTCGGCAGCACAAACAAATCCGCATTCGCCAAAAGCGCATCCTTCATTTTCCCCTGCACCTCTCCAGCAATCACCACCGAGTCCTGCACCCCTAGCTCACGCACCATTTTCTCAACCTCGCGCCGGTAACCAGTAAGGTCCGATCCAGCGAGAACGAGCACCGCCCCGCGGCGCGGTGTTTCAGTGTGTCGGTGAGGCAGTGTTTCGGTTTGCTGGCGCCTTTCGCCTTCTTGCCTCCCGTCTTGAACCGCCCTACCGAAACACTGTTTTACCGAAACACCCTCCGTTTTTCCCTGCTCGACGTTTTGCTGCGCGCGCCAAGCGCGCAG
>JBILUI010000204.1:0-3244 GCA_044371145.1 Chthoniobacterales bacterium | reverse complement strand
GCTTCCTCCTGCGTTTTGCGCGCGCGCTGACCGGCAAGCCGAAGATTCTCGTCCACGATTGGTGCTATCATGGGACGGTTGATGAAACCTTGGTTATTGCAGACTCGAAGGGCCAAACGATAAGCCGTCCGGGAGCGATCGGTCCGCAGGTTGATCCGGCGCTGACGACGCGCACCGTTCCTTTCAATGATCCCCAGGCGTTGGACGAGGTGCTGGCCAAGGGCGATATCGCGTGCTTTCTGCTGGAACCAGCGCTGACCAACATCGGTATCGTCCTGCCCGATCCGGGCTACCACGAAAGCGTGCGCGAAATCACACACCGCCACGGCGTCCTGCTCATCGCCGACGAAACACACACCATATGCGCCGGTCCTGGCGGTTGCACGCGGGAGTGGAACCTCGAGCCGGACATGTTCGTCATCGGCAAGACAATCGGCGGCGGCATTCCGGTGGCGGCCTACGGGATGAGCGCGGAAGTCGCGGCCAAGGTGGAGGAGATGCAAAACGACGAGGGCATCGATGTCTCAGGCGTAGGCGGAACGCTGGCCGGCAATGCGCTCTCCATGGCGGCGGTCCGCGCCACTTTGACCAGCGCGCTGCTGCCCGAGCAATTCGTCAAAACGAAGCATCTGGCCGAGAACTGGACGGATGGTGTGCGCAAGGCCTACGAGAAGCGCGGCCTGCCTTGGAGCGTACAACGGCTCGGCTGCCGCGCGGAGTATTGGTTTTGCCCGCCACCGAAGAACGGCGCACAAGCCGCTGCGGCCATGGATCACGACCTCGATGCCTTCATGCACCTTTGGGCCATCAACCGCGGAGTGTTGCTTACGCCTTTCCACAACATGGCGCTCTTCTCACCCTTTCACGAACAAGCCGATGTCGACCGTCACACCGAAGTCTTCGAGGATGCACTTGACGCATTGGTCGGATAGTCTTTCTCCATGACAAGACTCCCACTCGCCCTTTTTCTCTCCGCGGCCGCCGCTCTCCAAGCAGAGGAACCCCTCACCCGCATCGCCTTCGGATCCTGCGCCAACGAACACAAGCCGCAGCCAGTCTGGGAGGCAATCAACAACCTTAAGCCCCAGCTCTTCATTTTCATGGGTGACAATGTCTATGCGGACAGTGCCGATCCCGCGAAGCTTAAGGGGAGTTACGACGGTCTCGCCGCGATTCCGGAGTTTGCGAAGCTGCGCCAGAACACGCCGATCCTCGCGACATGGGACGACCACGACTACGGGCGCAACGACGTGGGCGCCGAGTGGGAGGGCAAGGATGCCTCGAAGGTGGCATTCATGGAATTCTTCGAGACGCCGCAGGACTCACCACTGCGCGAGCGTGGCGGGATTTACGACGCGAAAATTTTCGGCCCGGAAGGCAAGCGTGTACAGGTGATCCTCCTCGACACGCGCTGGTTCCGCGGGCCGATAAGGAAGATGACCAAAGAGGAAGTAAAAGAAGCGCGAGCCAAGAGCGGGAAAAAGGTCGGCCGCTATTTGCCGGATGAAACAAGTGACAGTTCGATACTCGGCGAAGAGCAGTGGAAGTGGCTGGCCGAGGAGTTGAAGAAACCCGCGGAGCTTCGCCTCCTCATTACCAGCATCCAAGCGATCCCCGATGAGCACGGCTGGGAGAAGTGGGGCAACTTGCCGAAAGAACGGAAAAAGCTTTTCGATACCATCCGTGACAAAGCGACCGGCGTGGTCCTACTGAGCGGCGACCGTCATTTGTCGGAAATTTCTCGCCTTCCGCCCGAAACGGACGGCGGCCCGTTTTACCCCCTCTACGAAGTGACTTCGAGCGGACTGAACCAAACCGGGTTGCCCGAGGAAGAGAACCGCTTCCGTCTCGAAGGAAGGGAAATCTACAATCAACCGAACTTCGGATTGATCGAGATCGATTGGACGGCGGAGGATCCGGCCATCGCCATGCAGATCCGCGACGAGGAAGGCAAGGTCGTTCGCGAAGCCAAGACCACACTCGGCCAGTTGAAGCCGTGCAGCCAGTAAGTAAGGCGCACCGCTACCGGATGAGGGGGCCGATAACCAGGGCCACGATCGAGATCAGCTTGAGCAGGATATTGATAGAGGGGCCTGCAGTGTCTTTGAAGGGATCGCCCACCGTGTCACCGACCACCGCCGCTTTGTGCGGTTCAGAACCTTTGTAGTATTTCTGGCCGGCAATCTCGACGCCTTCTTCGAACATTTTCTTGGCGTTGTCCCACGCGCCGCCGGAGTTGGCTTGGAAGATGGCGAGGAGCACACCCGAGACGGTGACACCGGCGAGCAATCCACCCAACGCTTCGGCTCCTGAACCGGTAGCCCACTTGAAGGCGAAGCCGACGGCGACGGGAGCGAACACGGCGAGCAAGCCGGGCAGGATCATTTGGCGGATGGCCGCCTTGGTGGAAATCTCCACGCACTTTCCGTATTCGGCTTTGCCGTGCGCGTCCTCGAAGATCGCCTGGTCTTCCTTCGGCCAGTATTCGTGCTCGATGTCTTCGTTGCGCCGCATGACGTCAAGCGCGGCACGCAATTCCTTGATGTCGGAAAACTGGCGACGCACCTCCTGGATCATGGCCATGGCAGCGCGACCGACCGCGCCGAGGGCCATCGCGGAAAAGAGGAACGGGAGCATGGCGCCAACGAAAAGCATCGCCATGACCGAGGCGTGAGAGATGTCGATGGCTTTGAGACCGGTGACGGACATGAACGCGCTGAAGAGCGCAAGGGCGGTGAGTGCCGCAGAGGCAATGGCGAATCCTTTGCCAATGGCAGCCGTGGTATTGCCGACCGCATCGAGTTTGTCCGTGCGGCCGCGGACCTCCTTGGGCAAACGGGACATCTCAGCCACGCCGCCGGCGTTGTCGGAGATCGGACCGTAGGCGTCGACCGCGAGTTGGATTCCGGTGTTGGCCAGCATGCCCACAGCGGCGATGGCGATGCCGTAAAGGCCGGCCATGTGGTAGGCGACGATGACCGAGGCTGCGAGGATGAGAATGGGCAACGCGGTGGAACGCATGCCCACGCCGAGGCCGGCAATGATGTTGGTCGCGGTGCCGGTCAGGGACTGCTGCACGATGTCGAGGACGGGCTTCTTGCCGTAGCCGGTGTAGTATTCGGTGATCAAACCGATCGCGACGCCGGCAACGAGGCCGGCGATGGCCGCCCAGAAAACGCCAGGGGCAGTGTAGGTCACACCGCCCAGCGTCCATTGCGCGGGTAGAAGGCCGTTGACAAGAAAC
>JBILUI010000069.1:0-11810 GCA_044371145.1 Chthoniobacterales bacterium | reverse complement strand
GCTGCTCACGACATTGGGGTTGTTTTCGCTTTTTTCCATCGGGCGCGAGGGGCCTTCGGCGCAACTGGGCGCTTTTTTCATGCACTTGGCGGGTCGGTGGGCGCCTTTTCCCGTTCGCTTGGCCGAGCGAGGATTGATCATGGCCGGTGGCGCGGCGGGTATCGCCGCGGCGTTCAATGCGCCGATCGCTGGAATCGTCTTCGCGTTCGAGGAAATCGGACGCCGCTTCGAAAAAAGAAATCTCGGGATCATTGTCCGCACCGTGATGGTCGCATGCCTTTTCTGCATGATATTTCTCGGCAATTACTACGCCTACGGACAGGTCGACTACGGACGCAGCTTGCCGCTTGAGTTCATGGCACCGGGACCGTGGATTGCCGTGCTTCTCATCGGCCTTTCCGGCGGTTTGCTCGGAGCTCTCTTCGCCAAGTTGCTCCTCGTTTTGGTTCCGCACATGACACGGCTGATGAAGAAACATTTTGTGGTTGTCGCGCTGGTTATCGGCTTGTCCTGTGCCGCTCTGGCTTGGATCTCGAACGGAGCCACACTGGGAACGGGGCATGGCGTGGCGCGTGCGCTCGTTCTGCAGGACAGCCCGGTTTACCTGGCAACACTACAGCCGGAGGAAGTCGCGGCGATGGAAGCGACGCGCGAACAGATCGGGTCGTGGTATCCTTTGCAACGCGCGGCAGCCAGCATGCTGGTGCTGCTCACCGGAATCCCGGGTGGACTTTTCGATCCCTCCTTTTCGGTTGGAGCGGGATTGGGGCAGGCGACCGCCGGTCTCTTTGCTTGGAGCGGGGCAAGCCTGCAGGGGCTGATTCTGCTTTGGATTGTGGCCTATTTTTCCGGCGTGGCGCAAAGCCCCATGACTTCATTTATCATTGTGATCGAAATCACCGGGTCGATCGCTTTCACCCTGCCGCTTGGCGTTGCCGCCATCCTCGCCTACGAAGTCTCGCGGCGGGTTTGTCCGGTTGCTTTGTATGAGGCTCTCGCGCAAAACTTCCTACGCTCCGGTGCGGAAGTAACTCCTCACCGGGGTTCCTCCTGATGGTCGACTACGCCGCTCTTCTCTCGCTTGCCGGGGAAATCACCCGCGAGACCGACCTCGACGGGCTCCTGGCCAAAATACTGACCAAAAGCCTGCCGTGGATGCGCGTCGAGGCGTGTTCGATTTTTATCGCCGACGAGGAGACCGGCGATTTGGTCATGCACACCGCGCACGGCGAAGGTGCGCCGAAGCTCGGCCAACTGCGCGTTCCGGCCGGACGCGGCATCGTCGGCGCCGCGATGAAGGAAATGCGCGTCATCCGCGTCGACGACGCCCCGAACGACCCGCGCGTGTTTAAAGAGGCCGACAAAAAGTCGGGCTGGATGACCAAAGCGCTCCTCGCCGCGCCGCTCCTCGACGGCGACGAATGCCTCGGCGTCATTGAATTTCTCAACCCGATGGGGCGCCCGGCTTTCACGCCGGAAGACGAGCGGCTGACCGAATACTTCGCCGGCTTGGTGGCCGCGGCGGTCGGTCGCGTGCGTGCGCAGGCTGCGGCGCTCGAGCGCGCCGCGCTGCAGCGCGATCTGGATCTGGCGCGCGAGTTGCAAAAAGGACTTCTCCCGCTGGAGTTTCCCTCGCCCGAAGCTTCGCCGGCCATCGATCTGTTCGCTGTGCTCGAACCGGCCAAGGAAGTGAGCGGTGACCTTTACGACTTCTTTTTCATCGAGCCGGGCAAACTTTGCTTCGTGGTCGGCGATGTCTCGGGCAAGGGCATTGCCGCCGGGATTTTCATGGCCGTGACGCGCACCTTGGTCCGCGCTATCGCGCGGCCCGGCATGTCACCCGCGGAAATTCTCAAGCAACTCAACACCGAGCTGTGCCGCGACAATGAGGCATGTCTTTTCGTCACCATGATCCTCGGCATTGTCGACGTGACGAGCGGCGAGGTGGTCTGTGGTCTCGGCGGGCACAACGCGCCGGTCCATATCACGCGCGAGAACGCCGTCTTCGGTCCGCTCGGCGGCGCGCCGCTCGGGCTCATGCCGCAGGCGCAATTTGCCGAGTGGCGTCCGGAACTCGCGCCGGGTGACATGCTGCTCGTCTACACCGACGGCGTGCCCGAGGCCCTCGACGAATCGCGCAATCTATTCACCAACGAGCGGTTTTTGGCCGTGCTTCGCGACAAGGTTCCGTCTTCCTCCCGCGGTTTGGTCGCGGAGGTGGAACAGGCCGTCGCGGCGTTCGTCGGCGGGGCCGAGCGGTCGGACGATGTCACCTTGATGGCCCTGCACCGGCGTCCCTGAAGCGGGAAAGCGATTTACAGGGCGCGCCGGCTTCGGAATGATGTCCGGTTCGATGTTGGAAATTCCCAAAGCTTACGAACCGGGTGCGGTGGAGGAAAAGTGGTATGCCGAGTGGCTCAAGACCGACTGCTTCGCCGCCGACCCCTCCTCGGCCAAGCCCGGATTTTCCATTGTCATTCCTCCGCCCAATGTGACGGGCGTGCTCACGCTAGGGCACGTGCTCAACAACACCTTGCAGGACATCCTCGCGCGCCGGGCGCGGCAGACCGGCCGGGAAGTTCTCTGGTTGCCGGGAACCGACCACGCCGGCATCGCCACGCAGACCGTGGTCGAGCGGCAATTGCGCAAAGAGGAAGGCAAAACGCGTCGTGATTTGGGACGCGAGGAATTCCTCAAACGCGTCTGGACGTGGAAAGAAAAACACGGCGGCATCATTATCAAGCAGCTCAAGCGCTTGGGTTGCTCGTGCGATTGGGACCGCGAGCGCTTCACCATGGACGCGGACTACTCCCGTCAGGTGCAGGAAGTTTTCGTCAAACTGCACGCCAAGGGACTCATCTACCGCGGCAAGCGCATGGTCAATTGGTGCCCGGTGTCGCAGACCGCGCTGAGCGACGAGGAAGTGATCATGAAGCCCGCCAAGGGCAAACTTTACGTCGTGCGCTACGAGGTGGCGGAGGAACCCGGCACGTTCCTCGAGATCGCTACAACGCGACCCGAGACACTGATGGGCGACACGGCGGTGGCGGTGCATCCGGACGATCCGCGTTATGCGCGCTTCATCGGCAAGCACGCGGTTAGGCCGTTCCCGCGGGCGGAGATTCCGATCATCGGCGACACGCACATCGACATGACCTTCGGAACCGGCGTGCTCAAAGTGACTCCGGCCCACGACAAAACGGATTTCGAGATCGGCCAGCGGCACGGATTGGAAGTGGTGGACGTTATGCATCCCGATGGCACGCTCAACGAGTTGGCCGGTGCGGAGTTCGCCGGAATGGAGCGCTTCGCCGCGCGCGAGGCCGCGGCGCAAAAACTCGAGGAGATGGGGCTTCTCGTCCGAGTCGAGGACTACGAGAACAATGTCGGCTACAGCGAACGTGCCGATGTGCCGATCGAACCGCGTCTCAGCGAGCAGTGGTTCCTCAAATACCCGCAGGTGCCCGCTGCGCAGGATGCGGTGGCCTCGGGGCAAATCCGCTTCGTGCCCGAACGCTGGGCGAAAATTTACGAGCACTGGATGACCAACATCCAGGATTGGTGCATCAGCCGCCAGTTGTGGTGGGGGCATCGCATCCCCGTTTGGTATCGCAAAGATGATCCGTCCGTCATGCACGTCGGACTCGACGCGCCCGCCGACGCGGAGAATTGGCGCCAGGAGGACGACGTGCTCGACACGTGGTTCAGTTCCTGGCTCTGGCCTTTCGCCACGATGGACGAGGCCACGCGGAAAAAGTTTTATCCGACCAACGACCTCGTCACCGGACCCGACATCATTTTCTTCTGGGTGGCGCGCATGATCATGGCCGGGCTGGAATTCACCGGCGAGGTTCCGTTCCGCAATGTTTTCTTCACCAGCATCATCCGCGACATCAAAGGACGCAAAATGTCCAAGAGCCTTGGCAACTCGCCAGATCCTCTCGACCTGATGGCCAAATACGGCGCGGACGGTCTCCGTTTCGGCCTCATGCGCATTGCGCCCCACGGTCAGGACGTGCGCTTCGACGAAAACCAGATCAAAGAGGGGCGAAACTTTGCCAACAAGTTGTGGAACGCCGCGCGTTTCCGCGAGATGCAGGGCGCGTCCTCGTCCGTCAAGCCGCTCGCGGAGCACAATCTGTCGCCCTATTCGATCGCGGTGCTGGTCGCTTTCGACGCGATGCATGCCGGATATCGCCGGGCTTTGGACGACTTCCATTTCCACGAGGCGGCCGCGCTCCTCTACGACTTTTTCTGGAGCACTTACTGCGACTGGTATGTCGAAGCAAGCAAGGCCGAGCTGGCTGCCGGCGGCGAATCAGCCGATGGCGTCCGCGCGGTGATGGACCACATCCTCTCCGGCTACCTGCGCCTGCTCCATCCGTTCATGCCGCATATCACCGAGGAGCTTTGGATGCGCCTCGGTTGCGCGAGGGGCGGAGGCAAGGATGCCATGATTCTTTTTGCCGCTCCGCCGGCGGATGACTCGCTGCACGGCGTGTCCGCAGAAGAAAAAGCGCGCGCCTCCAACGCGGTGCAGGCGGTTTACGACGCGGTGCGCCAAGTGCGTGTGCTCCGCGCGGAATTCAAAGTCCCGACCAACCAGGAATGCGTTGCGCATTTGGCGCTCGATCCGGCGTTTCAGGACTTCGATCTGTCTGTCTTCCGCGCGCTGGCCAAGGCTTCGAGTGTGATGCAGGTGGGCGCCGGCGGCCCGCCGAAGAAAATGCCGCATGTGCTAACGCCGTTGGGTGAAGTCTATCTGGAATTGGAAATCGACGTGGAAGCGGAGAAGAAGCGCTTGGGAGAAGAGGTGACCAAAGTGGTGGCCGAGATCGCCAAGGTGGAGAAAAAGCTGGCCGATACTTCCTTTGTCCAGGGTGCACCCGCGGAGGTGATCGAGAATTTCAAGAAGCGCGGGGACGAGTGGCAGGCGAAGAAGGCGAAGCTGGAAAGCGCGATCGCGGCGCTGTAGGAGAGGCGGTTGGTCGCTGGCGACCAACCCTGTCGCGCGGTATTTTTACGTCCGCTTCGCGTTGGCCTCGAGCCACACGGCGTAATCGGCTTCGCTCATTTCGCCGGCGGCGAGAGCCAAGGTGCGGATGACAACCTCAGCTTCGGTAGCAACGAATTCGTATCCGTTTCGTTCGAGAAAGCCGGCCCCCATCATGAAACCCGTGCGTTTGTTCCCGTCGAGGAACGGATGGTTTTTCACGATGCCGGCGGTGTACGAGGCGGCCATTTCGGGCGTGGTTGGCTTGCCGTAGTGATGGAGTTGCTGCGGTCGGGCAAGCGCGGACTCCAGCAGTCCCTCGTCGCGGATGCCGGAGCAGCCGCCATATTGGTCGAGCATCATGTCGTGCAGCAAAAGACATTCGCTGCGCGTCAGCCAGTGGGGCTCCTTCATTTTGCCAGTTCGCGCAGCGCGTTGCGGTAGCGTCGGCTCAAGCTCTCGAAAACCCGCATGGTTTTGTCGAACTCCGGATCACCGGCCGCGAGGTTCAGGCCGTGCGGAGCTTCGGTGGCCGTGAGTGTGTCACCTTCTTTGACCCGGAGGGTGGCGAGGGCTTCCTTGGGTAGGACGACGCCGTAGGAGTTGCCGATTTTGCGGACTTTGAGTTCGTAGGGCATTCGGCAAGCGTAGCCACAAATGTTATTACGTCAAGAGCGCCGGCGTCTGTAATGTAGGTGTCCAAAGGTAACGCCCGCGTGGTATGAGGAGGGGATATGCAGTTCAGGACACGGATGAGGCGCTTGCGCCGCTCGGATGGATTGCGGCGCATGACCCGCGAGACGCGGCTGAGTGTGGCCGATCTGGTCTATCCGCTTTTTGTCCATGGCGGGGAGAGCAACGAACCTGTCCCTTCGATGCCGGGGGTGGAGCGCCGGAGTGTGAAAGATTTGGTCCGCGAATGCCGCGAGGCTTTCGACCTCGGTATTCCCGCTGCCGCCATCTTCCCGGTGATCGATCCGGCGAAAAAAGATGCCCGCGGCACCCACGCGCTGTCCTCCGACAATCTGCTTTTCCGCACCCTGCGCGAAGTGAAAGCCGCCGTGCCGGAACTCGTGCTCATCGCCGATGTCGCGCTCGATCCTTATACCGATCACGGACACGACGGGGTGCTGACCAAAGACGGTCGCGATGTGGACAACGATCCGACCGTTGAAATCCTTTGCGATCTCGCGGTGCGCGAGGCGGAGGCGGGGGCGGACATCGTCGCGCCTTCGGACATGATGGATGGTCGCATCGGGGCCATTCGTGCCGCGCTCGATGCCTCGAACCGGACGGACACGTGCATTCTGGCCTACGCGGCTAAATTCGCCTCCGCTTACTACGGACCTTTCCGCGATGCGGTGGGCAGTGCGCAAGCGAAGCCGATTTCCAAATCAACCTACCAACTGAACCCGGCGAATCTGCGTGAAGCTCTGCGCGAAGTGGAACTCGACGAGCGCGAAGGCGCCGACATGGTCATGGTCAAACCCGCCGGCCCGTATCTCGATGTCATCCGTGCCGTGCGCGAGAACACCAAGCTGCCGCTCGCCGCTTACCAAGTGTCCGGCGAATACGCCCAGATCCACGCCGCGGCCAAGGCCGGCTGGCTCGATTACGCAAAAGCCCGCGATGAATCGCTTTTGTCCATCAAGCGTGCGGGCGCGGACATCATCATCACTTACTTCGCCCGCGAATTGGCCGAAAGCCTGCGCCCCTGAGCGTCAGGTGTATTTGAGCACTTCTTCCACGCTGGTCTCCCCGTCGAAGACCGCCTGCAGTCCCTCTTCGCGCAAGGTGCGCATGCCGAGTTCGATGGCTTTCTGGCGGAGGACGACGCCCGGTGCGCGCTGGTTGATCATTTCGCGCAGGGTGTCGCCGATGCGCAGGGTTTCGAAGATCGCTTTGCGGCCCTTGTAACCCGTGTTGTTGCACTTGTCGCAACCGCGTCCCTTGAAAAACTTTTTATCTCCCACCTCGTGGGCTGACAGTCCGAGAAGCATGAGTTCGTCCTCCGTGGGCTCATAGGGCTCGATGCAATCCGGGCAAATGCGGCGGACCAGGCGCTGGGCCACGACCAACTCGAGCGATGCTGAGATGAGGAAGGGTTCCACGCCCATGTCGATCAGGCGGGTGATCGCGCCGGTCGAGTCGTTGGTGTGCAGCGAGGTGAAAACCAGGTGGCCGGTGAGCGACGCCTGGATGGCGATCTGCGCCGTCTCGAGGTCGCGCGTCTCGCCGACGAGAATGCGGTCCGGATCTTGGCGCAGGAAGGCGCGGAGACAGCGGGCGAAGTCCAAGCCGATCGCTTCGTTGATCGGCACCTGCATGATTCCGTCGATGTCGTATTCGACAGGATCTTCCGCGGTGAGCAATTTGGCGTTCGGTTCGTTGATTTCCCGCAAGCACGCGTAAAGCGTGGTGGTTTTGCCCGAGCCGGTCGGCCCGGTCACGATGATGATGCCATTGGGCAGTTTGATCATCTCGCGCAGGGTCTTTTTCACGCGCTCGGGAACGCCGAGTTTATCCAGATCGAGCTGGACGGCGGACCGGTCCAAAATACGCAGCACGACGCTCTCGCCGTATTGCGTGGGGAGGGTGGAGACGCGCAAGTCGACGTTGAAGGGCTTGCCGTTGCGCGTGACGGTTCGCTGGATGCGTCCGTCCTGCGGCAAGCGGCTCTCGGCGATGTTGAGGTTGGAGATAATCTTCACGCGCGAGATCAGCTCGCTGCGGATCGTGCGGTAGGCCTTGCGGTCGGCACTGGTGAGAAGGGATTTGAGTGTCCCGTCAACTCGCATGCGGACGTCCATGAATTCCTCGAAGGGTTCGAAGTGGATATCGCTCGCCTTGGCGTTGATGCCGATGTCGATGAGGTTGTCGACAATCTGCATGACATATTGCGCGCGTTCCTCATCGGTCATCGTGCCCGCGGCTTTCGCCGAGAGCTCGCTCAGTTTTTCCCGCATCTGGGTGAGCGAGGTGAAGCCCTCCGCGGCAAAGTCGATGGAGTCGTAGTATTTTCCGATGAGACGCTCGACTTGTGGGATCGGGGCCACGCTGACCTGAAGATTCTGGTTCAGGGCGAAGCGGAGCTCGGAAAGTTTTTCCGTGTCGAAGGGATCGGAGAGCGCGACGTAGAGCGTGCCGTCGATCTCGGCCACAGGCAGGGCGCGGTGCAAGCGGGCTAGGCCGACCGGGATTTTGTCGCGCAGGCGCGGCTCCAGTTCGAAATCGGACAGATCGATGTAGTTCGCGCCGACGGAATTGGCGATCGCCCCGTAGAAAGCGTGCTCATCGACGTGGCCGTCGTTGATCAGGAAGTCATCGGGCGTGCGGCCGCTTTCCTGGATGGCTGTGAGCAGCTCATCCGATTGCGCCGGGTTGATCACGCCCTGATCGGCCAGCGTGGCAATGACGAGGTTAGGATCCATGTCAGTCGTTGTCCCCCATGGTCACAGCAAGCACTTCGTCGAAGGTGGTCAGGCCGGCGAAGACCTTCTGGAATCCGTCCTCGCGCAAAGTGCGCATGCCCTGTTCGCGGGCCCGTTTGCGCAACTGCACCGTGCTCACCTGCTCGGAGCGGTCTTCGCCGTCCCCCATGCGGTTGACCATCTGCCGCATTTCGTCGTCGACTTTGAAAATTTCGAAGATGCCGAGCCGACCCTTGTAGCCGGTGAAACGGCAGCGCTCGCAGCCCTTCGGTTTGTAAATTTTCGCGTCGGCCAACTGCTCCGGATCCAGTTTCAGCGCGATCATTTCCGCCTCGGTCAGCGTGGCCGGCTCTTTGCAGGAAGCACAGAGCCGGCGGCAGAGACGCTGGGCCATGACCGCGCGCACGGCGCTGGAAACAAGGAAAGGTTTCACCCCGATGTCGATCAGGCGGGCGATGGCGCTGGGCGCGTCGTTGGTGTGCAGGGTGGAGAGCACGAGGTGTCCGGTGAGGGACGCGTTGATGGCGATGCCCGCCGTCTCGATGTCTCGAATCTCACCGATCATGATGACGTTCGGGGCCTGGCGCAGGATGGAGCGCAGTGCGCGGGCGAAGGTCATGCCGATGTCCGCTTTGACATGCACCTGATTGACGCCGGGCATGACGTATTCGATCGGGTCTTCCACCGTGATGATTTTACGGCTCTCGTCGTTGATCTCCGACAAGCACGCGTAGAGCGTCGTGGTTTTGCCTGATCCGGTCGGACCAGTGACGAGAATGATGCCGTCGGCCAGTTTGATCAGGCCGCGGAAATAATCCTGGTCCTCGCTCATGAACCCGAGGTCCGGCAGGGTGATGGAAAGCGTCGATTGGTCGAGCAGACGCATGACGATCGCCTCGCCCTGCGAAGTGGGAATGGTGGAAACACGCAGATCGAGATCTTTGCCCCGGACCTGGCACTGGATACGCCCGTCCTGCGGGACGCGCTTCTCGTCGATGCTCATGGTCTCGGTCATGATTTTCAGACGGCTGATCACGGCGCTCTGCAAGGTTTGCGGCAGCATCTTGTATTGCTCGAGCTCACCGTCGATGCGGAACCGGACGCGGAAGCCCTCGTCGACCGGTTCCAGGTGGATGTCGCTCGCGCGCATCTCCTGGGCCTTCTCGAGAAAGTCCTGCACCAGCTTGATCACGGCGGCATCGTCTTCCGTGGCCACGCCCCCCGCTTCCTCGTCCATGCCGGCCGCGACCAATCCCTCTTCGCGCGGGTAGAGTTCGGTGACCAGCTGTTCGACGCGCTCTGGATCCGCGTAGAGGAACTCGACCTCGGTCTTGAGCAAGACCGGCACCGTGTCGAAGGTCTCGAAGTTCATCGGGTCGCCGATGAGAACTTGGATGCCGTGCTCCGTCTGGCGCAGCGGGAGGATGCGGTGGCGGCGCGCGACCTCGCCGGGAATGGTGCCGCGCAGTTCGCGGACGCGTGCGAGGATTTCGCCGTCCTCCAAGTCGCAAAAACTCAGGCTGTGGAAATAAGCGATGGCCTCGTGGATATCGCGGCTCTGCACTGCGCCGTCTTCCAGCAGGGCCGAGAGGATCGGTGCACCCGGGTGATTCTCGCGAGCTGCCGCCACCTGATCCTTGGTGATGCGGAACTGGTCTAAAAGAATTTCCAGGATCTGTTCGTCGGTGTGCACGTGAGGAGAGCGAGCAGACTGCTTACGGCGCGGCCTCGCGGGTGTCAAGGAGCGCCCCGTGCAAAGCCGCGTTGTGTTTCAGCCCGCTGCCGCTAGAGTCGCATTTTCCCAATTCCCGTCATGAGCAAATACCAAACCTATCTCATTTTCGGCGCCCCCGGCAGCGGCAAAGGCACGCAGGGGCGCGCACTGGGCACCGTTCCCGGCTATTTCCATTGCGCCTGCGGTGATGTCTTCCGGGCACTCGATCTGCGCACCCCGCTCGGGCAGAAGTTCCTCGAGTATTCCAGCCGCGGCGAACTTGTGCCGGACGAGATCACCGTCCAACTCTGGAAAATCCGCATCGACCAAAGCGTCGAGTCGCACTCCTTTCACCCCGATCACGATTTCCTCGTCCTCGACGGAATCCCGCGCAACGTTCACCAGGCGCAGATGCTCGATGACACCGTTCGCGTGCGGCGCATCTTTCATCTCTCCTGCCCGGACCGAAGCAAGCTGGTCGAGCGTCTCAAGCGCCGTGCCTTGCGCGACAACCGCTTCGACGATGCCAACGAGGAAGTCATCCGCCATCGCCTCGAGACCTACGACCACGAATCGCGGCCGCTTTTGGCCTACTACGGGGAGGACCGCATCGTGCATGTCGATGCCACGCAGTCGCCCGTCGATGTCCTCGGAAAGATCGTCGAAGTTCTGGTCGAAGACCGCCGCAACCATTTCGGGGAGGAAGGTTTCAGCGCGGTGACATGAGCGGGCAGTTCGAAAGCCTGCGCGCCAGCAGTCTTTTTTGCCGCCGCTGCGGCCAAGCCATGCCGGTGAGAGAGAAGCTCCTTCTCGTCCTTCCCGACAAGGAAATCTACGATTATCTCTGCACCGGCTGCGCCGATTCCGTCGGACAGCGCGAAATCACGGCCGGCGAGTTGGTACAAAGGCGGACGATGCCGCGCGTCCGTGGCCGGAGGTAGTTATCGGTGAAGATTGTCTATCTCGCCAGTGGTGACATCGGCGTGCCCTCGCTCGAGTGGTTGCTTGGCGCCAACGGCATCGAATTGCGCGCAGTCGTGACGCAGCCCGATCGCGCCGCGGGGCGCGGCATGTCCGTGCGCGCCTCCCGGATCAAAGAACTTGCCGTGGCGCGCGGGGTGGAAGTTTTCCAGCCGCCCAAAGTGCGAGCTAACGAGGCGGTGGCGCACATCGCGGCCCTCGAACCCGACCTGCTCGTCGTCATGGCCTACGGACAAATTCTGCCGCAATCGCTTCTCGACGTCCCGCGCCTCGGGGCGCTCAATCTCCACGCTTCGCTCTTGCCGCGTCACCGCGGTGCTGCGCCGGTTCACGCCGCCATTCTCGCCGGCGACCGTGCCAGCGGTATCACGTCGATGTGGATGGACGCCGGCCTCGACACCGGTGACATGCTTTTGCGGCGCGAAATCGCCATCGCCCCGGACGAGACGGCTGGTTCCCTGCATGACCGCCTCGCAGCGCTTGCGCCGGAGGTTTTGCGCGAATCCGTTCGGTTGATTTGCGAAGGAACCGCGCCGCGTATCCAGCAGGACGAGAGCTTGGCCTCTTACGCGCCCAAACTCGACCGCGGTTCGGGCCGCATCGACTGGTCGCGATCGGCAGAGGAGATCGCGCTTCGCGTCCGGGCCATGCACCCGTGGCCGGGTTCGCAAGCCGACCTCATCTTGGCCGG
>JBILUI010000203.1:0-3269 GCA_044371145.1 Chthoniobacterales bacterium | reverse complement strand
ATTCGACCGCCTGTGCAGCTGCCGCCACACCGACCGTGGTCGGCGCGATGATGCCGCGGAGAGCGGGATGCTTGGTCAAGAGCGCCTCGGATTCGGTCAGGCTCTTCTGCGGGTCATCGTTGCCGTAAACAATCTCGACCAGCCTCATGTTTTTGTATTTCGGATTGTCCGAGAGCGTCTTTTTCATGATCTCGATCCAGACATTTTGGTTCGGCGCATCGGTCGTCGCGCTGAGGATGGCGAATTCGCCTTCGTATCCTGTCAGCGAGCCCAGCAATTCGACCTGCGATTCCCCCACGCTCTGCGGTTCGACCGTGAGCACCGAGACGTTGCGATACTGCTCGTTGCCGGTGAGGTCCGAATCGACCGTCACCACGCTGATGCCTTTGTCGAGTGCCCGCTGCAGGATCGGGCCGAGCGCGTCGGGCGAGTTCGGGGAGAGGGCAATGACGGATACCCCGCGTTGGATCTGGTCCTGGATGAAAGGGATTTGGCTGGTCGCATCGGCGGTGTCGGGCGCGACGCTGGCAAACTCGCAACCGTTCTCCTCGGCCGCTCTTTTGAAGCCTGCGATCAGCGGGTCGAAGTAAGGATTGCCGGTGTTCTTCGGGATGTAGACGAGTTTGGGGGCGCCGCCCGGTGCCGATCCGGAGGATGACGCCGTCCCGTCCTTCTTGTCGCAACCGATCATTGCGATCAGCGCGACGGCAACCGCGAAAGCCGGCAATCTGGCGACGCGGAACCTCCGGAACGGGTGGCCAGCTTTGAGTTTGAAACCCTTTTCGTTGAGGTAGGCCATGGGAAAAGAACGCGGAGTTTAGAATTCAGAGCGAAGATGTCAAAGGGCGACCGGAGCTGGCGGCAGGGAATGCCGTGTTCACAGCGAAGATCCCTGCCGCCCGCGCCCGAACCGATGACTGCCCTTTTCTTCCAGACTTCGAGCTGCGATGAGGGCTAGCTCAGTTTTGCGCTCGGCTTGGGTTCGGGCAAGAAAGCTTGCGGATAGCTTCGTTTGAGTCCCTCGGACTTGGTCTCGATGCCTCACCGATGCAGCGGACAGCGCACGGCTAGGCCGGGGCGCTTCAGCGCATGCGAGCACCGGAATCCGGGGCGGGTTCGGCACAGATCTCGCGCACGCGGGCCCCGCAGGGCGAACCCAGTCACCGAGGTATGCGAAGCCAAAGGCCGCGCTGCGGCCCGAGTCAATAAATCGTGGTGCTGCTCACATCGGAGTGTCCGATGATCGGCCGGAATTTTTTCTCCTCAAATACCGCTTCAGAATGCGCCAATTTTACCCCTATTACGTCGCTGAGAAACACTTTGCGCCGAGGATGAAAATAACTATCTTTCCTCCCTTGTTGTCATCGTTTCAGGTGCGCCGGCCGCGCACCCCTGATTGTGGCGACGCCGTATGCAGTGTCGGTGTTGGTCGCGGCCGGAGAAATCAAGCCCATGAAACACACACCGGTTATGCTACTAACGACGGTGCTGCTGGCCGGATGCGAACCGGAACAGCCGCCGGCTCCGGCCGTGCAACCGGTGCAAACTTTTGTTCTCCGCAGCGGCGTGGAGCAGAGCTTCCGGCGGTTCCCCGGAGAGGTCTCGGCGACGCGGACTTCCGAGATGTCCTTTCCCGTGGCGGGGCGTCTGATCGAGCGTCCCGCCTCCCAGGGCATGCTGGCGGAGGAGGGAGCGTTGCTGGCGCGTCTGGATCCGGAAAATTTTCAGTCCAGGCTGAATTCGGCCAATGCGCGACTGGTCAACGCACGCGACGAGCTCGCGCGCCGGCGGCAATTGCGCGACCGCGGAGTCATTGCGGCCAGCGAATTTGACCGGTTCAGCACGGATTTCGAGGTGGCTGTGTCGGAGCAGCGGACAGCGCAGAGGGCGCTTGATGACACGCGATTGGTGGCGCCGCATGACGGCCGCGTCGCGCGCGTTCTGGTCAACAACTTCCAGAACGTGCAGGCCAAGCAACCCGTGCTTGTCTTCCAAGATGTCTCCAGTCTCGAGGTGGACATCGAGGTTCCGGAACGCTTGATGTCATCGACCGTGCAGGGAATCACGGTGGACAAAGCCCGTGAAATTCTGGAGGCCAAGGCCGAATTTCCGGCTGTTCCGGGAAAGATCTTCGATCTTGAACTGGAGTCGTTCAGCACCGAAGCGACGCCGGCCGCCCGCACGTTCCGTGTCTCCTTCAAGCTGGTGCCCCCCGAGGGGATCAACGTCCTGCCGGGCATGACTTCGACCGTGCTGTTGCGGCTCCGCGGCGAGCAGAGCCGTGGGGAGGAAGTGGAGGACGCTTTCGAGGTGCCCGTGCCGGCCGTGGGCACGGTGGACGGGCGTGCGCTGGTCTGGCGACTCGACCCCGACGCGATGACGGTGGAGCCGGTGCCGATCGAATTGTTGTCTCCGGCCGGGCAATCCATGCGCGTGCGCGGTAAAGAGTTGCGTCCCGGCGACGAGATCGTGATCTCCGGCGTGCGTTTCTTGTCGGACGGCATGAAGGTCGGGCGGCGCCCCGGCGCGGGAGGACCGTGAGAGGGTAGGCTGCCTGCTGCGCGCGTCCCCGATCTGACCGATGAACATCGCCGAGCTTGCCATCCGCAACCACGTGGTGACGTGGGTCTGCGCTTTCCTCATGGTCGCGCTGGGGGCTTGGTCGTTCTTCAATCTGCCGCGATTGGAGGATCCGGAGTTCACGATCAAGGATGCGCTCATCATCACGCCGTATCCGGGTGCCTCGGCGCAGGAAGTGGCCGAGGAGGTGAGCAATGTCATCGAGTTGGCGGCGCAGCAAATGGGGCAACTCCAGCGGGTCACCTCCCGCAGCGAACGGGGTTTAAGCACGGTGACGGTGACGATGCGTCCCCAGTTCGACCGCCACACCCTTCCGCAGGTGTGGGACGAGTTGCGCCGCAAGGTCGCCGACGCGCAGCGCGAGCTTCCGCCGGGTGCGGGTGCGTCGGTGGTCATTGACGATTTCGGCGATGTCTACGGAATTTTTTACGCGCTGACCGGTCCGGGTTACAGCGAGGCGGATCTGCGTGAGGCGGCCAAACTGCTGCGGCGCGAACTGCTGCTCGTGCCGGATGTGAAGAAAGTCGAGCTGTTCGGCGTACAGCAGGAGGTGATCTACGTCGAAATGCAGCGCGACCGCATGGCCCGCTTGGGGATCCGGCAGGAAGAGGTTTTCGAAGCATTGCGCGAACAGAATCTGGTGGTGCCGACGGGCCACATCGACGCGGGTCCCGTGGCCCTGGCCGTCG
>JBILUI010000068.1:0-11959 GCA_044371145.1 Chthoniobacterales bacterium | reverse complement strand
TGAGGAAAATATTTTGACTCGCCTGCAGGACGCCGGCTCGCCCTACGGGCCAACTAACAGTTGGTCTATCTTCGTCCGCCGCGGCGGACTTCGGTTCCCGACCCGACAATTCCGGATGGAACCCCGTCCCCACCTCGAGCAAGGACGCCACCCGCCCGCGAATCCGCGCCTCGCCCGACGTCGGCTCCGTGATCCGGCTCAAAATCTTCAACAACGTGCTCTTCCCCGCCCCATTCCTGCCAATCACCCCGATCACTTCCCCGGGTTGAACATCGAAGGAAACGTCGCGCAGAGCCCAGAACTCGTCAGCGGGAGCTGACGAGGGTGACGAGTGGCGAGTGACTTGTGACGAGTTAACTGCCAACTGACTACCGCCACCTGCTAACTCAGCCTTCTTTCGCCCGAACCGGGCGAGGAAGGCTTCGGCCTCCTCCCGGAGAGTCTTCGCATTGAAAACCCCGAGTTTGTATCTCTTCGAGAGTCCTTTGACTTCAATAATCGGCTTCATTGTCGTTACTTTTTACCAGTTACCGCGCAGCGCAAAGATTGGCTGCATGCTGTTACTTTTTACCAGATACCCGCTACTTCTTACCGCCAGCTCCGCTGGCCGTAGCGCTTGGAGAGGTTTTGGACGGAGACGATGGGCTGCATAAAAATGAGTCGAGCGACTAGAGTCTAGGGTCGAGGGCCTGTGATTTGAAGAGGAGTCGAGGTCGCATAGTCGAGGGCTGCGCAAGAAGCTCCGAGCGTCGAGAGCTTAGCGTCAAGGGCTGGCGGCCGCGATGCGCGGCTTGCGGCCGAGCGCCTTCGACAGCGCGACGATCTTCCCCGCGAGCACATCCGCTTCATCGGCGAGAGCTTCGAACTGCGCTTCGGTGAGATAGCTCTCATCGAGGGCGATGAACAGTTGCGACACAACTTCCATCAACGAGCCGTAAGCAATTTCAAGAAAGTGCGCGAAATCCGCGTCGGAGTTTCGACCAGAGCCTTCCGCTATATTCGAAGACACCGACACCGAGGCGCGCCGCATTTGCGAAGTAAGCGCGAACATCTCATCCTTGGGAAAACCGCGGGTTGCGTGATAGACCGACCTATTGAAGGCACGCGCGAGTTGCCAGCCTTCGATCCTCTCAAATCTGAAAGCCCTCGACCGACCGCTCTCGACGCTCGACTGTTTCATAATTGCTACCCGCAACCAGTAGTTACCCGCCACTCGCCACTTTAAGTCTCCCGCCACAGCTGAGCTTCGCTCAGCTATCCGGCGTCTCTTTAACTCTCGCGGTAGCTCCGCTGCCCTCCGGCTTGGCTCGTGCTGCGGATTTAAGTGCCGCTTCCTGCTTGCGGTAATACGCGCCAAGCTTGGCAGCATCGAAATCAAACCTCTGGGCGATGTCATGCCGAACAGCCCGGATTTTTTCGACTTCTAGCTCTACGGTTTTCATCTGTTTTCTGAGACCAGTTCCAAAGGTGTCACAAGTTCGGGTGTTGGCAAGCCAAGCAGTCCATTGATGCGCCGGATGTGGCCGATCTTGTTGGCGTTGGCGATGTGCCGGCAATTCCACGTAAGGAGATAGTCACATCGATGAAAAGACGCGACCGCTAGATGCCTGGCATCCCCGGAGAGGTCTTTCGGCATCAATTTGTGCCGCAGATAGGTCTCCACGATCTCATCGGTCTCAACGGCCAAGTCGAGCATGCGGACACTCTCCATCAACCTGATCTTTTTATCTTTCTGGAAGTGATCTCCTTGCCTCAACTCATCCACCACAGCAATGCTGGAGACCAACTCGTAATTCGGACTTTCAGCACTCCACCATTCCCGCGTCCAATCCTTGACCACGACCATATCCTGCTCGGTGCGATCCGAGTAATAAAACGATGGAATCGTCGTCTCGATGTAGACCGTCGGTTTCATGTCGTTACCAGGTTGGTCGCCGCGTCGACCTATCTTCGGCTGTCACTTTTTACCAGTTACCCGTAATTCGCTACTTTTTGAGTAACCCGCCACAGCTGAGCTACGCTCAGCCCTCCGGCATCTCAGCGACGCGCGCCGTGGCAACTTTCTCTGCTGGCGCATTTTCGCGAACGAATGACCAAGACACTTCCGCGCGGGCACCGGACTCATAAGAGACGGTGAAGTGGCTGTGCAGTTCGGGATCAACCGCGACCGCTACAGGGCGATCACTCGCGGAAATACGGTTTGCTTGGCGGATTGCGTCGTGAGGCTCGAGAAAGCAAAGACCGTCCTCGAACTCAACCTCGAAAGCGTCTTCCCACCCCAAGTAGCGCGCATGGCGAATCGGCGAAAAGCTCGACGCGCCAAAGGGCTTCTTGATGAGGTTGAGCGTCTTCACAGTTTGCCTTCCATCTGCAGTTCTTTAATCAATGTTACCAAAGTATCTGACGGCGACCACTCTTCAAGTCCCGCCAAGGTCTCAAGGTTGAGCCGCCCCAGGAACCTGCCTTTAGAGTCGTAGACGTGAACGTGCCTCGGCGAATGGTCCCCAATGAACCACTCCACAATGTATCCCCTGCGCCTAACACGTCCCATATCAGATGGTTCTGGATAACTAGCCGCTACTGTCCGCCCACGCAGTTACCAGTTACTTTTTACCCGCTACCCGCCACTCTTTTGTGGTCACCGCTAGACGGTGTCCACAAATGTCTTTTCAACTTTGTTGAAAATGACAATCCCCCCGAGCAGCAAGACGAGCGTCATCACCACGGAGACGGCGATGTAGGTTGGTTCGACCACACCTTGGCCGAGGAAGATGCGCTTGATCGCTTCGACCGGCATAGTCATGGGATTGAGCACCGCCACCCAGCGCCAGTCTTCAGGAATGCGCGAGAGCGGATAGATCACTGGCGTGGCATACATCCAGATCTGCACGATCAAACCCGTGACAAAGGTAAAGTCGCGGTATTTCGCCGTGAGCGAGGTGAGCCAGAGCCCGACGCCAAGGCTGAGCAGGGCGATTTGGATCATGACCAACGGAAACCAAAGCAGATCCCAGCCGAGATGGAGCGAGGGACCAGTCGCGGCGAAGAATTTGAAGTAGGCCCAGAAACAAAGAAAGGTCACGAGTTGGATGCCGAATGCAATGAATCCGGAGATCACAACCGAGAGCGGAACCACCAAGCGCGGGAAGTAGACCTTGCCAAAAAGGTTGGCGTTTCCGGTCAGCGTTCCCGAGGTGGCTTGGAACGTTGTCGCGAAGTAGTTCCAGCCGAGCAATCCGCAAAGATAGAAAAGCATGGGTGGGATCCCATCCGTGGGAATCTGGGCGATCTTGCCAAAAACAACGGTGAACACGACCGTCATGAGCAGCGGTTGGATGATGAACCACAGAGGGCCGAGCACGGTCTGCTTGTATTTGGCGACAAAGTCACGATGGACCAGCAAGCCAAGCAAATCGCGGTAACGCCAAACATCGGACAGGTTCAACTTGAACCAACCCTTGGTCGGCTTGATGACAATTTCGTAATCAGCAGGAACGTGGAGCATAAGGAGAGCGGCCTATGGCCTAAGTGACGAGTGGCGGGTGACGAGTGACGAGAGCAAGAAAGAGGTAACGAAGGGTAGTTTCGGGCGTGTTTAATCAGCCGCTTTTTACCAGCTACCCTCAACCAGTTACGGCAGCGGTTGCACCGCCTGCCTCTCTCGCCTCAATCCTGCAGGGCCTCGACCTTCAAGCCCCCGATCAGTCCGAAATGCCGGCGATTGCGGGAGACCAATGGTTTTGCGTGGGCCAAAGCCACCGCGGCGATCCACAAGTCGTTTTGACCGATGCTTCGGTATTCCTGCCGCCCGGACAATTCCGCGCAAATGCTTGCGTAGTGCTGCACGACCGGGGCCGGATCAACCAACTGCACGCCGATAGAAAGAAACTCCTGCACGTCCTTGGCATCATGCCCAGCAGCGATCGACCCGTGCCAAAATTCCCCGAGCACAATCCACGGCAGGCCGAGCGTCTTTGTCGCGTTCGCCATCGCGTAGTTCGTGGCCCAAGTCTGTCCCCGCCAAAGCCCCACGAGATAACTTGTGTCGGCAATCAGATCCATGGATCGGATTTCGCCGCCGAGCGCGATTCCACCGCCGCTTCCATCAGGTCATTGCCCGACTTGGTTGCGGTCGCCCGACGCTCCACAAAGGCCAAAAAGGCAGCAAAAGATCCCGGAGCTGGCAAAACCCGTTTCACGACGGAAGAAAAAGACTCTGAACTGCCTCTTTTCCAAGCCTTTAGGCGCGTGTAAGCCTCGTCGTCTAAGGTGATTGTTTTCATACGTTCATGCATACACGAACTGACACACGAATCAAGTTACAACTGGCCACCTCCTCCTCTTCAAAGTCTGGCTTGAAACTTTCGCGTGGCTCGCAACTTTCGCACTTTAGCGCAGCTTCTTTTTACTGCGCGCCGCTTGCGGCGGCGGCAGGCACCACGAGTTGCGGCAGCAACTCGAGCATGGCTTTCTCCGCAACCGCAGCATCGGGTTCGCCAACCAATGCGAGCTGCATGGAACGCTGGCCCATATTGCGGCGGCCGGCCTTGACCGCTTTCCAGCGATTTGTGGGGGTAGCGCGCTCGACCGTCACCTCTTGGCCACTGATCCGATCGTCATTGATCACATACATGAGGTAGAACTCATCGGCGCCTGCGCGGATTTTGTAGAGGTTATAGGCGATAGTAACGCCGTTGGCTTCAGCCTTGCGGAGTTCGGACTTGGAAACAATCTCGCGCCCGATCATGCGCTGGCACTGCTCGGGTAAGTGCGGCTGAGCGTAATGCAAACTCATCCGCTTCGGTTCCCACTCGGTGAAGATCATGTGCCACTGACGCCCACCCTCATCCCGCCAACTGCGCTGGAACCCGCGATCGAACCGCAGCATCTCTTTCACGCGCTCGTCGAGTTCCTCGTCCGCGAGCCCGCTGCCCAAATCCGCGGCGGCGATGGTCCAAGCCGGAGCGCGCACCGCATCCTTGTTTTTCCACCAATACCAACCCTCCGCTCCCCCGGCCATCAGCGCCATGGCCACCACTGCGGCGACACAGGCGAAGGCGGGCGACTTGGCGATCTGACCGATGCCGGACTGAATTTTCGCCGTCGCCAGCGCTTGCTGCGATCCGGGGATTTTTTGGAAACCCCAGCACAAGAGCCAAAGCACGCCCATCGTGGCGATGAGAATGGCGAAGCCCGCCGGATCGTGCAGTTTATCCAGCGCATCGACCCCGCCATTGGCCACCGCGATGGAAAGAATGAGCATGCGAATGACGTTGAACGCATACGCGGCAAACAATCCGATCGCGACCAGCGCGATGCGGTAACCCCAACGCAGGGCATACAGTTCCCCAAGAAACAGTGCAGCCATGATGCTCGATTGGAACGAGCGAATCCCACTGCAGGCATCGTCAACTCCAAGCACCTCACTACCGACGTCGATCGTTGTGCCATGGCACATCGCGGCAATCCCCAAGAGCGGCAAAATGAATGCCGCGATCTGGGCGGCTAGCAGACTCAGTTCCTGGGTGAGCCAACGCTCCGGACCCGTCGGCCATGGAATGGCGACGAGAGCGAAAACGTAAGCAAAGGACAAATGGCGCACCCACGGCCAACCACCCGCAATGGCTGTCAGCGCCACACTGGCAGCAAAAGCCGCAGCACCGAGTCCCCACAGAACAATGCGCCAATCAGGATAGGCTCCCGCGATGAGAATACCGACGGCCGCGGGAACGACCAGAGCGAGCAGAACGGTCCAACTCGCTGCAAGCATAAGTCCCCGCGCAGGCTCGGCCGCCGGACGCGTCGTCCAGCGCTGCCAAAAGATCCATCCGGCGAGCAGCGGGATAAACCAACCGTGCGAGTATTGTTCATTCGCCTCCCACTCGCCGGTCAGGATGAAAAAGAGCCAGCCCCACACCGCGGCCAGCGCGGCAAAGAAGGCAAGCGCCGACACTCCTACAGTTTCGGTCGTATTTGGTTGCGCTTTAGTTGCCTCGCTCATGCCAGAAAGTATTCAGACAAATAAAAATGATTTTTGTTCGGGGAGGCTGACTAATCCCCGACAATCGGTGTTGATCGGTTGACCTGTTTTCCACGGATACGCAGTAAATCACCCATTACCTGCGGGAACTCGCGGAACACGCTGATTTTCGAACCGGGCTTGTGCGTCCATACCTTCACCGGGCACTGCACGATTCTTTCATGTCCGAGACGCCCGTAAAGTTCGACATCGAAAATCCATCGGCTGACAAACTCCTCGTCGAAAACCCGCGGGACAATGTCTCGGCGGAAGAGTTTTGCGCCGCACTGTGAATCGTAGACCCGGACACCAAGCATTTCGCCCGCCGCCGTGGCAAAGAGACGTCCGCAAAGGTGGCGCTTGAATGAACGCGTGATGCTGCTGCCACCGCGCATGACGCGACTCGCCCAGATCGCGTCGTAGTCGCCGCCCTCCATCTCGGCGAAGTGCAACATGTGCGGGACCTCGGAAAGCGGGGTGGACAAATCCGCATCCCAAAACCCGATCCATTCGGCCTGCGGATATTTCCGCGCCAAGTGGAGCACCCCCTCGCGCACCGCTGCTCCTTTGCCTCGGTTTTGCAGACACCGGAGAAGCTCGAGCCCCGGCTTGCCGGCAATTTCCGCCTCAATGAACTCCGCTGTGCCATCACGCGATCCATCATCGACAAACAAAATCCCCAACTTGTGCTCACGCGCGCCTGCGGCAAACGCGCCGATATCCAACCTCTGCCGCTCATTGAAGCAGGGCACCGCCAAAAGAACTTCAGGACTCTCAGGCCACCCCACAAAATGATCTCCTCAACATTTCTGGTCTCGCTACCCGCATAACGCCCTCCACACAAACCATCCCGGCCGAACCCCAAACCAATCCGACGCAACTACTTTTGGCAAAACGTCGAAGCGTTGCGCCTTGAATTGAGGGCTCAAATAACCAAGAGCGACCGATGGATCTTCGCGATGATCTTATGCACATGCCGATCAGCTCCATTGGCGACAAGCGGCTTGTGGCCATCGGCCGGAAAAAGGAACACAAATAAACCGTCGGTCATAGGGAGCAGCGCATCCGCCGCCGCCGGAGCGTAAAACTGGAAGTCGGTCTTCGGATCATAGGCGCCGTCCGGCACAAGCTTGGCCGCGGGAGCCCACTCGATCACTTCTCCTCCACCGACGATGTATTGCAGATCGATGTATTCACGATGCGTCTCCCACTTGAAGGCCTCCCGGGCCCCGGTGTCCAAGCGCATGGTCTTGGCGAAAAGTTTATCTCCAGCAAACTCAATCTTCTCCCCGAGCGGAACGTCCCGGCAGGTTTGCAGCCATTGGAACAGCGGTTGCGGATCGACGTCGCGGAAGAGCCCGGCGTAATGAAGCAGGTTGTCGTGTGTATCTAGGATCATAGGAAAACGGTGATTGGTACTCTGGCGCGGACTCAGAATTGGCGCTCCGGATTGTGCGGTGATGAGCCCACGAGGTTATGCCAGTAGGTTGTCTGGTGGCGAGCGCGCAACTGTAGCTTGTCACGACCAATGATCCGCCCCACCAGGCCAAGCGGGGTGACAACGAGAAAGTAGACCAATGCGAGTGACACGTGCGTGATGAGCCAAGAGACAACGAAGACAAATCCCATCCAGGCCCAGTAAGCAGGCAAACCCAGCTTGGTGCCGGTGATACCGGTCAACAACGCAAAACCCCCGAAGGACCAGAGGAATTTGGCAAAGCCCTCCCCTCCGGAAAACATTCCCCAGTCGAAAAAGTAAAAGAGCGCCCCGAACAGCCCGAGCGCCGGCGCCATGATGAGAGCCCACTGCCGCATTTCGCGGGGAGAAGGACTCCAGTTAATCGTCATCACGATGCCGAGTTTTCAGTGTGCAGTTGGCAGTTTTCCGCCTGAAGAAGATTGGCTGCAAAGACTCTGCTCAATCGGAAGATTTTCGTTTTTTTGGCTCCCTGCTCCATGCCGCCCGCTCCACGCTTTCTAGAAGAGCGTGTAAATAAACGGCGCCGCTTTGGTTCCGCCGAGGATGATCAGCGCGCCAACCAAAAGGAGCACGATAATGATCGGTGCAATGAAGTAGGCCTTGTTCGACATAATGAAGTCGAACAGCTCGGCGGCGAAGGAACGACGGCGCATGGGGAGAGCTAAGAGCTAAGGGCAAGGAGCGGATAGCTGACTGCGGAAGCTACGGGTAGTAACGCTGCAACAAGGCGAAATGTTTGTCTTCAGTCTCGATCGAAGCTCCATGGAAAAATGCGCAGGCAGCGATGATCAAATCAGTCGAAGGAACGGGTGTTCCATTTGCGCAGCAGGAACGCGCCAGCTGGTAGGTGAGCTTCCAAGTCTCCTGCTCGATGGGTAGGCAGTGCAAAACATCCTGCAACTCCTGCACGTCCTTTCGATCCTTCTCGGAGGCTGCCCCCATCCACAACTCGGCAAGAATGACAGGGCAGGTGACTGCCGAGCCATCCGCCAAAGCATCACGCACGCGCTTTTTGACCACTTCTTTGCCGCCGCGGCGCAGAAAATGAATCCAACTCGAGGTGTCGACCAGAGTCATTCAGGCATTTCTTTGATGCGCAGAGCCTCAAGTCTCTCAGCGGTCATGAAGCTGGTAGAATTCCCCAAACGATTGGCCAGATCACGCATGCGACCACGGCGGGCCAAGTCGCCAAGCGCGGTCAAAACCGCCGATCGCTTGGTCCTCGCCCCGCAAGCTCGCATTGCCTCGTCCATCAGATCGGAAGGAATATCGAGTGTGGTCTTCATATGTAATACTTGCTAGAATATTATATACTTTGCAAGAACTATTTACGTATTTTGGCGGCGCCTCGTCCCGCCTCAGTCTTTCCTGAACCGTTTGCGATGCTCTTCCGCACCCGGCATGGGTGGCTGGGCGGATTTGCGCAGGAGGCAGGTTTCCACAACGAGGACATCCATGTCGGTAAACATGAAGCAGCGGTAGGCGTCGGTCGGGCTGTGCACCATGGGTTCGCCGCGGACATTGAAGCTGGTGTTGACCAGCACGGGACATCCGGTGCGTTTTTTGAAGGCTTCGAGGATGGCGTGGAAACGCGGTGAGCGAGTCTTGCTCACCGTCTGCACGCGCGCGGAATTATCGACATGCGTAACGGCCGGCAACTCGCTGCGCACGGTGCTGAGCTTGGCCAGGCCGGAGAGCTGTTCTTCCTCGGATGTGAGTTTGCGGCGCTTTTCTTCGCGAATCGGCGCGACGAGCAACATGTAAGGACTCTCGGCGGTGAGATCGAAATAGTCAGACTGTTTACCCTCGATCACCGCGGGGGCGAACGGACGGAAGGACTCGCGGAACTTGATGGCAACGTTCATGCGTCTTTGCACGTCAGGATCGCGCGGATCGCCGAGTAAGGAGCGGTGACCGAGGGCTCGTGGACCGAACTCGGCGCGTCCGGCAAAACGACCGACAATTTTTCCCGCCGCCAACTCGGTGGCAATCGCCTCGGCCAGTTGCCTCTCGGAATCAAAGGTTTCGTAGACTGCTCCTGCAGCATCGAGTTCCTGACGAACCTCCGCCGGCGAGTAGGCCGGGCCAAGATAAGAACCCTGCTGGTCATCGCCCGCAGTTGGTGTGCGTGGGTTGCCCATCTGCTGATACCAGCACCAGAGTGCGGCGCCGAGCGCACCACCGGCATCTCCCGCTGCGGGCTGGATCCAAATGTTTTCAAACAGCCTCTCACGCAAGATGCGGCCGTTCCCCACGCAGTTGAGCGCCACGCCACCGGCTAGGCAAAGATTCTTCAGTCCGGTCTCACGATGCACGTGCTTGGCGATGTTGAGCATGGCTTCCTCGGTGACGAGTTGGATGCTGGCCGCCAGATCCATGTCGCGATAGGTGAGTTCCGCTTCGGGCCTGCGCGGCGGTCCGCCGAACAAACGGTGGAAACGATCGTTGGTCATAGTGAGACCCTGACAGTAATTGAAGTAGCCCATGTCGAGGCGGAAGGACCCATCATCTTTGAGATCGATCAGATGCTTACGAATAAGATCGGCAAAGCGTGGCGTGCCGTAGGGCGCAAGACCCATGAGTTTGTATTCGCCGGAGTTGACACGGAAACCGCAGTAGTAGGTGAAAGCGCTGTAGAGCAGACCGAGCGAGTGCGGAAAACGGATTTCACCGCGCAGTTCGATTCTGTTGCCTCGGCCGACACCCCAGCTAGTTGTGGTCCACTCGCCCACCCCGTCGAGTGTGATAATGGCAGCTTCCTCAAACGGGCTCGGAAAAAAGGCGCTGGCCGCATGCGATTCGTGGTGCGCGCAAAAATAAATCGGGCCGCGGTAGTCGCCGCCGAGTTCTTTGTCGATTTCCCGCGGCAAATGCAGTTTTTGCTGCAGCCATTGCGGCATGGCGCGAAAAAAGGAGAAGAGTCCGCGAGGGGCAAAGGCCAGATACGTCTCGAGCAGACGCTCGAACTTGAGCAGCGGCTTTTCGTAGAAGATGACCGCATCGAGATCACAGGCCTTGGTCTTCGCTGCCTCGAGACAATAACGCGCTGCACTTTTCGGAAAGCGTTCGTCGTGCTTTTTGCGGGTGAAGCGCTCTTCCTGTGCCGCGGCCACAATCTCGCCGTCGCGAACCAGCGCCGCGGCGCTGTCATGGTAAAACGCCGAGATGCCGAGAATTCGCAACGGAATCGGGGGTTTTGCGGTGCGCGGACTCGACACACCCGACTTTCGACGATACCTACTCCGCGATACGGCGGAGGTATTGGCCGTAGAAAGATTTACCGAGGCTGTTGGCTCGCTCGGCCAGCTGATCTTTGGTCAGCCAACCCTGATGGAAAGCAATTTCCTCCAAACAGGCGATCATCAAGCCTTGGCGGGACTGAATGGCATGAACAAAGGACGCCGCATCAAGCAGTGACTCTGCGGTGCCTGTATCGAGCCAAGCCGTGCCGCGACCGAATTTCTCGGCGCGCAGCGATCGCTCATCGAGATAACAACGTGCCAAATCGAGAATCTCGGTCTCACCGCGCTTGGACGGCTTGAGCGAGGCGGCAAACTGCGGCGCGCGTTCGTCGTAGAAGTAAATACCCGGAACCGCATACCCCGACCGCGGATGAGGCGGCTTTTCCTCAAGAGAGAGGACTTTACCCGTTGCGTCCAATTCGATCACGCCGTAGGCACGCACGTCGGATACATGGTAAGCGAACAATGTCGCGCCAGGGGCCGCGGCCGCGGCCTTGATGCTCTCGCTCAACCGCGCGCCGTAAAAAAGGTTGTCGCCCAGCACGAGGCATGAAGGCGCCCCGGCCAGAAACTTCTCTCCGATCGTAAAAGCCTGCGGCAAGCCCTCGGGTTTGGCCTGCTCCGCATAGCTGAATTCGACCCCGAACGCCGATCCATCGCCGAGCAATTCCTTGAAACGCGGCAAATCCCGCGGCGTCGAGATCACCAAGATCTCCCGCATCCCCCCGAGCATCAGCACGGAGAGCGGGTAATAAATCATCGGCTTGTCAAAAACTGGAAGCAATTGCTTCGAGATCGACGAAGTGCACGGATGCAAGCGTGTGCCGCTTCCGCCAGCGAGAACGATTCCTTTGCGGGTCATGTGTTTAATTCAGTGTTTAGTTCTCAGCAGCAGCTGGCTTCGTCCTGCGTCAATAGTGGTAACGGGCCTGGACAAATGTCACGCGATCATCGGCAATCTTGTAGACCAAACGATGCTCTTGGGTGATCCGTCGTGACCACACACCACTTCCGAGCGACTTGAGCGGTTCAGGTTTCCCGATTCCGCCGAAGGGATCACGCGACACTGCTTCAACCAAATCCAAAATTTTCAGAGCCGTTTTCCGGTCCGTCCGCACCCAGTGACTGAGGTCATCGAGGAAATCGCGGTCGAAGACAAGCAGCCGCGCACCCGACGTCATGGCAACCCAACTGCTTCAGCCAAGTCCAAGCGAGTCA
>JBILUI010000202.1:0-3322 GCA_044371145.1 Chthoniobacterales bacterium | reverse complement strand
TCGAGGGATCCGCGGACCAAGATGAAGTCAGCCGTTTCCTTGGCCACATCACTGCCCGGGCCCATGGCGATTCCGGTGTCCGCCGCGGCAAGGGCGGGCGCGTCGTTGACGCCATCACCGGCCATGCGCACGTGGCGGCCTTCGGACTGAAGACGTACGATGAAGGCGGCTTTGTCCGCCGGCAGCAGGCCCGCATGGTAATCATGCATGTCGAGCTCTGCGGCAACCCGTCCCGCCGCGCTCTCGCGGTCGCCGGTCAGCATGATCGGCCGCACGCCATAGCGCCGCAAGGCCTCCAACGCAGCACGGGCCGATGGCTTGATGGTGTCGGCAACAAAGATTGTCCCTACCCAGCGTCCATCGATCGAGACATCGAGTCGCGAGCTGCCTGGTTCGTCGCTGATGTCTTCTTCAGCAGTGCCGGCGAAAGCGGGAGTGCCGACCCGCACGAAGTGATTGTCGACCTGTCCGGCCACGCCGCCGCCCGGTGTGGCGGAGAAACCGACCACCGTCGCAGACGTAATGCCCAGCGCCTCGGCTCTGCGGATGATGGCGGCGCCGAGCGGGTGTTCGCTGCGTTGCTCCAATCCCGCAGCGAGTTCCAGCAAACGTCTCTCATCCGTTCCACGCGCGGTGACAAGGCGCACAACCTCCGGGCGCCCGGTGGTGAGAGTCCCGGTTTTGTCGAGGCAGAGGGTGTCGATTGTTTCCAAGCGCTCGAGGGCCGCGGGTTGGCGCACGAGAACTCCGGATCGCGCGGCGCGCCCGACGCCGACGGTGATCGACATGGGCACGGCCAATCCGATGGCGCAGGGGCAAGCGATGATGAGCACTGAGACGGCGGCGGTGACGGCTTGTCCGAGCGTGCCGCCGAAAGCCAACCATGCGACGAAAGAGAGTGCCGCGATCGCGGCGACGACAGGGACAAAAACCGAGGCGACGCGGTCGGCCAGATCCTGCACGGGGGCGCGGGCGCGTTGCGCTTCGGCGACCAACGCGACGATCTGGGCGAGCAAAGTGGCGGACCCGATTCCTTCAGCGCGCAGGTCAAAGCTACCGTGACCATTGAGCGTTCCCGCGCGCACTTGATGTCCGGACGCAACTTCCACCGGCAGGGATTCCCCGGTGAGCATGGATTCGTCGATGATGGCGGATCCGGAAACGACGATGCCGTCGACCGGCACGCGGCCTCCGGGTTTGACCCGCAGCAAATCCCCGGGTGAAACGTCGGTCAGGGGCACCTCATGTGGCGTCCCATCAGGGCGGAGTTTCCACGCTGTGGCGGGCGCCAGATCCATGAGGGCGCGAAGGACGTGGCCCGTCCGGCGTCGCGCGCGCAGCTCGAGCACTTGTCCGGCGAGAACGAGAGTAATGATGACGGCGGCGGCTTCGAAATAGAGGTCGTTGGTGCCGAGTATGGCTGGAGCGAGCAGGGCCATCATGCTAAAGGCCCACGCCGCGAGCGTGCCGATGGCGATGAGGGTGAACATGTTCGGCGAGCTGTGTACGAGCGACATCCAAGCCCGACGCAAAAACGGCCATCCGCACCAAAAGAGGACCGGGGTGGCAAGGAAGGCCTGAAGCCAACGCCCAGTGCTGGATGCCGCCCATGCGCCGAGGGTGGAGCCGTGGAAAAAGTGCGACATACCAAGGATGAAGACCGGAAAGGTGAGGATTGCACTGACCCACAGCCGCTGCGTCATGTCGCGTAGTTCCGTGTCGTCTTCGTCAGCCGATGTGCCCGTGGGTTCGAGCGTCATGCCGCAGAGCGGACAATCCCCGGGACCCATTTGCCGGATCTGCGGATGCATCGGACAGGTGTAACCCGCGTCCGTTGAGGTTGCGGCGGGAGCAGGACGCTTCTCGTGGTCGCAGCAGTGGTCCATGCGGCAAATGCCCTAAGTGTTTCCGCGCGAGAGAAGGAAAGACATGGCCTGCTGCCACTGCTCTGGCCGCAAGGTATGGAGAAGATCGTTGTGGTCGGCTTGGTCGGCAATAATGAGCTTTCTCGGGCCGGCGTAGGTGTCGTGGAGTTTTTGGCCGAACTTGGCGGGAACGATGCTGTCGTTAGCGGCGAGGATGATCGAGACGGGTCCGCGGTAACTTCTCAACCATTCCGCGGACGGGTATTGTTCGCGCATGATCCAACGCACGGGAAGAAGCGGATAATGGTGCTGGGCGACATTGGCCAGACTGTCGAAGGGTGTGAGGAGGAGAAGGCCTTTGACTCGCTCGGGATGCGCGGCGGCCGTGGCGGAAGCGACGCCGGTGCCGATTGATTCGCCAAGGAGAATGAGCGGCATGCCGTCGGGGATCAGGCTCACGGCCTGGTCCGCCGCGCCGAGGAAATCGTGTTGCGAGGGCTGTCCGGATCGCGCGCCATAGCCAGGATATTCGAGGATGTAGACGGAGAGCGCGCGATCCGGTGCGGCATTGCGCAGAATTTGCGCATAGTCCGCCCGATGCATGGCATAGCCGGCATTTCCGTGGGTGATGAGGATGGCGGCAGGTGGACGCAGATCACCGGGTGCGGCAAGACTGCGGTAGCCAATCGTCTCGCCCTGCGCGCTCCTCCATGGCTCAAATCCTTGGGCCCGGGCCCCTCTTTCGAGCGAATCCGCATCGTTACGCGAAGGATAGTAGATCATCGACCGTTGCGAGAGAGCGAGAAAGGCGAGCAACCCCAGCCAGACAAGAGTGGCGACACCGAGAACGCGGGACAAGGCAGCGAGCGGCCTCACGATTTCGGAAAAAGGCGCGCGTGCTCCCGCAAAAGGTAACGATCAGTCATGCCCGCGATGTAATCGCCAGCCGCGCGGTGGAGTCCGCAGTTCGGCACGCGGCGCGTGGCCTCGCGTCCGATTTCTCCGGGATCGCGGAGATATGCCCCGAAAACGGCGGCCATCATGTCGCACGCGCGCTGATTGGCGCCGTTGACATCTTGGTGGAAATACAGATTTGCGTAGAGGAACTTGCGCAGCTGCTTGGTCTTCTTCGCCATGGCATCGCTGTAGCCGATGAGAAGATCCGGATGGCGGCGCACATCGTCGGCTGTCTTGACCCCTGCCTTTTCGATGCGTGCCGCACTGGCCAGCAGAACATCTTCGATGAGAACGTTGGACAGTATGCGGGCGAGGGCGAGACGCGCTTCTTTTGTGTCGGCTTCGGCGAGGTTGAGTTGGTTAGCGGCGGCTGTCTCGGCGCACAGCGCGACCTCACGCAGTTGCGTAGGGGCGATCAATCCCGCTTCGATGCCGTCCTGCACATCGTGCGAGTAATAGGCAATCTCGTCAGCCAAGTCGGCAATCTGTCCCTCGAGGCT
>JBILUI010000201.1:0-3329 GCA_044371145.1 Chthoniobacterales bacterium | reverse complement strand
GGCGACAGCGGCGAGGAAAAGTCTTTTCTGCATCATGCGGAAATTCGGGTGGCGCGGGGCGCGAGGCAAGCTCAGGCCTTCTTCTCGGGCAATTTTTCGTAGAAACGCAGGGCCTCGATCGGGCTGCCGAACTCGGAGAGGAAATAAATTCCCCTGGCGTAGCCGGCTCCCGGATCGCGGATGAGGTATTCGTAGCCCGACTTGCCAACGACCACGACGAAGTGCGTGATTCCGTTCGGGTAGCGAAGGCGCACGATGACGGGATTGCCACGCAGGAGGTTCCAATCGATGAGGAAGTGCGAGGCGTCATCCTCGTAAACATGCCGTGCGACGGGCGGCGGGTAGGTGCTGGCCTTTTCCCAATAGAGCCATCCCCGGTCGGTATAACCTTCGTTGGCGCGCAAATGCTCGTTGAGTCGTCCGGGATCGAGATCGGCTCCGTAGGAACCAAGCACCATGGCAGCGGAGGCGACGGCACAACCCTCCGCGCCGAGCGTTCCGGGCGTGTCGGCCAGTTGGTCGCCGGACCACCGCTTGTCGTTTTGGGCAAAATGGGGAACGTCGCTGAGCACCGCGACCGGAAACCAAAGTCCGCCGCTCGGGGGAAGCGGGGAGGATTTGCGCGACCATTCCCGCGCCCACCAACCGCCTGCGCCGAGCAGGACGAAGACGGCAGCGATAGCGAAGAGGCGGAAAGGACGCACAGTGCAAAGAAAACGCGAAACCTCGCGTCCGCCAAACCGTTTTTGCGGCCGCGCGCCGAAAGCGGTTCTTGCCGCGGCATGCGCCTCTGACGATGGTAGGCTGTTCATGAAAAAAGGCAGGTTCGTCCTTTTGTTGCACGCGCATCTGCCTTACGTGCGGCACCCCGAACACGAGGACTTTCTGGAGGAGGACTGGTTCTACGAGGCGATCGTCGAGACCTACGTGCCGCTGTTGCGTGTATTCGACCGGCTCGCGGCGGACGGATCACCGGTCCGGTTGACCATGTCGGTAACACCGACGCTTTGCGCCATGATGGAGGATCCGCTGCTGCAGGAACGCGCGGCGCGCCACATCGCGCGTTCGGTCGCCTTGGCCGAGAGCGAGGTGCGTCGCACGGAGCATGACCGCGCGCGCAATGATCTCGCCCGATTTTACCTCGGACGTTTCCTCGCTGTGCAGGAATACTTCGAATCGCGCCACCGCCGTCTCGTTCCCGCTTTCCGTGCGCTGCAGGAGGCCGGGTTTCTCGAGATCATCACCTGCGCGGCGACGCACGGTTTTCTCCCGCTCATGGCCGAGCATCCCGAATCGGTGCGGGCACAGATCAAGGTGGCGTGCGACTACCACAAGTCCTGCTTCGGGCGCGCCCCGGCGGGGATTTGGCTGCCGGAATGTGCCTATTTTCCGGGGGTGGAAAAATTTTTGCGTGAGGCGGACCTCAAATGGTTCGTGCTCGATGCCCATGGGTTGATGTTCGGCAAGCCGCAGCCGCGCTTCGCCATTTACGCGCCGTGTTACACGCCGGAGGGTCCGGCCGTATTCGCGCGCGATCGCGACTCGAGCCGCCAAGTATGGAGTGCGGAAGAGGGTTATCCCGGCGATCCGGCCTACCGCGATTTTTACCGCGATATCGGATACGATCTCGGACTCGACTACTTGCGGCCGTTCCTCGGCGCGGACGGGAACCGTAAATTCACCGGTCTGAAATACCACCGCATCACCGGCCGCACCGAGGACAAGGAAATCTATCATCGTCCATGGGCCGAATCGGCCGCGGACGCGCACGCGTCCGACTTTCTGGCCAATCGCATCAGGCAATTCGAACCGCTTTGCGCGGAGATGCCGATCGATCCGGTGGTGGTCAGTCCTTATGACGCGGAGCTTTTCGGGCACTGGTGGTTCGAGGGTCCGGAATTCCTCGATCTATTCCTGCGCAAGGCGGCTCACGACCAAAGTGTCTTCGAGTTTGCCACGCCGTCCGGGTATCTGGCGGACAACGATATCCTGCAGGTGGTCCAACCCTGCGCCTCGAGTTGGGGGAACAAAGGATATTGGGAGGTATGGTTGGACCAGTCGAACGCGTGGATTTATCCGCACCTCCACGCGGCGGCGCGCCGTATGCATGAAGCGGCGGCCAGAAATGTGAAAACCCGGACCAAATGGAAGCAGGAGACCTTGCAGCAAATGGCGCGCGAACTCCTGCTCGCCCAGTCGAGCGACTGGGCTTTTCTCATGCGCACCGGAACGGCGCGGGACTACGCCGCACGGCGGACGAAAGACCATCTGCTGCGGTTCAACCGCTTGCACGAGACGCTCGAAACCGGGCGCCCGGATGCGGATTTTCTCGCCGCGTGCCGGGAAAGGGACAACATTTTCCCCGATTTGGAATGGCGGCACTACGCTTAATCTACGCGCTTCTGCTTTTCGCGACCGCGGCTTATGCCGTGGAGATCCGGTTCGTTCCGCCCTCGGCGGAAGGCACGGTCAGTCTCGGTATCTACGACAACGCGGGAAAGTTGGTGCGCGTGCTCTGCGACGAATGGCCGATCGCGAACTTCTCCGCGGGTCTCAACGGATTGTCGACCGAGTGGGATGGTAAAGACTCGGGCGGACAGACGGTCGCGGCGGGAACCTACACCGCGAGGGGATTCCATATGGGAGAAGTGGCTGTGGATGGCGAGGCGTTTCACTTCAACGGCTGGATCACGACCGAAGATGCGCCGCGTGTTGTTTCGGTAGGAGCGGTCGGCATTCTGGCGGGCCGCGACCTCCTCCTCGCCGCACGGCTTGCCGGAGACAAGGGTGCGCTGCTGCGTTACTCGCCGCAGAATGCCAGTCCGTGGATTGCGCTGGCGGCCGAACCGCTTTCCGCCGCCGCGCAAAAGGTGAAACTAGCCGCAGCGGGGGGGCGCGTCTTTGTCCTGACGGGCAAGAAACTTCGCGCTCTCGATCTCGCCACCGGCAAGGAAGTCGCCGGGGTGGAACTTTCCGACGATCCGGTCGATGTGGCCGGGCGCGAGGATCGTCTGGCGGTTCTCTCCGGGAGCGGCATCAAGATTTACGATGCGACGAACTTGACCGAGCGCTCCGCATTGTCCGCGCCTCCGGTCAAACCGGTGGCCGTCGCACCGCTCGGGACCGACGATGTGGTCGTCGCGGGCGAAGATGGTTCGCTCTGGCATGGCGCGCCGGAATGGCAACGGCTCGAAACACCCGCGGCGAGCAAAGTGCGCGCTTTGTCCGCGGGACGCGGCAACACGTTCTGGGCTTTGGAGCAGTCCGCCGGCGGTGATGTCGCGGTCGTGCAGTATTCGCCCGAGGAGGGACGGTTGGCCGAATGGATC